>JAGVAH010000169.1 GCA_020060385.1 Syntrophobacterales bacterium | reverse complement strand
TTGCCAAAAGTTTTTTCCGCCCCCCCTCACCCTAACCCTCTCCCCCCGCTGGGGGGAGAGGGGATAAGAGGAAAGAACTTTTGGCAAATGCTATATCTGGCGCGGTGCGCCAAATCCCAAGGGGTTTGGGTTCAGGGAATTGTAATACCATTTCGCAATCAAAAGACATTGAACTGTAGGGGCGAATCTTGTATTCGCCCTGTGTGGGCGGGCGAACACAAGGTGCGCCCCTACAAGAAAATTGCCGTTAGATTGCGACTTGATATAAGGAGGGGCGGAGATGCGGGCGAAAAGAATATTGGCGGGCCTTTTTGCGGTTATCATCCTCTTGAAACTTATTTTCTTGGCCATTAACCCCCATCTGTGGACAGGTGCAGTAAAGGTCCTGCAGGGACAGCAGACGATGATCATGCTCGTCTATCTGCTGCTGCTGGTCATCACCGGTTACTATGCCTTTTCTTCTTTAGATTTGATTAATATCGCGGTAGTGATGCTGTTTACCTCTCTCTTGATGGCTCTTACCATGACTCCCTATATCAGCGCCCTGCCGAAATTGCCGGAAGAAATAATCAGCATGGGAGTAGGCAAGGCCTGGTTGCCGATACTCATCTGGGTGGCCCTGGCCGCGGCGGTGCTGTACAAAATTTTTTCGCCAGGCCGGAGGTAACTATATGAGGATTGATATTTTCCTCATTCCGCACCAGTTAAGAGACGGCGTAGGGTTTCGGGTTCGGTGGGACTGCCCTCAATTGGCTCCCTCCAGGCCAGCAAATAGAGAATCTCCGGGCCGGGATTGCGCAGGGCATGGGGGATGTGCGGGGGGATGCGGATCAGGGTGCTATTGCCAGTGAGCAGCCTCTCCTGCACCTGGCCGGGAGGGTCTTCCCAGAGCAGCACCCCGGCGCCGTGAAAAGTAAAAAGGTATTCCCGGTGTCCGGGATGGAGGTGATTGCCCCGCACCTGGCCCGGGGCGATGGAGACCAGGTGGAAGGTGCGCAGCAGGTCCTGGGGCTCTTGGGCCCCTTCCTGCCAGGGGAAGAAGACGAAGCCCCGGGGGTCTTCGTGGGTGGCCCCGGAAATATCCAAAAATTCCACCGCGGACATGGTCGTTATCTCCTTTAAAGCTTCAGTGCAAAGTTCAAGGTGCAAAATTCAAAGGGAAAGGAATCAGGGGGCGGGGACGCCCGCACTGAAAATTTTCATGGTTTTCTGGTTATCCGCCAAGGCAACGTCGTTTTTCTTCTCTATTCTATATTAATATCTGGAACACGTTGATAACAAACTCCCCCTCCCCGCGCGGGGAGGGGGTTGGGGGGAGCACCTCACGCAGACCACCACTGAGCGTCCATCCCTTTTTCTGAAAATGACGCCAAAACTGAAGAAAAAGTAACTTTTTGCCGAAATAAAATACAGGTAGAAGAGGAAAACCAGGAGGTTACCCGCGGGACTGGAGAGACCCCCATTTTTCCAGCGGTGACCACGGCTGAGATTCCCAGAAAACCTAAGATTGCCATCTTGACCATGAGGGACGCGATCCACCCATGCTCGACCAACGCCGCCATTACCGCCACCACCGCCAGCTGCAGGTCAGCTGCATGAACCCCAAACTGGCCTTCGAAAGCCTGACCCAGGACATTTGCCCGGGGGGGGTCTTCATCATTACCAGTCATCTGTTGCCGGTGGACAGCCCCATTGACCTGGAAATCTCCTTTGGCCTGGATGATCCCATCCTTCGCTGCCGGGGGCGGATCGCCTGGATCAATGCGGGCCAGATCGAGACTTTTCCCCCCGGTTTTGGGGTGGAATTCGTGGACGGGGATCAACAGATGCTGGAGAGGCTGTTGCTGGACTTGGAAGTTTGATGGCTTAGAGCTTTTCCCAAGGGTCGGGGGCCCAGGCTTTCCGGCCAGGGCGGATTACCGAGGCGGGCTAGAGGCCCGCCAAATTTTTTCATCATTTTCGGGTGGGCCCAGGGCCCATGAGGTACTGCCAGGGAAAGAGGGCCCGGAAATAATTCAGGGCGCCGCCTGCCGCCGTTCCAGGCGGGTGACGCTTTCGATGTGGGCCGTATGGGGGAAGAGATCGAAGGGCTGGATGGTCAATATTTCGTAGCGATCCCCCAGGAGGGCCAAATCCCTGGCCAAGGTGGCCGGGTTGCAGGAGACATAAATGATCCTTCTGGGGGCCAGCTCCTTCAGGGCTTGCACCACTTGCAAGTGCATGCCGCTCCGGGGCGGGTCGGTGATCACCACCTCCGGGAGGGGCTGGGACCCTTGCCTCCAGGTCTCCCGGAGCCGTTCCTTTAAATCTCCTCCC
This sequence comes from Syntrophobacterales bacterium, assembly GCA_020060385.1. GTDB lineage: Bacteria > Desulfobacterota > Desulfobaccia > Desulfobaccales > 0-14-0-80-60-11 > SURF-52. The sequence goes on along the minus strand of JAGVAH010000169.1, from coordinate 23,626 downwards.
AGGAAATGGCAATTGTCCAGGCCGTTGAGCCGGCTATTGAGGTAGGCATCCTTTACGGCTTCCGGAACCAGCTCAAATCCCACCACCCGGCGCGCCCGGGAGGCCAGGGAGAGGGCGATGCTGCCCGCGCCGCAGTAAAGATCCCAGACCGTCTCCCGGCCGGTTAACTCTGCCAAGCCACTGACAGCCTCATAAAGGCCTTCCGCCGCGGCGGTGTTGGTCTGCAGGAACGATTGGGCCGAGACCCGCAAACGCAGACCGCAGAGCTGCTCTTCAATATACCCCGATCCCCATAAGGTCCGACTGGATTCCCCCCTGGCCACCTGGGCCTTTTGCCGGCTACGGGAATGCACCAGGGTGGTGAGAGCCGGAAAGCGGGCCTGCAGGCGCTCCCCCAGGGCGTCGATGGCGGCCGCCTCCCCCTGGTGGGTGGTGATGAGGTGCGCCAATATCTGGGAGGTGCGCTTACTCTCCCGGAGCACCAGAAATCGCCAGAACCCCCGACGGTTTTTGGGGTTGTACGGGGGGAGGCCGCTCTGCCGGCAGAGGGAGCGAACCTCCTTAAGGATGGCCGTGGCTTGGGGGGACTGGAGAAAGCATTCCTCCAGATCGAAGATCTGGTCCCGGGAGGCCCGCACATGCAGCCCCAGGGCCCAGGCCCCCTGGGACTTGTCTTGCCGGCCGCGGTCGGCCGCCGGCAGCCAGCCCCGGGGGGCAAAGGTGAACTCCATTTTGTTGCGGTAATAACGGGGGTGCGGCGAGGCCACCGGGGGCAGGATCCGCCCGGGGGTGAGGCCCGCCAGGTGCCGGAGGCATTCCTGCACCTGCACCCTTTTCCAGTGCAACTGTTCCTCATAGTCCAGGTCTTGCCATTGGCAACCGCCGCAGAAGCCAAAATGCCGGCAGAAAGGGGGGGAATAGACCGGAGACTGGGCCAGAAGCTGAATTACCTGAGCTTCCGCGAACTTTGATTTTTTATTGGTGATGCGCACGCGCACCCTCTGCCCTGGCAGGGCTTGGTTCACGAAGACCACGCACCCGGCCACCCGGCCCAGGGCTTTCCCCCCAAAGGCCAGCTTGTCGATGGTCAGATCTACCTCCGCTCCCTCGGTTAGCCTGGGTTTGGCAGAATCGGCGTGGACCTGGGGCATATCCAGAGACCTGCGAGGCTTAAAAAGGTGGTGGAGAAACAGGGGGCAAGCGTCATTGGCCAATCTATCCTGGTTTAACCATTCCCTGAGTTTGATTATAACAAAATCTAACTGAACCTGGAGTTGATTACCGGTCCCGGCGAATCAGCCGCGCTCTCTTTTGCCTTTCTCCTCCCCCTATCCCCTGATCATCCCAGGCGGCTCCCTGGGACTTTCCCTGCCATCTTTCCCCCGGCTCACCACTACCGGGCGGTGTGGGCCTGAGGTCCTTTTGCTCCCCCATCATCAGGTTTGCAGGTTGAGAGATAAAACAGACTCGGTTTTGGTGGAAAATTCCTTTTTTCTCCCAAAAAATGCCCTTACAGCTCCCCAGAGACGAGAATAGGCATGGGGACCTACTACAAAATAGGTATTAGTGCCTATTTATCATTAGGTGATTATACCTATTGAGCAAGAGTCTTTAATCATTAGCATAAAGCCACGGGGAATATTTCCACCTCCTCCCATCTATACCCCATTGTCATTATAGCCACTTGATTGTTTGCGTAGTCACTGGAGGCGAATTAAACAATCAGGGGGCTGGTTTGAGGTTATCAGTAGAGAAGGGAGTAGATTTTTCCGGGCGCTGCTCAGGGAAGCCAAAGAAAATTTAGATAATCCATGCCATGGTGACCCGCATCCCAGGGAGTTAACCCGGACATAATAAAATACAGAGGTCGGAGGGAGGCAATTTTATGAAAGAAAAGACCTGGATATGGATTATTTTCATGACGGCTGTGACCCTAGTCGGGGGGATGCACGTGAGCGCCATGGCCAGCAAACAGATTCCCCAAACGGCATTGTTGGGGGCCAGTGTCAACAAATACGTCACCCCTCTGCCGGTTTTCGTGGGCGCCAGGGTGCAAGCCGGCACTGCCTTGGCCGTCTCTTACGATGAATTTCAACAGAAGGTGTTGCCTGACAATTTTTATGCGACTCTGCCTTCATCCATTACCCCATACCCCGGCATCACCTTCAACCCGAGGCTGGGCACCTATGTCTGGGGCTACAAAGTGGGCGGCGCCCCCCATCTTTATCCCGGCTTCACCGTGGAATCCCATAAAGGGGCGGGCACCACGGTGACCACCTACACCAATAACCTGGGTACTGCCACTACTTTTCCCATCCTCCAGAGATACATCACGGTGGATCAGTCCATCCATTGGGCCAATCCCCTGAATCTGATGATGAACGACCCGGCGCGGATGGAACCCTACTCCGGACCCCAGGCAGTGGTGCCCCATTTGCACGGCGGCGAGGTGCGGTCGGATTTCGACGGCGGTCCGGACGCCTGGTGGACCCCGGGAGGCGAAGGACCCAAGAACTCACCTTTGGCCGCCGGCGCCATCAGAGGCCCGGGTTATTATACCAACGCCCTTAGCTATCCCAATCTCCAGGAAGCCGCCACCCTCTGGTTCCACGACCACCTCTTGGGTGGCACCCGCACCAATGTCTATGCCGGGCTGGCCGCGTTCTGGTTCCTCCGTGACCAGTACGACACCGGGATTGCCGGCACGGGGCTCAATCTCCCCGCGGGCAATCAGGAAATAGAAGTGGTCATTCAGGACCGGCAATTCGACACCACCGGCCAGTTGCTCTTCCCCGACGGTTATCCGGCGGGACTGAACGGTCCGCCGCCGAACCCCGACATTCACCCCTTCTGGAATCCCGAGTTTTTTGGGGACGTAATCGTGGTCAACGGCAGGTCTTGGCCCTACTTTGAAGTACAGCCCCGGCGCTATCGGGTCCGGCTATTGAACGGCTCCAACGCCCGTTTCTATGAAATCCATTTCGAGAATGCGAGTCCCTTTACCACTGCAACTCCCCCCATCTATGTTATCGGCACTGACGGAGGGCTTCTGGATAGGCCCGTCAGGGTCTCCAGCACGCTGACGAACCGGCTGCTCATCGCCCCTGGCGAACGCTACGACCTGATCATTGACTTTGGCGGTTTCTATGGACAAAACTTTATTGCCTACAATACCGCCAATGCGCCGTTCCCGGACGGGGACCCCGTCGATCCGGCCACCACTGCCCAACTCCTGCAATTCCGGGTAAATCGGGATTACACCGGTCCCGATACTTCCTTTAACCCAGGGGCAGGCAATGCCAGATTGCGGGGCGGCGCCAATCAGCCGCCGGCCATCGTCCGCCTGGCTGACGGCAACGGCGGGATCAATCCCGGGGTGCAGGTTAGCAAAAAGCGCCAACTAACCCTCCGGGAGGTCATGGGTCCGGGGGGGCCCGAAGAGGTGCTGGTGAACAACACCAAATGGGGGGGCCTGCGGGCAGGGACCATGTCCCCAGTGCCGGGCTCGTCGTTACTGGGCCCCAACCATCTCACGGAATTGCCCCAGGTGGGTTCCACGGAGGTGTGGGAGATCATCAACACCACGGGAGACGCCCATCCCATCCATCTGCACCTGGTGCAATTCCAGCTCATTAACCGGGAATCTTACGACGACGTGGGCTACCTGGCAGCCTACGATGCCGCCTTTCCCGGAGGGGTAGCCCTGGACGCCTACGGGCCGCCCAACTATTACAACACCCCCAATGCTGACGGGGCCATCGGCGGCAACCCGGCGGTCTCGCCCTTCCTGATCCCTGGGACCCTGACCCCGCCGCTCCCCCAAGAACGGGGCTGGAAAGACACGTTTGTCATGTATCCCGCCCAGGTGACCCGGGTCATCGTGCGCTGGGCCCCCCAGGATATTGCCGTGGGCGGAGTCACCCCGGGGCAAAACCTCTATCCCTTTGACCCCACCTATGGCCCGGGTTACGTCTGGCACTGCCATATCATTGACCATGAGGACAATGAGATGATGCGCCCCTATATCCCCGTCATGAATGGCTATAATAGAAGGGGCATGAACGTGCCGTCCAACCAGCTCTTGCTCCTCGACAATTAGCAGCCATTAAGTTGGGAGTTCCAACGAGTTAAGGGCCGCCCCTCTGGCGGCCCTTAATCTTTGGGGGGCCGGAGCCACAACCAGCCGCGGTTCCATCATTTTCAGGCAGCAGCGCCTCCAGTTGTGAATCCCCAGATTGGGGGGGGCCGCCTGGGCTGATCCCGGTGCGACTTAACTTAAGAAGCCTGGCGCGGCCGGAAAAGCAAAAGGCCCGCAGCCGACTGCGGGCCTTTTGATACCATTTCGCCATCAAAAGACATTGAACTGTAAGGGCGAACCTTTTATTCGCCCTGTGCGGGCAGGCGAACACAAGGTTCGCCCCTACAAGAAACTTGCCGTTAGATTGCGACTTGGTATGAGGTGCAAGCGCCAGAGACCTTAGTGTCCTTGGCCTTTGGTCTGGCCGGCGGGTTTGGCTGCTGGCGGCCTGGCTGCGGGTTCGCCCTGGGGCGGGCTGACCGCTCCGGTCCCGGCCTGGGCCCGGGCCTGGAGCAGGATCTCCTCGGCCTTCTTCTGCCGGTAAATCCGGGCCAGATCCAGGGCGGTCCTGCCGTCCCGGTCCTTGGCGTTGATCTCGGCCCCCTTCGCCAAAAGGAGTTGCAGCTCCTGCTGACGTCCCCCCTGGGCCGCCCACATCAACGGGGTCTTGCCCCAGTTGTCCGGGGTGTTGATCCCCACCCCCTTCTCCACCAAGGCTTTGACCACGTCGGTTTTGCCCCGGGTCACTGCGGCCATGAGGGCCGTCAAACCCTGCTGCTGCTCCTTGATCTTGGGGTCAGCCCCTTGATCCAGCAATAACTGCACCGCCTGGGTGCGGCCATAATGGGCCGCCAAGATGAGAGCGGTGCGGTTCTGGTTATCCGTGGCGTTGATCTCCGCGCCTTTGGTCAACAGGATCTTGATGGCCTCGGTCTTGCCCCCCATGGCCGCAGAGAGAAGAGCGGTCATGCCGTTTTTCTCATCCTTGGCCTTGAGGTCCGCCCCCTTTTCCAGGAGGAGATTGATAATTGTGGGATAGCCCTTCACCGCGGCCCAGCTTAAGGGCGGGGCCCCAAACTTGCGATCCTTGAAGTTGGGGTCCGCGCCCTGGGCCAGGAGCCGCCGCACCACTTCCTGACGTCCGAAGCGGGCCGCGGCCAGCAAAGGGGTCTCTCCCTGCTGGTTGGTGGCGTTGGGGGACATGCCGGCCTGGAGAAAGAGCGCCACTGCCAATGCATCCCCGTCCCGAGCCCGCTCCACGAAGGAATCCTCATTATACTTGACGTTCATCCGGCCCAACTTGAGGCGGGCTTGTTCCTGGGGATTGCCGCAGGCTGCCAGGGTCAGGCTGAGGACAACCGGGAGCAGGCCCTTGACTAAGGAAGACCGCGTCATTTAATACCTCCGATGGTTAAAAAAAGGATTACCCTGGGGCCGCACCGTTTTGGCGGCCCGGGCCAAAGTCCCCCGGACAGGTCGGCAATGGTGATTAATCCCGGGAGACTGAGGCCCGGCCTGAGAATGGTTACGGTCCACGATCCGGTGAGGGTTATTGGGCCTTGGGCTTCTCCACCCCCGGGTAAGGCTTGCCGTCGATGGTGATAATTTCCAGGTAGTCCCCGTGGGGCTTGGCCACTATAGTCACGGATTTACCGCTCTGCGCCAGCGCGGCCAGGACCTTATCGTGGGGATTGGTGATCCGAAAAACCTCCACTTTGCCCCGGATATAATAGCCCCCCTTATCCGCCCGGAGTTTGACCTTGCCCTCTACGGTGATGCTTTGGAGCGGCTGCCGCCCTTGGGGTTTGGACGCGCCTTCTTTAGGGGGGGCTTGGCCCGCCGCGCCGGTGGCCAGAGCCAGACTCAAGACAGCAGCGGCCAAGATCGTCAACAGTTTCTTAGCGTGCATCAGCTTACTCCTTTGATTGCTTGGGATTGGCAGAGGTTGCGGTCTGACCTCCGAGCAAAGGGAAGGGCCCGGGAAACCCCTCAATATAAATAAGTTAATTAGAAAATATGGGAAATCAATTCTTGGCCCCGGGGTAGCTGCCAAAAAACTTGCCTTGGAAACGTGCGGGCCTCTCGTGCCGCCGGGTTGATCCTGGGTATGGGTTACCGCTGTAAACCTTGATCAGGCTGCAGAAAAGATGGGCCTCAAGCTAACCTGATCATATCTGCGGTTCTTTGGCCTGCTAGGCGTTTACCTCTTCCCACTTCCTGGCCAGGTGATTAAACACGCACAAGGCCAGGGCGGCTAACAGGCCCACAAGGGCAAAAGGCGTCCAGACCTGACTGGGATCATACTTATCCCAGAGGAGCTGGGTCACCTGGGCCGGGTTTTGGCCCAGCATCTCCGTCAGCCGGGAAAAGGCCTGGGTGCGATGCGGCAGTTCCTTAACCTGCAACACTTCCGAGAGATAGCGCAGGGCCAGTCCGGCCTTTTCCCCGGCCCGGGCGTAAATCTGCCCGGCAATAAAGGAGCCGTAGCCCCAACCCAGGGCCATGGGGATATTGGCGTAGCCCATAAAGAGAGCCTTCTGATCCGGGGGAGCGATGACCCCCAGGTACTCGTTCAACTTCGGGGAGCAGAGCATCTCCCCCACCGAGAAGCAGGCGATGCCGGTCAGGCAGATATAGATGGAGCGGCTGGAACCCGCGCCATAGACCCCCAGGCTGGCGATGACAAAGCCCCAGAATATGGAAGTGAGTCGCCGCATCTTCCGGTTGACGAACCAGGAGAGGGGGGCCACAAAGAGAATGATGAGAAAAGGGTTGACATTGATCACCCACTCCTGGGCGATCTGGGGTCCTCTACCGAGATCCCGGGCCAGCATAAACCCCGGGAGATGCCGGGCCAGGGAGGAACTGTCCACCCAGTCGACGATGAAATTGGGGAGCATGTCCCAGAGCTGCGTGAACACTGCCCAGAATATCGAGGCTATCAGCAGGAAGGCCAGGAGTCTGGGGTTGGAGAGTTGCCGGGCAGTAATGACCGCCACCTGCCAGACGCCGGTGGTTTTATCGGCCCCGGAAGCCACGCTCCGGTAGGTGAGAAGCCACAACAGGTTGAGGCTGACCAGAGCCGCACAACCGTAAAAGACCAGGGGCCAGGAGTACCCGCAGAGAAAATGGGCCAGGGGCGCGCCCAGAAAACCACCGACGTTCACCACCATGTAGAATATGCCCCAGCCGGCCCCGGAGGTCCGGGAGGTGAGGGTCTTGACAAAGGTCCCTTGAATGGGGGGCTTGAAGATGGCCGTGCCCGCGGCCAGCAGCAGGCAGCCGCTGAAAAACGGCCAGAACTCCCGCTGGCTGGCCATGGTCAGGTAGCCCAGCACCTTCAAGAAAATGGCCGCCACGATCTGCCGCTTATAGCCGTAGCGATCCGCAAAGCCGCCGGTGAACACCGGCAGGGCCGACTGCACCAGGGCCCACCACAAGAAGATGAACCCCTTGTCCCCCTGGGTGAAGTGGAGGCCGCCGATCTCGTCCGCCTGGGCGATATAGATGGGGATGACCACCCGCACCCCATAGTAGGCCAGGCGTTCCATCATCTCCATGATGTTGGCGGCCCAAAAAGGCCAGGGCAGGCCGCGGGTCTGCCCCCAGAATGAGGATGCATCAGGTCTGCCCATAAGAGTGGGTCCAAGCCTCGGAGGGGATAATTATCGATTTCAGCCGATCAGAGGCCATCTTAAAGTATGCGGAGCATCTCTGCAATTTTTAAGGAGGGCAGGATCAGGATGAGTTTTGGCAAGCTACAGTCCCCATGCAGCCCCGGCAAAGCTCTCCTACCTGTTCATCGTCTGCGGATTCAATAGCGGCTGCCCCTATTGCCTGGACAGAGGGCGGCTTGACTGTATTATTAATTTAAAGTTAGGCGGTTATTCAGCCCCAGGGGTATTGAGCAATTCGCGCACTTTTTGGGCCAGGGTGGCCATTCTGAAAGGCTTTTGCAAAAAGGGGACGCCTGCCGCCAGCAAACCTTGCAGGGCCGCAAAGTCTTCGGTATACCCGGACATGAAGAGCACCTTCATCTTCCGGCCCAGGGGGGCCAGCCGTTCCAGCAATTCTCCACCGCTCAACCCGGGCATCACTGCGTCAGTCAGCAGCAGGTGAATCTCCCCCTGATGACGCTCACAGACCAAAATGGCCTCGCTGCCGTGGCGGGCTTCCAGCACCGTATAACCATACGTGCGCAAGGCTTGGCTGATAAAGTTGAGCAGACTCTCGTCATCCTCAACCACCAAAATGGTTTCGGTCCCCTGCAGCGATGTGGTGGGAGGCTCGGGGGGTTGGAGGGGCATAGGGGCCTCTTCCACCCGCGGCAGGTAGATTTTGACGGTAGTGCCTCTCCCGGGCTCGCTATAGACCCAGATATGACCGCGGTTCTGTTTGATGATGCCATGCACGGTGGATAGCCCCAGTCCCGTGCCTTTGCCCGGCTCCTTGGTGGTGAAAAACGGCTCAAAGATGTGGGCCAGGGTGGCGGCATCCATACCGGTGCCGCTGTCGCTGACCGCCAGCAGGACATAGGGGCCGGGGGTGACCTCCAGGTGCTCCCGGGCATAGGCATCATCAAGAAAGACGTTTTCCGTGGCAATAGTGAGGTTGCCCCCCCGGGGCATGGCATCCCGGGCATTCACCGCCAGGTTCATTATCACCTGGTCCATCTGGCCGGGATCGGCCTTGACCGCACCCAGGGCGGGGTCCAGGAGAGTGATCAGGTTGAGGTCTTCCCCCAAGAGGCGCGGCAACATCTTGTCCATGCCGGAGATTAACTCGTTTAAATTGATGATCCGGGGCTGGATGATCTGTTTACGGCCAAAGGCCAGAAGCTGTTGGGTCAAAGAGGAAGCCCGATCCGCGGCCTTACCTATCTCTTCCACATAGTGGCACAGCTGATCCTGTTTTTTCAGTTCCAGCTTCATAATCTCACTGTAGCCGGTGATCACGTTCAGCAAGTTATTGAAATCATGGGCCACCCCCCCTGCCAGCCGGCCCACCGCTTCCATTTTCTGGGCCTGGAGGAACTGGCTCTCCAACTTCTTTTGCTCGCTTATGTCCAAAAAATAACCCAAGGCCGCCCGCTGTCCCTGGTAAACCGTGGACGCCAACTTCTCCATCACCCATATGGCCCCCCTTTCTTTAGTGATGATGGGAAACTCGTAGGGCAACTGGGATTCTCCTTTGAGCATGGCTACGGCTTTCTGGCGCACCTCTTGCCGATATTCGGAAGAAACCAGGCTCAGGCTGTCATTACCAATTAATTCCTTCTCGGAATAACCGCTTATTTTTTCAAACCCAGGGTTGACTATGGCAAACTTACGATTTTGCACAATAAAGATGCCCATGGGCGCGTGGTTCACCAAAGCCTGGAAAGCCTCCTCCGCCTGCTTGCGCTCGGTGATGTCCCGGATGATCTCTTGAAAATATTCCTTTTCCTCCACCTGGATTAGATTGACGCTTACTTCCACGGGAAAAGAGCGGCCATTTCGATGCAGGTGGTACCCTTCAAAGATTTTTCCCTCCCTGGCCAGGTCCTCCCGGTTCCATTGAAGAAGGGTAGGCGTTTCACTTGTCTGCACCAGGTCCCGGATATTGAGCTGCAATAATTCTTCCCGTGTGTAGCCATAGGCCGCCACCGCCCGGTCATTGACTTCCTGGAGATTGCCCTCCTGGTCCATCAGGAGGATGATGTCGTTGGCATGCTTCACCAGATATTCCAAATGTGTGCGAATAACCTGCCGCTCGCATTCGAGGCTATAAAGGGCTTCATAATGCCGCTTTCTTTGGGCGCTGAGCGTCCAACCCAATACGGCTCCCACCAGCAGTATCAAGGAAATTACGCCGGTAGCGATTATCTTGGCTTCACGATACAAGGGGTGGTAAATCTCCGCCGTATCGATCTTGGCCACCATATGCCAGGGAGTGTCGGGAATGGCCTTGGTGACGGCCAGAACCGGAACGCCCCGGTAATCGATGCCCTCCATCACCCCTTCATGGCCGGCGATGGCCCTGGCCGCAGGGAGATGGGTGTCGGACAGGGGCAGGTTTAGCACCAACGGCTGGTTCTTTTCATGCCTCAGGAAATTTAAGAATACCACCTGGTCTCCCCTCTTTTTTACCAGGAGGGTCTCGGCGGTGGGGCTGGGGGTGGGCCAGGATTGGATCAGGGGAAAAAGGAATCTGCTAGGGTCAATGATGATAATAAGTCCACCCATCACCTCATCCTGATGATCCCGCCAGAAGATCACCGGCGCGGCGAGATCGATGTGCACCGCTTGGTGAAGTTGACAGTAATAGAAACTGCCGAATAAAGGCTTCTTTGCCTTCAATGCTTCGTTAAACAACTTCATTGTTGACTCATTTAAATCTCTTAAATAATTTTCAGTGGCAGCAAAAACCACCTCTCCTCTTTTGTTTAATAATAAAATATTGTCATACCCATAATTTGTTAAAGCTGGCTTTAACCAGGAGATCAGAGCCTGCTTTTCATTTCCAGGAACCTTCTTTTCATTAAAAAAAGTATTGATTAAATCCCCCTGGGCTATCAGCAAGGCATCAATCACCCGATCCTTACGCCATTCGATAATCTGGTTACTCTTAAGCTCGGCAATGGAACCCAGGGTCTCCTCCCAATGTTTCTTCGTGAGCTTTTTCTGATTGCCATACCACCAGAATCCGCCGGCTATCATGCAAGCCGAGAATATCAAAAATAACAACAAGATATATATAATGTTGTTTGATTTTTTATTAACAGTAATCATTAATCCCGGTTCCTCATTGATAGAAAATGGAGACCGGACATCTCTCTGGTGAGACATCTGACTTTGTGCCGATATGCGTATCCTCTTTAATCTTGCCGGTGATACGGTCCCCCCCTCAAATTCTTTCAGAGTTTTGCCAAAGAGGTTGCCGTTAAATTGATAGGTCCGGAGGAAAATATTTGCCAGTACGCCTGCTGCGGGTAAAAAGATAATTAACGGTAGAGCAATTACTCGCTAAGCATTAAACCTCATTCCTTGCCGCCGCTGCCGATTCGGGGCGGGTTTGGCTTTATCTAGCGAATCCGTGGCTGGGAAGGTTAGGCGTGGGTCAAGCAGGGAGGATCGTTGGGGAAGTACTTAACATAGGAAAAAACCAGTAACCATGAGGATATACTCAAGGGAAGATTTAATTGTTCCATGGTCTCAACCCTTTAAACAGCAGAACCCGGTCATTCACTAGACCCGACTATCTTTCGTTTTGGAGAACCGTTGGGCTCTACCCCCGTCTCATGTTAGATTTAACTATGAATATTTATATAAAATATTTAGTTAAAGGTTCAAAGGAAAATCAAAGAAATTCGACAACCAGCAGTAAAAAGAAAGAATTATAAAGCCCACAGAGTGGGACCCCCTGGCGTCAGGCAATCCAAATATAGCCAGATTTGTGCAGAGCGCTGCTATAGCTTATTGGCTTTGCCTCCGGGGATGAGCCCCTATAGTTAACTGACCCTTCTCACGGCCATTTTCGGAATGAAGATGGGCATCTGGCCTCCCCTTGGCCGCAGGCGCAACATTATGGGGGCGTTGGTGGCCAGGGGGCCTGGACCCAAATCTATGGGGGGGGTGTTGACGAGGGAGAGCGGTGTGTTCAACTTCTGAAAGACATTGACTTTTCAGGAAATTTTGTGCTAAGGTGCCGCCCACGAAAATGGTTGCTGGAGAAGAAAGGTGTTTCGGGGAAAAAAATTTTTGCAAAGTGTCCCCAACACCAGATTTGGATAGATGAAGCTGAGGATTGGGATAATCTATGATGAAGTTCCTGGTATTATGCCTGGCCCTGGGATTGCTGCTGGCGAGGCCGGCCCCGGCCCAGGAGGGGGCGCCCGGCATCATTGAGGGATCACTGGCTTATCCCAGCGAGTTCATTCCGCCGGACATGAAGGTCTGCGCCGAAAATATCGCCACCAAGGAGCGCTTTTGCACCGCCAAGCATCTAAAAGGCAAGCAATATCAGTATGGCGAGGGTTATCAACTTAAAGTGCCCCCGGGAGAGTACCTTGTTTACGCCTATCTCCCCGATCCGGGCCAATACGGAGCCGGCTATCCCCAAGATTACCGGGCTTACTACTCTGAGTTCGTCAAATGCGGTATGCGGGCCGAGTGCCCCTCTCACGCCCCGGTGGTGGTCAGGGTCAACAGCGGAGAAAAGCATACGGGCATCGACCCCCAGGATTGGTACCGGTAAGACTAAAGTGGCCCTATGAGGGAGCTGAAGCCGGAACCCTGATTGGCTCTTGGGGCTGTCGCCTTCCCCTTTACTCCACCTTAAGTTTTGGGGGCGGGCATGAGTCTACCTGCTGCTGTTACGATAAGTTACTGACTAATGGGGAATATCCATCAGCCCTGGAAAAATTTAACAAAATAGGCTGCGGCCTCTGGCCGCCATGATTGCCCCAGTTTTTATACTTTGGGCCTAGGTCAAAGACCCCGGCCCGATGCCGCCCTAAATTAGCCCGGGAACCCCGATAGCCGCCATGAGAAAAATCTTTAGAGCCAGCCAGCCCATCACCATCCGTTTCAGCCTGCTGCGCAGTTTTATGCTGCTCATTCTGATAAGTTCCCTGACCGTGCTGCTCCTGACGACCATCCGGGCCCGGCGGACGGAAAAGGAGCTATCCGAGAAACTGATCAATGAAGGAACGGAGCAAGCCACCCAGGAACTGGACCGCTTCTTTCAGCCGGTGGATAAAAATACCCTGATTGCTGCGCGCTGGGGTCTCGCGGGCAAGCTCAATCTGGCCGAGGTGGTTACCGGACCGCCGGGGCAAATTACCCAGAAGCAACTTGGGGCCGCCACCCGCATCAACTCCTTGTTGCTGCCCCTCATGCAGTTTTTTCCGGAAATGTCTTCCTTGCAGGTGGCCAATGCCCGGGGCGATGGCTTTCTGATAATTCGCCTGGATGGCGGGCGCATCCGCAACCGGGTGGTGCACCGGGAGGGATGGGGGACCCAGACCCTCTGGTTTGACGTGGACCAGCAGGGCCGGCCCCACTCCCCGAAATGGCAAGAGGTGGACTATGAACCGCGGGGACGCGCCTGGTATACGGGCCTTAAAGGCCTGCCGGCTGGGGAGGTCTTTTGGACCGATCCCTATATCTTCTTCACCACCAGAGATCTGGGCATCACCGCCTCGGTGAAGTGGGATGACGGCGGCCTGGAATATGTCTTTGCCGTGGATGTCCTGCTGAAGTCCATCACTGCATTCACCCAGCATGCTTCCACCCAACTCAGTAAAAACTCCCAGACCGCGGTCTATACAAAAACCTGGAAGGTGGTGGGACTGCCCCGCCACCAGAAGTTCCGGGACCCGGAGTCCATTCGCCTGGCCCTCCTCTGCTCGGTGGAGGAGCTGAAGATTCCGGAACTGCATGCGGCTTTAAAAGAGGGGGAAAGCAACCAGAAGGTGATCAAGGCCCTTAAAGAATTGCGCAAAGCTATATTCAGCTTTGACTCCCAAGGGGAAACCTGGTGGGCCGGGGTCACTGCTTATCCCCTGGGGAAGCGGCGCCATCTCTGGATCGGCATCCTGGTGCCTAACTATGATCTCCTGGAGGGCATCAGCCAACTGCGCCTTTACTTGCTGGCGGCGACGGTGGTGGCCCTGTTGGCGGCCTTGGGCTATTCTTTTCTCCTGGCCCGCTCCTACAGCCGGCCCCTGGAGGCCCTGGCGGCCCAGAGCCGGCGCATTCGGGACCTTGATTTCCAAACGGATGTGAAAATTGAAGCCAAACTCCAAGAATTCAAGCAACTGGAGGAGGCCCAGGCCCAGGCCCTGGCGGCCCTGCAGTCCTTCTCCCGCTATGTGCCCATTGAGGTGGTTAAGGAATTGGTGGCCAAGGGCGAAGTAGCCCGCATCGGCGGCCGCACCGAAACCCTGACCATCCTCTTCACCGACATCGCTGGCTTCACCAGCATCTCCGAAGCCATGTCCCCGGAGGCCTTGACCAATCACATGGCGGAATACTTTCAAGCCATGATCGACACCCTGCACCGACACGGAGCCACGGTGGACAAAATGGTGGGCGACGCCATTGTCGCCTTCTGGGGGGCGCCCACCCCCATCCCGGACCAGGCGGCCACAGCGGTGCACGCGGTATTGGAGACCATGAGCCGACTGGATAACCTGAATGGGGAGTGGCGGGCCCGGGGCTTGCCGGCCCTGCCCACCCGTTTCGGCCTGGCCACCGGACCGGTGGTGGTGGGCAACATCGGGGCGCGCACCCGTTTGGCCTATACCGTCCTGGGGGACACGGTCAATCTGGCCAGCCGCCTGGAGGGTTTGAACAAGGTTTACGGCACCACCTTGCTGGTGGATGCGGCCACCCGGGACGCCTGCTCCCCGCAGTTCGCCTGGCGCCACCTGGACCGCATCATCGTGGCGGGGAGGACTGAGCCCACCGATATCTTCCAGGTCCTGGGGGAGGCCGGCATGGTCCCCCACCAGGTATTGGCCGCAGCCGCCAGGTATGAAGGGGCCTGGGACAGGTACCGCGGCGGCGATTTCGCCGGAGCGATAGCGGCGCTGGACGGCTTTGAGTCAGAATTCGGGCCGGATCCGGCAGGGCAACGACTCCGGGAGCGATGCGAGGCATACCTTAACCAACCTCCGGCAGACGGCTGGGACGGGACTTCCCAGATGACCTCCAAATGAGGTCACCCGGCTCCAGGGTGTCTCCCCCTCACCCCCACCCCTGGCCAGGTAGCGGGGAGAGACCCTATAGGATTATGAAATTTTATATATTGTAAAAAAACCTGGCACCTCCATCTTTGAACATCTCCCCATAGCCCAAATAAACCCTTTTTATCAATAGCTTATGCCTTGTTCCCCCTGGAATGGCCTTTGCATAATTATTTTTATAAGTGCCTCTGGTATTTGCGGGCATAAACCCGGGAATAGAGGGACCGGCGCCTCCGGTAAAACAGATAGGGCCCAGGCTGCCTGGTAATCCCGGCCCCAGGAGATAGGTTGAGCAGACTTACCGGTTTATTATTAATGAAGGCAGCTGTTTTAATGGAGTAACGACATGGAAGAGGCCAGGCCAGTCCTGACATCCAGGTATTCCCGGTTATTGCCTTGTCTGGGTGCTTTGCTCTTGGGATCGCTGCTCTGCCCCTCCCCGGCCCTGGCCATTATCCCCCATTGGGACCCCAGGGAAGCCTTTTTCATCAGGCAGTTTTCCTACCTCTTCTTCATGATCGCCATGGTCTTCTTCATTTACGAGCTCCGGCAGGAGAAACTGCAGGAACATCGCGGCTTTCGACTGCTGGCCTGGGGCAGCGTCTTTTTTGCTTTATGGAATCTGGACTGTTTCATCGGGCAATTATTCGCGCTGCATTTCCAAGCCCGGGTGGCGGAGGGGGCGCCCGGCAGTCTTTCCCAGCAGTTGTATATGGCCAATTGGGGTAACTGGATAACCTATGTCACTAAACTGGATCACCTGCTCCTGGTGCCGGCCTTCATTTATTTTTACCGGGGCATCAAGGCCTTCAGGAGGGAGCAAGAAGTGGGGCGGTCATGATCACCTTGCCCGGCTTTCCCCTGATCATCGTCGATATTCTGGGTTCAGCCCTGGTCCTGGTGCTCAGTTGGGCCGCTTTCACCCAGGCCCGGAGACTGCTGGCTCAGGACCACGAAAATGCCTTGTGGCTCTTTCTCTACTGGCTCACCCTGGCCCTGGTGGCCTTTGGCATCTCCCGGGCCTTGGGGCATATCATCGGGCATATCCTGGTCCTGGCCCAGCAGCAAGCTTTGTGGGACCGGCTGCGGCCATACAGCGGCGGTCTAAATGCCATCCTCTCCATCGTCATCGCCTCGGTCACCCTCTTTTTCCATAATATCCAGAAATTATACCGGCGCATGGAAGCCGACCATCACCATCTGGAAGCCACCAGCCATGAAATCCTGACCCTGAACAAGGAGATGGAGGCCCTGGTGATGGAACGCACCATGTCGGAAATGGCCCTGGGGATCGCGGACGGGATTCGCAACCCCCTCCACGTGATCGGCGGCTTCAGCAACCGTTTGCTGAAAAAAACCGCGACGGATGATCCGGCCCGCAACTGGGCCCTGGCCATCGCCGAGGCCGCCAAGCGCCTGGAGCAGATGGTGGAGCGCTTTGAAAACCTGGCCCAGGACAAGAAGTCCTTCTTTTCCCAGGAAGACCTGAATAAAATAATCCGGTCCATTCTGGAAATGCTGCAGGCGGTCTTCGAGCGCCGGCGGGTTCACCTGGTGACCGGCTTCCATCCTTATCCGGTCTACACCCAGGTGAATAAACATCTCCTCAAGGTGGCCATCGCCCACCTGGTGCGCAACGCCCTGGAAGCCACCCCCGCCCAGGGGGAGATTCACGTGTCCACCGCGGTGGACCTGAGCCACACCACCCTGGTACTCCAAGACACCGGCCGGGGCATGTCCCCCGAGGTGCTGAGCAAGATCTTTGAACCCTACTTCACCACCAAGGTGGGGGGGACCGGCCTGGGCATGGTCTTTGTGCGGCAGATCATCGACGAACACCGGGGCACCATCAACCTGGAAAGCGAGGTGGGAGTAGGGACCACGGTGACCATCAGGCTGCCCATCCGCTTCGTGGAACCCCCCATCTGAGTCGGGTCCCGCCCTTTCTCCCCCTGGGGAAGTCCCTTGGCAGCGGGGTCTCCAGGTTATTTCTCCATGAGAATGATTTTATGGTTCACCAGGTTGAGGCGGAGGAAGTCGGCCTTGATGACCTTTTGCTCCCCGAAGATATTCACCAGACGCAGGCTGTCCCCCTCGGGCTCGATAATGTCCACCGCGGAGAGCAGCAGTTCCTCTTGCCCGTTTCTCAGGACATAGGCAGCAGCTTCACACATTGTTCAGTAACTCCTTCAGCCGTTCGGTAACCACCTTGTCCACCAGGTGGGGCAAGGGTTCCACGGTGACGCCGATAATCTCCACCTTGGCCCGGGTCAGGGGCAGGAGGATCTTGCGGCCCGGGGCCGAAGCCACGGCCGCGGCCATGCGGGGGGTCACTTCTCCCATCATGGCGTTGGCCAGGACGATGGAGATGCTGCCCAGGATAAAATCCGCGGTGGGCACCGTGTGGACAATGGCATTCTCGCCGCTGGCGCCCCGGTTGGCCCGGGCCTTCATCATCTGGGCGGTGGCCAAGGGATTGGTTCCCAGGGCGATGACCTCATGCTCCTCCAGGTAGACCTCTTTCAGGCGCCTGATCAAAGCCGCGCCCATGCCGCCTCCCAGGCCGTCAACCACGCAGATGCGCATGGTCCCTCACCGCCCCCCCTGGTTTTGCCTGGGAATGGTCTTTCCCGTTAATAGACCAGGTAGATAGGTTGTGGAAAATGCCCAGGGGGGAAGGAGCGATTCCCTGGATCTTCCTTTTAGCCGCGAAAATGGCGTCGGCATTGTAAAGGAAGACGCACGGCGGGTCTTGGGCCATGATCTCCTGGATTCTTTGATAAAGGCGTTGGCGTTGAGGCCGGCCCACCGTTTTTCTGCCCCGCTCCAAAAGTTCGTCCACCTGGCTATTGCTGTAGGAGAGGAAGTTCCATTCCCCTTCCCGGGTCTTGGATGAATGCCAAACATTGTAGAGATCCGGGTCCCAGATATAGTGGCGGGATAGCAACACCACATCAAAGAGTCTTTTGGCGATGATTTTGTACCTGAAGGTTAGCCATTCCAGGGTCTCAATCTTGACCTTGATGCCTATCTTTGCCAAGTTGTTCTGAATAATTTCCGCGATTAAAATATTCTCCTTGTTCTCGAAGTTGGTCACCAGATGCAAAACTGGCCTTTCCTTGTCATACCAGCCTGCCTGGCTTAACATCTCTTGGGCCCGGGCCGGGTCATAGGCAGAAGCGGGCGTGTCCCCATAGTAGTACCAGGCGCCGGGGGGATAGGGCCCGGCGCCGGGGCTGCCGCAGCCGTGGAGCACCGTGCGGATGATGGCCTGCTTATCGATGGCTAGGCCCAGGGCTTGCCGCACCCGTGGGTCCCGGAACCGCTCCTCCTGGAAATTGAATCCCAAAAAGCCGTATTTGACCGAGGGACAGCGGTAAATGCGGAAATGCCGCAGCAGGGCGGGGCTCCGGGATAATTGGGCATACTGGTTGGGGGTGAGCTCCATGACGTCAATGACCCCTGATTTTAATTCCAGCAAACTGGTGGTGGGGTCAGGGGTGATCTTCAGGATGAGCTGCCGGATTTTGGGAGCCCCCCCAAAGTAGCCGGGAAACGCGGCCAGGACGATCTTTTGCCCGGCCACCCATTCCTTGACCCGGTAAGGGCCGCTCCCCACCGGGGCGCGCCCCAGGCTGGGATCGTCCGCTTTCCCCTCCTTAAGGGAGCCCTGGGGCACCAGGCCCATGGTCCAGCTTTCCAGGGCGGAGGAATAAACCTCCTGATAGGTGACGGCCACCGTCTGGGGGTCCAGGGCCCTCACCTCCCGCACCGGGCCGAAATGGCTGCGGTGGGGGGTGGGAACCCGGCCGGAGGTGATCAAATTATAGGTGAAAACCACGTCGGCCGCGGTGAAATCCCGTCCATCCTGCCATTTCACGCCTGGGCGCAGATGAAAGCGGATTTCCCGGCCGCGGTCCAGGATCTCCCAGGAGGCCGCCAGGTCCCCCGCCAAGGTGAGGTCCCCGGTGAGCCTCACCAGGCCGGGAGAGACCCAACCGCTCACCGTATAGGAGAGCTGGTCGGAGAGAAAGACCGGATTAAGGCTGGCGGGCTCATAAGGAACGGCCAGGACGAGGGTATCTGCCTCCCCCGGCGGCTGCGGCCGGGTGCAGGAACCCAGGAGGGCCAGCATCAGGGCCAGGCCTCCCAGGACGATTAAGCGTCTTCCCCATAGTTTCATCATTGTTGCAGACGGGGGAGGGGCGCTCCCGGAGATTTCTGCGCTCCTCCCTCCGGGAAACCCTCCCCAGTTTAATAACGCACTTTGATCCCGCCACCCGCGGCGAAGGGGGCCGCGGGGTAGCCAAACCTCTCCTGATAGTTGGCATCCGTGAGGTTGTGGAGAAAGGCATAGAGTTCCAGGTGCTCCCGGCCCTTGATGGGGACGGGCACCGAACCCTCCAGGTCGAAGGTGACGTAGGGCGCCTGGCCTCTCACCCGCAGGTCGGTGTTGTACAGGGTGTTGTTGTTATAGATCACCCGCTGGTTCGAAACACAGGTCATGTACAGAGCAATCTTTTCTTTGTACTTCCCCTTATACTGGATCCCCAAATTGACCTTGTGGGCCGGGAGACCCGGAATTTCGTTGAAGCCCCGGTCCTGGGGGGCGACAAATTGACCCACAAAGGGATCACCGGAGGTCTTGCTTTTCTGGAAAGTGTAATTGCCGAAAACCGTGAAGCCCCAGGGGAGTTTTTGGGAGGCCCCCAATTCCACGCCGTAAATCACGGCCCGGTCAATGTTGTAGGCCACGAAGTTGATGAGGTCGAAGTGAATGAAATCATTGACGATGTAGCAGTAAGGGGAGACTTCCACACTGGTTTTGCCGCCCCAGTTATATTTGACCCCCCCCTGGAGGAGCACCCCATCCTCTTTTTTCAGGGGCGTGTTGCGGAAAAAGGTGGAATAGGGCTCGTTGTCCTGGGTGTAATGCCAGTAGTATTCCGGGGGGGTGGCCAGCCGCAGGGCCCGGGACACGCTCAGGTAGGCCAGGCTGTCGGGGCCGAAGAGGTAGGTGAACTTCAGGGTGGGGGCCACCCCGCTCTGGTTCAGGTCCTGGGTGATCAAATCCGGGGCGGCCTGCCCGGCCGGCCCGGGACTGGCCTGCATCCAGGAATAGCGCAAACCGGGAGTGACCACAAACTTTTCCCAGAACTTTATATCGTCCATGAGGTAGAGCCCCAGGAGTTCCGAGTTCACATAGTTGCCGTTCTGCTTGGCTATGGCGGCATTTTTATATCGGAAGTCATCGGCATAGAGCTTGTCCCCCCGGTCAGTGAACCGGGAATAATCAAGCCCCATGGTGACGGTGTGGTTTTTCAGGGTATGGCGGTAACTGGCGTTCGTCCCGTAGGAGGCGTCGTCGCACCACTTCTTGTGAAAAACCCGGTTCAGGCTCATCCGGGTATTGTAAGCCTCCCGCTGCCCCCAGTTTTTCCAGAAACGGGCCTTAAACAGACCTTGATCCATAACCTGCTGCTCATAACCCGTGTCCAGGATGACCCTGTCCTTGGTCCAGAAACTGCCCTGTTCGGGATAGGCCCCCATGCCCCCATACATGATATCGCCGTCGGACGCGGGATAGCCATTCTTGGAAACGTTGTACCAGGGGGAATCGAAATTTTTGGACACCCGATTGTTCACCAGGAAGCCCTTGGTCACGGAAAGCAGCTGGACATTGGCAAAGACTTTCCCCTGCCAGGGCAGGTTGAGGCCGGCGTAGGTGTTGAGATTTCTGATGCGGAAGTTGCCGTTCTCCAGGTAGCCGCTGCTGGAGGAGTAGCCCCCGCTGATGCTGTATTCGAAGATCCCTTTCCCCGGCTTCCAGCCGTGGAAGAAGTTGCCGGTCATGGTGTTGAAACTGGCCAGTCCTCCTTGAACTTCAATCTGGGGGGTAGTGGTGGGCTTCTTGGTCACCAGGTTGATCACCCCCCCCAGGGTGTTGCCGTAACGGGGATCGCTCACTCCCTTGATCAGCTCGATACGGTCAATGTTGTTCAAGGGAATGGTGGTCCAATCCACAAAATACCCCCCCGCGGTCCCCGGGGTGTTCAGGGGGCGGCCATCAATGGTCACCAGGATGCGGCGGGCCCCGAAGCCCCGAATCTTGATGGAGTCGTCATCCAACGCGCCCCCCACTTCCTGGAGCCGCTGCACGTCCACTCCCGGCTGCCGCTTCAGCGCCCCGTCCAGGGTGGAGCCTATACCCTGCAACAGGATTTCCGGTTTGATCACCGTCATGTTCGGGGTCTCGGCATCGGTCTTCAGTTCTTTTTCCGTGACCTCGATCTCCTGGAGTTGAAACAACTGGGGCACCGTTTTTTCCTCGGCCGCCAGGCAATTCTGGAGAGGCCACGCCAATAGAAAAAATATTAATAAAACCAGATCCTTCCTGTTCCTTATGAACATTTTATCCCCCTATTCTTTCTCTGTTTGGTCCACCAGAAAATTCCCACCCTGGAAGTTCCCGGTAACCAGAAGCGGTTATGCTTTTGGACCAATTTCTCCCGTATTTCTCCCTTTTCCCGGGCCGTGGGGAGTCTCCCCAAACGATGGGCCAGATGCTCCCAGGCCTCCTGCAGATGGTGATAGGCATAGGAGCTGTCCGCCAGGAAATACCGGCTCTGGGAGAGTTGGTAAGCATCGTCATCACGGCGCAGGCTGATCTCCGGGAAGCCCATCTCGGTGACCACGCAGACATGCCGGGGCCCGGAGGCGAACATCTTGGCCAGGGCCGCCTGGAAGCCGCAGAGGGTGAGCTGCAAGCTGTTGCAGGCCAGGAGCAAATCGAAGTCCCTAAGATCCCCCGCCGGGACTTCCTCCCACCGTCTGGGGTCGATTTTCTCCGGGGCCGTCTGCACGCGGCGGCATTCTCCCAGCAGTAAAGCCCGCATGCCCGACGACGGCTCCAGGGCCGTCACCTGGCACCCCAGCCGTTGCAAGGGCAGGCTCAGGATGCCGTTGCCCGCGCCGATGTCCAGGACCCGCCATCCCGGCGCCACCTTGCCGGCCAAGAAGGCTAGGACCTCCCGGTGGTAATGGTTGTGCTCCAGCCAGATTTGCTGCCACCGGGCCTGGGCGTCCCAGTAGGCGGTGGTCTTTTTATGGGGCGGCATCTCGGTGGGCATGGGCGCAAAAAAAAAAACCATGAAAGCCACCTTCTTGGTGGTAGCCTTCATGGCCAAAAATTTTTTAATCTGTTTGCTAGTTAGTTAAATGCGATTTCTCGCCAGCGGGCTCCAGTCCCGCTAATTTCGCAGTCAGCCTAATGCTCTCTCTGCCGGATGTCAAGAAAATTCGTTAGCTGGACCCTTCCCCCTGAAGTTTTCCTGAGGGGAAAATTTTCGCTGATCTGCCCGGCAAATCGACAAGCTGCAGGCCCGGGAGATAGAAGCCATTTCAAAACCTCAATCTCCCCAAAATTGTCATTCTGAACGGAGCGAAGCGGAGTGAAGAATCTCGTATTTTCGATGCGTTGGGTTCTTTTCCGGCATTCAGGATGACAGCAAAAGAGGTTTTAAAATAGCTAATAGCCTCCTGGTTGTCCCAACTTGCATCGTCATTGCCCATTCCGCCCCCTGCCGGGGAAATCAATGCTCTCAGACAGGGTGATCCGCAGGGGCCGCCGGGGGCAAGGGGCGGCCCCTGAGGATTGTGCCCTGACGCCCAGGCCCAAGCGGCCTGGGGCGGTTCTAAGCCAACATCTCGGCGGCCTGGCGCATGAACTGGGCGATGGCCAAGCCCTGGGGGCAGGCCCGCTCCGCCCGGGAGTAGTCCACCGCGGTCAGCCGCTGCCGCACCTCCTCCGGCAGCCCCCCGAAGGTCAGACGGGCCAGTTCCGGCTCGCCATAATACTGGTGGTACATGAGGGAGCGCATGACCTCGTTCACGGGCACGGCTCCCCCCACCGCGTCCCGGCAGATCTGGCCGCAGCCGGCGCAGTAGTCGCCCCTGCTCTCCAGGGCGTACTGCCGCAAGGAGTCTATCTCCTCCCGGCTCAGCTTGGTCTGGTCCCGGGCCGCGGCCACGTTGGCCGCCAGCAGGGTCAAGCTGGGCATCTGGGAGCAGAGGCTGGCGATCTGGGGATTCTCCCACACCACCTTGAGCTTAGCCTGCTTGTCGGTGAAGCCCCGCTTCAGGAACTGGTCAGTCATCTTCAGCTTGGCTTCGCTGGCGATCTTCGGCGCTCCCGGCCCGCCCCCCATGGTCTTCATGGCCACCAGGCCGATGCCCGCCTTGGTGCAGGCGGTTACGGCTTCTACCATCTTGGGGGTGTTCATCACCTGGAAATTATAGGTCATCATCACCGCGTCGATCCAGTCCAGCCTGGCCGCGCCCAGGAGACAGTCGTCCATGTTGGTGTGGGTGCTGAAGCCGAAGAATTTGATCTTGCCGGCCTTCTTCATCGCCGCGGCCCAATCCTTGCTGTTTGCCGGCAGGTCGCCGATGCCGGTGAGGCTGTGGACGAAGAACAGATCCACATGATCCGTTTTCAGTCTCTGAAGACACTTATCCAGGCGCTCGGTAAAATTGCCGCCCTTGGGCACCAGCTTGGTGACCAGGAAGATGTCTTGCCGGGCCCCGGGGTTGCGGGCGAAGAAGCGGCCCATGCCCTCTTCGCTCAGGCCGTTGCCGTAGGACTCGGCCGTGTCCCACATGGTGACGCCCCATTTCCGGGCTTGCTTCAGGAGCAGCTGGTTGTTGATGGTGTCGAACATGCCCCCCAGGTTGAGGATGGACACCTCCGCCCCGGTCTTGCCCAGGATGCGCTTGGGCATGGTCTGGGCTGGGGCCGGGGCCGCGGGCGGCGCGGCGCT
>JAGVAH010000082.1 GCA_020060385.1 Syntrophobacterales bacterium | reverse complement strand
TGCCAAAAGTTTTTTCCGCCCCCCCTCACCCTAACCCTCTCCCCCCGCTGGGGGGAGAGGGGATAAGAGGAAAGAACTTTTGGCAAATGCTATAAGTGAACCGTATTGGATTTAGGGGGATTATCAAGTGCTTATATAATCTCCCCTGACCCCCCCCTTAAGAAAGGGGAGTATAAACCAACCTATCCGAAGTTTTCTTAATATTTAGCACTACCCCAAGAAATATTCTTGACTAAATCAAGCATTAGGGGCTAAAATATACCAACTGGTCGGTATAATATATCCAGGGGCTGGCGGATGGCTACCAAGGGTGACTTGACCCGGCAATATATCATCGACAAGGCCATGCAGCTTTTCTCGGTGCAGGGCTATTTCCATACCTCCATCGCCGATGTGGTGGAGGCCACCGGGCTCACCAAGGGGGGCCTTTACGGCCACTTCCGCAACAAGGAGGAGATCTGGTACGCGGTCTACGAGGAATGCGTCCGCATCTGGAAGAAGGTGGTGTTTAACGGCGTCAGAGAGATTGCCGACCCCCTGGAGCGCCTTGACCGGGTGATTACCAATAACCTGCAAGATTACCTGGGTGGGGGGGTTTTTCAGGGGGGCTGTTTTCTCTGTAATTCCCTGGTGGAACTCTCCGGCCAGGACGCGGCCATGAACAGCCACGTCCTTAATGGCTTCCAGGCTTTCTCCGCCCTGTTGCGCCAGTGGCTGGCGGAGGCGGAGCAGCAGGGGCTTTTAAAGGCAGGGCTGAATCTCGAGGGCGCGGCCAGATTTATCATGATCTCCCTGAATGGGGCCGCGCCCCTGTATGCCGCCAGCAAAGATGCGGCGGTGTGGCAGCAGACCCTGGCGCAACTCCGTTTTTATCTCCAGAGCTTGAGGAAACCAGGCCCAGCCTGAGTCTTTAGAGAATAAGTCAAGGAGGGTGCTTTATGAGCGATAACAACGTCCTGGTGGAAAAAAAGGAAGGCATCGGCATCATTACCCTAAACCGCCCCCAAGCCATGAACACCTTTAACGTCCCCTTGGCCCGGGAGCTGAATGATGCGCTCCGGGACATGGAGAAGGACCACGAAGTGCGGGTGGTGGTGATCGACGCCAATGGCAAACATTTCTCCACCGGCATTTCCCTGGATGAATTCAAGAATAAAACCAATAAGGAATACCGGGAGTTCATCCACCTGATGGATGAGCACAACCACACCATCGCCCGCATGAAAAAGCCGGTGATGGCCTCGGTGAAAGGCTACGCCCTGGCCAACGGCGCGGGCCTCTCCTTTGCCTGTGATCTGACCATCGCCGCGGAAGACGCCAAGTTCGGGACCACAGCCATCAACGTGGGCCTCATCTGTCTGGGGCCGGCCGCGCCCCTGGTGCGGATCGTGGGCCGGAAGAAGGCCCTGGAAATGGTGCTCCTGGGGGAAATTATCCCCGCGCCGGAGATGCTGCGGCTGGGTCTGGTGAACAAAGTGGTGCCCCCGGAGCAACTGGAGGAAGCCACCCTGGACTGGGCCAAAAAACTGGCGGAAAAAAGCCCCCTGGCCCTGCAGATGGGCAAGGCCGGAGTCTATGGGTCCCAGGACATGCCTTACCACGAGGGGTTAGACATGCTGGGGGACATGTTTGCGGCCCTGTGCAGCACCCAGGACGCGGAGGAAGGGGTCAAGGCCTTCCTGGAGAAGAGAAAACCGGAGTGGCAGGAACGTTAGGGTGAGCAAAGATGAGCGTTGAAGAAGTGATGAAGGAACATGGCTACAATCTCTCGGCCAGTTGCGCGGGCAAGGCCTCCTTTACCAAATGGATCAAACACCAGGGCAAGCGCGCCTATATCACCGTCAATGACGCCACCGGCGAGAGTTTTCCCACCACTCTGGAGGAGCCGGTGCGGGTGGTTATCCATGACCTCAAATCCGGGAACGAACTGGAGGCCCCCCGGGATTTCGGCTCCTTAAGCTCTTACTTGGAGTCCATCCAGGAATGAGCCCTCTGCGAAAGTTCTTATAATTTGTCATTCTGAGGGAGCGGAGCGACCGAAGAATCTCTTGGTTAGCGTAAATACGAGATTCTTCACTCCGCTTCGCTTCGCTCAGAATGACAGAAAAGAGACTTTCGCAGGGGTGTCGAAGTGATTTAAGGTAGTCTTTGGTGGCACAGGCTGGAAAGCCTGTGCCTCCTAACCCGGATAATGCACCAAGTGGCAAGGAACCCGGTGGCGCAGGCTTTCCAGCCTGCGCAAAAAACACTCTGCTTTTTTGGGCTTTTCAATTTAATTAAAAATGTTAATGGGTTGTCGTACATTTTGAAAAGTTCATGAATAATGCGGGCTAAGGCCCGGTCTAGCTGCCGGGCCTTGCTTATTGACAGGGAATATTGTCCCCTGCACTTGCCAAAGAAGGTCCCCAATGATAATTTTGTCTGCTAGTTAATACTTTAAGTTTAGGAAAGAGAATGGCGTCCACTGATAAACCTGGTCCCGGACCAGAAACCGAAAAACGGCAACGCATCCTGAGCGGCATGCGGCCCACGGGCAAGCTGCACCTGGGCAATTTCTACGGCGCGCTCTACAACTGGCTGCAGCTCCAGGAAGAGTACCAGTGCCATTATTTTGTGGCCGACTGGCATGCCATCACCACGGAATACGAATCCCCCCAGGCCATTGCCAGCTATATCCCGGAGATGGTCATGGATTGGCTGAGCGTGGGCCTGGACCCGGACAAGAGCACCATCTTCGTGCAGTCGGCCATCCCGGAACATGCCGAGCTGTACCTGATCTTCGGCATGTTCACCCCGGTGCCCTGGCTGGAGCGCAACCCCACCTACAAGGACCAGATCCAGGAACTGGCCCACAAGGATCTGGCCACTTACGGCTTTCTGGGCTACCCGGTGCTCCAGGCCGCGGACATCCTGATGTACAAGGCCCATGGGGTGCCGGTGGGGGTGGACCAGGTGCCCCACGTGGAGATGACCCGGGAGATCGCCCGGCGCTTCAATTTCCTGTATAAGCCCATCTTTCCGGAGCCGGAGGCCCTCCTCACGGAGATCCCCAAGCTCACCGGCACCGACGGCCGCAAGATGAGCAAGAGCTATAACAACTGCATCTATTTGAGCGACCCCCCGGAGGTGATCAGCCAGAAGGTGCGGCAGATGGTCACCGATACCCAGCGGCCCTTTAAGAAGGACCCGGGGGAGCCGGACCGCTGCCTGGCCTTTCCCTTTCACCGCTTGAATCTGCCGGGGAAGCGCCTGGAAGAGATCACCGCGTCCTGCCGGGCGGCCAGCCTGGGGTGCGTGGAATGTAAATTGCTGCTGGCGGAGGCCTTGCTGGAGAACCTGGGGCCCATCCAGGAGAAGCGGCGTTACTACGAGGCCCACCCCCAGGAAGTGATGGACATCCTCCAGGCAGGGAACCAAAAGGCCAGGGAGGAGGCCCGCCGCACCATGGCGGAAGTCAGAGAGGCGGTGGGGTTTCATCAGGAAATTCAGTTGTGGAGATAGGGAAGGGATAGTGATCAGTAATCATAAACAAAAGTGATCTGATGTTCTTCTTTTACTGATCACTGATCAATGACCATTGATTACTAAAACGCCTCTCTGGGTCGTCCTGCCATGCCTGCAGAACGCTTACAAAAGTATCTCTCCCGGGCCGGGGTGGCTTCCCGGCGGGCCGGGGAAGAGATGATCAAAGCCGGGCGGGTGATGGTCAACGGCCAGGTGGTCCGGGAGTTGGGGGTCAAGATCGACCCGGAGAAGGACCTAGTCAAGGTGGACGGCCGCCGGGTGCGGCCGGAGGCCCTGGTGACGGTGATGCTCCACAAGCCTTACGGTTACCTCTCCACCACCAAGGACCCCCAGGGGCGGCGGGTGGTCACGGATTTATTGGGGGAGGGGGGCCCCCGGCTCTATCCGGTGGGCCGCCTGGACTATGACGCCACCGGCTTACTGCTCCTCACCAATGACGGGGAACTGGCCCAGCGCCTGACCCATCCCCGCTACCAGGTGCCCCGCACCTACCGGGTGACCGTGGCCGGGGAGGTGAGCCGGGAGACCCTGGGGCGGCTGGCCAGGGGCGCGGAGGTGGCCGGACGGGTGGTGCCCGCAGAGGTGCAGGTGCGCAAACGGGAAGCGGAGAAGACCGTGCTGGAAATAACGGTGTGGGAAGGCCGCTATCATCTGGTCAAGCGCCTGCTTTCCCAGGTGGGTCACCCGGTGCTCAAACTGAAGCGCATTGCCTACGGTCCTTTAAGGCTGGGAAGACTGCCCCGGGGCGGGCACCGTTTTCTCACTCCGGTAGAAGCGGCTGCGCTGCAGACCGGGGCAGGGCGGCCATGAATCCCGAAGACAGGCCCATCTTCGATCTCCGGCCCGAGCCGGAGAGGGTCTGGGGTTTTGAGCGGCAACCTCTCCCGGAACCCCAACCCCCACCTCCCCGGGTATGGCTGCATGTGGTGCTCTTTCTGGCCACCCTGGCCACCACCATCATCGCCGGCGCGCTGCAACAAGGGGTGAACCCTCTAGTTAATCCGGGGGACCTCTATAAGGGGATTCCCTTCTCCTTTACCCTGCTCCTGATCCTGGGCACCCATGAAATGGGCCACTACCTGGTGTCCCGGCGGCATCATCTGAACGTCACCCTGCCGTACTTCATTCCGGCCCCGCCTTTTCCTTTTATTGTGGGCACCTTTGGGGCCTTTATCCGCATCCGCTCCCCCATCCGGGACAAGCGGGCCCTGCTGGACGTGGGTTGCTCCGGACCCTTGACCGGAGTGGCCGTCTCCATTCCCGTGATCCTGGTGGGATTGAAGCTGTCCACGGTGAAGGTGCTCCCCGGGGGGACCGAGGGCCTGGTTCTGGGTGAGCCCCTGCTGTTCCAAATTTTGACCTGGGTGGTCTTCGGGCCTCTGTCCCCGGAACAAAACATCCTCTTGCACCCCATGGCCTTTGCCGGCTGGATCGGGCTGCTGGTCACCGCGCTCAATCTGATTCCGGTGGGCCAGTTGGACGGCGGCCATGTTTCCTATGCCCTCTTTCCCGAACGCCATCGTTTGATCTCCCTGGCCTGCCTCGGCTTGCTGGTGGTCACTGGCCTGCTTTTCTGGCAGGGATGGCTGGTCTGGGCCTTGCTCCTTTACCTGCTGGGACTGCGCCATCCACCCCCGGCCTTTGACTGGGTGCCTTTGGACCGGCGCCGCAAGATTTTAGGGATCATCACCATTTTGGTCTTTGTGTTGACCTTCACCCCCGCGCCTTTCAAGTTGGAATAAACAAGGCACATGTAATTATATCATTTCTGGCCACGACATGTTGCTTCTAGTTCTCACTCTATTAGGAGTTTCATTATTCTTTAGCATTTTTATTTTTATCGGCATGCTTCTGCTAATAGGTGGAGGTTTATTATTAGCCCATAAATATCCAGAAAGATATAGGAATAAAGTACACTATTATTTGCAAAATTTATTTATTGTATTTGTATCCTTTTTTGTAGTCATTGTTCTGATCGAAGTTTATTTACATCTGGCGCAACCAGCATTTTTGGAATTAAACACCAGCATCGTGGGGGATCTCACTGATTTTAAATCCCAGGGACATCTGCATGAACAATCCTTTCTCAAGGAGAAGGGCGCGTTCCGCATCCTGGGGCTGGGGGATTCTTTTGCCACCAATGACTGTCACCTCCAAAAGAATTACCACGATTTTCTCGCGGCGGCTTTTCAGGCTGCGGGTTATAAGCATATCGAAGTGCTCAACGCCGGCATCCCGGCCGTGGGGCCAGGTTATTACTGGCATGTCCTGAAAAAATATGGGGATTCCTGGAAACCGGATCTGGTTCTGGTGGGCTTTTTCGTGGGGAACGACTTTGAGGAATTTGAATTTATCATGCATCGAGGCCCCTTCATCAGGGAGCCCCTGGACCCTTGGCGGCGGTGGCGAGGTTATCTGCAATTCCGTAATTTTTGGGTATATAAGGTAGTTAAAGGCAAATTAATCATTACCCAGGAAAAACGCAGAAAGGCCCAGGAGAGAAAGGAAACAGCAGGGGACCGGGAAGGGAGTTTTTCTCAACAGACCTATCTTGATGTCGAGAAAGACCGGATGTGGATCTTTAAAAAAGGCAGGAAGGCCGATTTAGACGAACTATGGCAGAAGAGTGCCGATCCATTATTGAAAATTAAGAAATGGTGCGACCGCCGGCAGATTCCCCTGATAATCGCCATCTTCCCGGATCAGTTTCAGGTTGACGAGAAATTGAGACAAGAGATTTATCAAACTTATCATCTGGCTGCGGATGACTTTGATCTGGCCTATCCTAACCGATTCCTCCAGGAGTATTGCCGGGATCATGATATATACTGCCTGGATATGCTTGCACCTTTTCAGCAACAGGAGGCCTCCCAAGATTTATACAAAATCCGGGACAGCCACTGGAATGAGGCCGGCAACCGTTTGGCGGCCAGGCTTATTTTTGATTACCTGACGCAAAACGGTCTCTTGCGGCAGCAGGCGGCCGCCCTAGAAAAGCGGTGACTTCTATGCACCAGGTTGGCGTGGAGACTTATAAATACTGTCCCCAGTGCGGCGGCCGCCTGGAGGAACGGATCATCAAGGCGGGGGAGCCCCCCCGTCTGGTGTGCAAAAACTGCGGGTTTGTTTTTTATATTGACCCCAAGCTGGCGGTCATTGCCCTGGTCCCCCTGGAGGAGGGCCTGGTCCTGACGCGCCGGGCCATCGAGCCGGGTTACGGCCTCTGGGTGGTGCCCGGGGGTTTTGTGGATGTGGGGGAGCGTCTGGAAGAGGCGGTGGTCCGGGAAACCCTGGAAGAGACGCTCCTTGAGGTGAAAGTGGCCCGGCTTTTCAATATCTATTCCTATAAGCAGAGCCGCACGGTGGTGGCGGCCTATCTCACCGCTTACGTTGCCGGGGAGTTGGCCCCGGGGGATGAGACCCTGGAGGCCAGGGTCTTCGCCCCGGAGGAAATCCCCTGGGAGGAAATCGCCTTCAGCTCCACCCGGGACGCACTCCGGGAGTATCTGCAACTTATCAAGACAGGCAGGCTGCCTTAGCTGCTGGAGGATGGGAATGGCGGAGAAAAAGCCGGGTGTTCTGGCGCGTCTGAAGGAAGGATTTTCCGGTGAGAATCAAGAACCGGCTCCGGAAATTCCCAAAAAATATTGTGTCCATTGCGAGAAGGAAACGGCCACCTGGGCCTTTTGCGATCAGTGCGGCAAACTCTTTTGGGGCAGGGTTTTGTGGGACCTGGCCTGCGGCGGCATTTGCGCAGCCTTGGCAATGCGCATGTTCTTAAAAGGCGGGGCCGAGGTTTATGAAAAGGCCATCGCAGTCCTTATTGGTGCCGCGGGTCTGTGGGTGATGATGCGCATCCTCCGGCAATTGGGGAAGGCCTACGTTTTTTGGAAAACCCGGCAAAGCCGGTAAGATAGGGGTCAGGGGTCAGGAAAAATATTTTTCTGGCCCCTGGCACCGGGTACAGGAGAGAGTCTGGCGATGCCTGAGAAAAAGCGTGAGCTCCTGAAGCTGCTGCAAGAGAAATCCTTCCGCTATAGTCCGGAGAGACTCTTCAAGCTGGCCTCCGGGCGGGAGAGCCCATATTACGTGGACGCCCGGCCGGTGACCCACAGCGCTCATGGTCTGGTCCTGATGGGGGAAATCATTTATGACCTGGTCAAAGACCTGGGGGTGCAGGCCATCGGCGGCCTGACCCTGGGCGCGGACCCCATCGCCCACGCGGTGGCCCTCACCAGTTATCTGCAAGGGAACCCCATCAATGCCTTTACCGTGCGCAAAGAGGCCAAGGGGCACGGCACCGGCGGGCTGGTGGTGGGGGATGTCCAGCCCGGAGAGAGGGTGGTGATCGTGGAGGACGTAATCACCACCGGGGGCTCCACCCTGAAGGCCGTGGCCGCGGCCCGGGACTTCGGCCTGGAGGTGGTGCAGGTGCTGGTCCTGGTGGACCGGCAGGAGGGGGGGCGGGAGGCCATAGCCCGGGAGGTTCCCCGGGTGGAGGCGATCTTCAGGTTGTCTGACCTCCAGGACCCTGGAGATACGCCTTGAATCTGGCTGTACTTGACAATGGGGGTGGGATAACTAAATTTCAAGAAACGCCTTAGGCAACTGAACCAAATCAACGCCATCTTCTGGTGCCCGCCCCATGTCGCCCTTTTCTTTTAAGAGCTTGCGGGCTCGAGCCATCTTTTTAGTCCTCCTGGCCATCTTGCCGCTCCTGGCCTTAACCCTATATTCTTACCTGGAAAAAAGAAACCGGGCCATCCGGGAGTTACAGAGAGACGAGTTGGTGGCGGCCAGGAACCTGGCCAGCATCCAGGAGACTTTAATTAACAGCACCCGGCAGTTTCTCTCCACCCTGGCCCGCTTGCCCCAAGTGCAGCGCCGGGACCGGGAGGCCTGTAACTCCTTGTTTGCCGGGCTCATGGAGCATTCCCCCCACTTCGCCTCCATGGGGGCTTGCGATTCCTCAGGTTGGGTCTTTGCCAGCTTCCCGGTGGCTAAAAGTCGCATCAACAATGCCAATAGTTTTTTCTTTCAAGAAACCAAAAGGACCCTGGACTTTGTGGTGGGTGAACCGGTTCTGGGACACATCAGCTATAAGTATAACATGATGTTGTCGTATCCCATCTTGGACGATACCGGCAGCTTCCAGGGGCTGGTCTGGGCCGGGATGAATCTGGAATGGCTGGGGGGCTTGTTGGCCAAATGTGATCTGCCGTCCGGCGCGGCCCTGGCCTTAACCGACACCACCCGGAAGGTCCTTTTCCGTTATCCCGAACCCTTGAGATATGTGGGCAAAAAGCTGCCGGAAGACCTCATCAAAGCCATGGCCGCCCGGGATGAAGGGGTGGCGGAGGGGGTGGGATTGCCCGGGGATGCCCGCGTCTTTGCCTTCGCACGGTTGTCCCATCCTTGGGAGGATATGCTGCTGGCCATCGGTCTCCCCCGGGAGAGGGCCTTGGGTCCGGTTAATCAGAACCTGTGGCGTAACCTTTTCTGGTTGAGCCTGGTGGGTCTCCTGTCCCTGGCCGCGGCCTGGTATGGCTCCGGGCTGTTCATCCTCAAGCCGGTGAGGAGATTGCGAGACGTTACGGCCCAACTGGCCGCAGGAGATTTGACGGCGCGGGCCGGATTGCAATACAAGGTGGGAGAACTGGGGCTCCTGGCCCAGGCCTTTGACCAGATGGCCGACTCCCTGGAAAAGCGGAATGCCGAACTGAAAGAGACCGCCGGGGAGCTGCGGCAGCGGGTCATCGAGCTGGACCGGCGTACGGCCCAATTGGAAGCGGCCAACAAGGAACTGGAGTCCTTCAGTTATGCGGTGGCACACGATCTGCGGGCCCCTCTGCGGGGCATCGCCGGTTTCTCCAAGATTTTGCTGGAAGAATACGGGGACCAACTGGATGGGGAAGGAAGAAGATTTCTCAATAACATTCAAACAGACGTCAAAAAAATGGGAGACTTGATTGACGATCTGTTGGCCCTTTCCCGTTTGGCCCGCCGGGAATTAAAAACCAGGGTCTTAGATATGGGGCCCCTGGCCCAGGCCCTCAGCCAGGAGTTTAAGGAACGGAAGCCGGAGAGAAAAATTGAGATGCGGGTTAATCCCCTGCCCCCCGCCCGGGGAGACCGGGAGATGATCCGGGAGGCCCTGGGGTGCCTTTTGGACAATGCCGTTAAGTTTACCAGGACCAGGGACCTTGCAATCATCGAGATCAGCGGTTGGGAGGAGGACCGGGAATACGTCTATTGCGTCCAGGACAATGGCGTGGGCTTTGACATGCAATATGTGGGCAAGTTATTCGAGGCCTTTCAAAGATTGCACCTGGAAAAAGATTTTGAAGGCACCGGCATGGGCCTGGCCATGGTGCGGCGCATCGTCCAGCGCCACGGCGGCCGGGTCTGGGCGGAGGGCCAAGTGGGGGAAGGGGCCAAGTTTTTTTTCAGCCTGCCTAAGGAGACCTTGGAGACAAAAGCCGATTCGTAAAAATTTACCAACAAGACACAAAGGTACATTAAGACATTTTTTATGCTTTGGCGTGAGACGCCAAAGCATAAATCTTTTCTTGGTGAATCTTGGTGTTCTTTGGGTCTTGGTGGTTATTCTTTAACGACTAGAGAACCGCTTCGAATACCAGCCGTAGAGAAAATAGATCAATAGTCCCGCCCCCAACCAGATTCCCAGCCGCCACCAGGAACTGGCGGGCATGGAAAGCATCAGGCCCAGGGAGACCAGTGCACCCAGGCTGGCGACCAGTTTGCCCGCAGGGCAGGTGAAGGGCCGGGGCAGGGTAGGGTGGGTGAAGCGGAGCACCAGCACCCCGGAGCAGACCAGAAAAAACGCGAACAGGGTGCCGATGTTGCACAAATAGGCCAGTTTGTCGATGGGAGTGAGGGAGGCCACCAGGGCCACCGCCGCGCCGCAGAGGAGCGTCATGCGGTGAGGCGTGCGGTAGCGGGGATGGAGTCCGGCCACCCAGCGGGGCAGAAGCCCGTCCCGGGCCATGGCGAAGAGCACCCGGGGCTGGGCCAGCAGCAGCATGTAGAGCACGGAGGTAATGCCGATCATGGCCCCCACTCCCACCACCTCCGCGGCCCAAAACATCCCCACCTGCCGGAAGAGGGTGGAAAAGGGGGAATCCGGGTTCACCTGGGTATAGGGCACCATGCCCACCAACACCAGGGCCACGGCCAGATAAATGAAGCTGCACAAGGCCAGGGAACCGATGATGCCGAAGGGCACGTCCCGGCCCGGGTGGCGGGATTCCTCCGCGGTGATGGCCACCACGTCGAAGCCCAGGAAGGCAAAGAAGACCAGGGACGCGGCCTGGATGATACTCCAGCCTCCATGGGGGATCAGGGGCAGCCAGTTTTGGGGTTTGACCAACCCCACCCCCAAAACCAGGATGAAGGCGATCACCGCCAGTTTGACGACGACGATGCCCATGGCGATGATGGCGTTGAGACGGGTGCGGAAGATCAGGAGCACCGCGAAGCCCATGACCACCAGAGCCGCAGGCAGGTTGATGACCCGGCCCGGGAGGCTCATAGGGGGCCCGCTGGCCCAGACGGGGATGGACAGACCGAAGCCCCCCAGCAGGTCCTGGAGGTAAAAAGACCAGCCCGCGGCCACGGCCGAGGCGGCCATGCCATACTCCAGGATCAGGTCCCAGCCGATGATCCAGGCCAGCAGTTCCCCGAAGATGGCATACGCGTAAGTATACGCGCTCCCGGCCTGGGGCAGCATGGAAGCCAGCTCGGCGTAGCACAGGGCCGCCAGGGTGCAGGCCCCGCCGGCCACCAGAAAAGAGAGGATGATGCCGGGGCCGGCGATCTTCACTCCCACCCCGGAGATGACAAAGATGCCGGCGCCGATGATCTGGGCCACGCCGATGACCAGCAAGTCCAGGCGACTGAGGCTGCGGCTCAGGGCCGCGCCTTTAGGGGGAGCTTCCCCCGGCCCCACGGGTTTCTTGGCAAAGAGGCGGCGGCAGAAGGTGCGCCAGGGGGTGGAGGTCTCGGCAGGGTTCAGAATTCTACAACCTCAGCGATAATTCTGAGATTGCCTCCTCCCCGGGCTGGAGGGCTCAATACCCCGGTGATGGTGAGGGGTTGATCCAGGCTGGTGGAAGTGAGGCGGTTCACGGTCTTCATATCCGCCAGGGAGCCGAAATAAACCTCCACCGCCCCTTCCGGGGCCTTCAAGAGCAGGGTTTTGCGGTGCACCACTACTGGCCCCGGCAGGGCCCGGACGGTTATGCGGGCGCCCAGGAGGCGCTCCTTTTCCCGGAGGAGTTGACTGACAGTGAGGGGTTCAGCGGCCGAAGGCGGGGCGGCTGCGGCCGGGGGAGCCGCAGGCTTCTTGAGCAAGCCCAGGATCTCCTGCTGGCCGGCCTCCAGTTTGCTCACCTGTTCTTTCAAGGCGGTGATTTCTTTCTTTAAAGCCGCAACCTCGGTTTTCAGGCCCTGAATCTCCTGGCGCCTCTCTTCTTGGGCCTTGTTGTCAGTAAGGCAGCCGGCCAGCGCCAGCAGCACCAGGGCCAGAAGGGGAAATTTCTTTATCCTGCCCTTATATGTCAATTCCATAAATCTGCCTCGGCGGCGAACTGGAAAAAAAGCAATCAGCCTGCAGCGGTCAGCTTGCAGCTGTTAAAAGCCAATGATAAAGGTGGCATCACTGAAAACGGGTTTAATTAAACTTGATGCCAACTCCCTGAATTTCCTTACACTGATCGCTGACAGTCGATCGCTGGCAGCATTTTCATTCTTAGTTAAATAATCAGACCTGTCAATCGGGAATTTACCTTAAAGGCAAGCGCGGTTACAATGTACGGGCAAGAATCTTATGGGGAGGAAACGCGTTATGGCCCGTATCCTGGTTACCGGCGGCGCCGGGTTCATCGGCTCTCACCTGGTGGAGTTCCTGTTGCGGCAAGGGCACGACCTTCTCTGCCTGGACAACTATTTCACCGGTTCCAAGGAGAACCTGATGCACCTCAAGGATCACCCCCGCTTGGAACTGGTCCGCCATGATGTGGTGAACCCCATCATGCTGGAGGTGGACCAGATCTATCACCTGGCCTGCCCGGCCTCACCGGTGCACTATCAATACAACCCGGTGAAGACTATTAAAACCAATGTCCTGGGCACCTTGCACATGCTGGGCCTGGCGAAAAGGGTCCGGGCCCGCATCCTTTTGGCCTCCACCTCCGAGATTTACGGCGACCCCTTGGAACATCCCCAAAAGGAGGGATACTGGGGCAATGTCAACTGCCTGGGGCCCCGGAGCTGCTACGATGAGGGGAAACGGGTGGCTGAAACCCTGATGATGGACTACCATCGCCAGAACCGGGTGGATATCCGCATCGCCCGTATCTTCAATACCTATGGGCCCCACATGGCCCTGAACGACGGCCGGGTGGTGAGCAACTTCATCGTCCAGGCCCTGTCCGGGAAGGAAATCACCATCTACGGCGAAGGCCAGCAGACCCGCTCCTTCTGTTATGTCTCCGACCTGGTGGATGGGCTGGTGCGGCTGATGAATCAGGAAGAACAGACGGAGCCCGTCAACCTGGGGAATCCCGAAGAGTTCACCATCATGGACTTGGCCCGCAAGGTCCTGGCCCTCACCGGCGGCTCTGCCCCCCTGGTCTTCAAACCCCTGCCGCCGGATGACCCGGTGCGGCGGCGGCCGGACATCTCCCGGGCCAAGGAGCGCCTGGGCTGGCAGCCCACCGTACCCCTGCAGGAGGGCCTGAGGATCACCATTCCTTATTTTGCGGACAAACTGAAGGGATAGTTTTCGTTTTTCTGTTTCCGGTTTTCTGTAAAAGATGGGTGTTGGCTGGGGCAATGCAATTCTTATTTGCCCTGGCATTGCCAACCGGCGATTTACCCCCCTTTGAAAAAGGGGGGCTGGGGGGATTTTAATAACTCCTGAAAATGCCCCTATAGCATTTGCCAAAAGTTCTTTCCTCTTATCCCCTCTCCCCCCAGCGGGGGGAGAGGGTTAGGGTGAGGGGGGGAAAAAAACTTTTGGCAACCAGTATAAATCCCCCTTTTTCAAAGGGGGACTTTAATAACCCTTGAGCTAAGGTTTTCGCCTGTTATAAGGCAGTGCTATTGAGGCAGCGCCACACAAGATGGCTGAGGTTGTTAGCTTCCTGATGAAATCTGGCTTTATACCGAAAACAGAAAACAGAAAACAGAAAACCGCCTTCCTTTTCTTCCTCCTGGCCGCCATCCTGGCCTGGGGCTGCGCCCCCCAACCCCCAGGTCCACCCTCACAGGCCCGGGTCGTCCAGGTGATCGACGGGGACACCCTGGTCCTGGCTGGCGGCAAACGGGTGCGCCTCCTGGGCCTCGACGCCCCGGAGATGGCCAGGGAAGGCCGGCCCGCAGAATTCCTGGCCCATAAGTCCAAGGCCTTCTTGGCCCACCTGGCCCAGGGGAAGGTTGTGCGCCTGGAATACGACCACCTCCGCTACGACCACTACGGCCGGCTCCTGGCCTATCTGTTCCTGCCCCCCAATACCCTGATCAATGGGGAACTGCTGCGCCAGGGTCTGGCCCGGGTCTATTTTCATGCCCCCAACGTCCGCTACCGGGATCTCTTGTTGGCCGCGCAAACCGAGGCCTTGAACGCCCGCCGGGGGATCTGGCAGAAGGCCCTGCACCAGGACGAACCCTACTACCTGGCCAACCGCCACAGCCTGCGCTTCCACCGCCCTGGCTGCCCTTTGGCCAAGAAAATTGCC
The DNA here is from genome assembly GCA_020060385.1 of Syntrophobacterales bacterium. GTDB lineage: Bacteria > Desulfobacterota > Desulfobaccia > Desulfobaccales > 0-14-0-80-60-11 > SURF-52. The sequence continues at coordinate 163,852 of JAGVAH010000082.1, read as the reverse complement.
CCGGCCAACCGGATGCAAATCCCCTCCCTCAAACAGGCCTACCTGGAGGGCTTCAGTCCCTGCCGCAGCTGCAAACCGTGAGGGAGTGAAAAAGAGTGGAGTTGGGGGCTAAGGGCTATTAGCTGTCAGCTTTCGGCTTTCAGCTATAGGAAAGCAATCCTTTAATCCAAAGTCGAGACTGCTGCGGAGGTCCTTTACTGTCATTCTGAACGGAGCGAAGCGGAGTGAAGAATCTAAAGTTCGAAGAATCATCATCGGTTTGCCTGGCTTTTGCCTGTTTTCAGCCCTAGATTCTTCGGTCGCTCCGCTCCCTCGGAATGACAAATTATTTGGACCTACACAGAGCTCTCAAGTCGTAGTCTTGGCCCTCCCCCCCCTCAAATTTTTATCCCTTCATGCTCCAGCAGCCAGCGCTTCCGCGCCAGGCCGGAGCTGTAGCCTCCCAGGGAGCCGTCTGCCGCAATCACCCGGTGGCAGGGGATGATGAGGGGGAGGGGGTTGGCGCCGTTGGCCCGGCCCACGGCCCGGCAGGCCAGGGGGTTGCCCACCCGGGCCGCCAGTTCCTTATAGGAAATGGTCCGGCCCCAGGGGATTTTTCTAAGTTCCTCCCAGACCCGCAGTTGAAAGGGAGTCCCTCGAAGGTCCAGGGGCAGGGCGGAGAAAGTTGTGGGGATACCCCGAAAATAGTCGCCTATCTCCTGGGCAAGTATCTCCACCCAGGCAGCCGCATCACCAGGCGGAGGGGAGGCCGCAGGCTCTGACCCTTCCCCGGCAAAGGTCAGGGCCGCCAGGCCCTGGGCGCTGCAATGGCAGACCAGAACGCCCAAGGGGGTGCCTGGCAAGAAGAAACTGAATTTCACGAAGTTCTGCGGGAATGGCTTATTTTTCATTCTTGGCCGCCTGGGGGGAGCAGGTCCACAGGGACTGGAGGAGTCCCTGCCGCACCCCCATGATGGCTACGGGCTTCAGCGGCGCGTGGCCGGGGCGGTAGGAAATATTGCCCGTAACTCCAGGATAATTTTTGGTTTGCGCCAAAGCTTGGCCAAGGGAGCTAGGCGCGGTGGTCCCGGCCCGGTTGATGGCCGCAGCCAGCATCCCCAGGGCGTCAAACCCCAGCGCGGCAAAGGCGTTTTCCGGGGCGCGGCCGTATTCCTGGCGGTAGGCCCGGATGAAGGACCGGACTTCCGGGCGGGTCTGGCACTCAAAGCTGTGGGTGGCAAAGTAGAGATCATGGGCCAGTTTTGCTCCGGGCACCTTAATTAGGGCCTCACTGTCAAAGCTATCACCCCCGGCAATGGGGACGGCGATGGCGGCCTCCCGGACCTGCTTGACGGCCAGGGCCGCGACCTCCGGGCCCGCGGCCACAAAAATCAGGTCCGCCCGCCCGGGCGCGGCCTGGAATTTGGCGATCAGGCCGGGGAAGTCTTGGGGGGAGGAGAAGAATTCCTCCTGAATAATCTTGCCCCCCGCGTGAACAAAATCCCGGCGGAAATATTTGGCCAGGGCCTTGGCAAAATCCATGGTGGCATCGGTCCAGATGAGCGCCCGCCGGACCCTGAGGCGGTTGTAGCTAAACGCGGCAATGGCCGCGGCCTGGTCATCATCCCCAAACGCAGCCATGAATAAACAAGGCCCCATCAGGGCCGGCAGATCGGGGAGAGTGGCCCCGGAGGTGACAAAAGGCAGGCCCTGCTGCTGGAACGCGGGTGCGGTTGCCAGGACATAATCGGTGTCCCCATAACCGATGGCCGCCACCACGCCCTGGGATAAAAGCTCACGGGCTGCGGCCGCCGCGGCCTTTAGATCGGTGCGGGTATCGATCCCCACCACTTCCACCGGGCGGCCATTGAGCAAGCCGCCGGCCCGGTTAATCAACTTGGCCTGGAGCCGCACCCCCCTCATGGCCGGGGCGTCAATGGGCGCCATGTCCCCGGTGAGGTTATACAAGGCCCCGATTTTGATGGGCTCCCCGGCGCCGGCGGGGGGCGCCGAACCCAGGAGCAGCAACCCCACTGCCAGGAGCAGCATCATCTTCCTTGGCATTTTTCCTCCAGGATCAAAGTTGTGCCATATTATCCTACCGGGATTATCTTAACAAAAGATTACGTTCTTTTCTTTCCCGGTCTTGGGGGAGGGTGGGCCGGAATGGCAGGGTTTTCCGGGGAATGGCCTTCCTTTTCCCCCTCCCTTGGAGGGAAGGGGGAAAAGAAAAAGTTTATGGGGGGTCTAAGGTCGCTTTTCCCAAATGCTTATTAATGCCAGAGTTGAGCCATTCTTAGACAGTGCTCCAGTCAGCGGTTCCTTAAAAATCCTGGAAATCCTTACCGTCCAGGGGAATGACCTCCTCCGGGGAGCGGTGGCGAGCTTTGCCGTTTCCCGACTGGTGGGACAGGGCCTTGACCGGTTGGCTGCCGCGACCTGCTTCCATGGCCGCACCGGACCTGCGGCCGGCTCCCGGGAGTGCCAGCTTGGTGCCTTGACCAGACTGGCCGCTGCCATCACCGCCTGACACCAGGGTCACCAGACCGCCGACGACGCCCTTCATCTGTTCCGCCTGGGCAAAGAGCTCCTCCGCGGCGCTGGCGGACTCTTCGGCGTTGGCCGCATTAGCTTGCACCACGGTATCCATCAGGATCACGGCCTTGCTGATCTGTTCCGCTCCCTGGGCCTGTTCCTGGGAGGTGGCGGCAATCTCCGCCACCAGGTCCTTCACCTTGACGGTGCTGGCGGTGACCTGAGTGAAGGCTTCCCCGGTCTTGGCCACCAGGTCGGTGCCGCCCTTGACCTTGTCCACCGTGCCTTCTATGAGTTGGGCGGTGTTTTTAGCGGCCTCTGCGGCCCGCATGGCCAGGTTGCGCACTTCGTCGGCCACCACCGCGAAGCCGGCCCCGGCCTCCCCGGCCCGGGCGGCTTCCACCGCCGCGTTGAGGGCCAGGAGATTGGTCTGGAAGGCAATCTCATCAATGGTCTTGATAATCTTGGCCGTATCATCGGAAGCCTTGGAGATATCCTCCATGGAGACGGTGAGTTCCTGCATAAAGTGGTCGGCATCCTCCACCACCTTGCCGGTCTGCTGCATCAGGGCATTGGCTTCGCTGGCGTTGCTGGCGTTTTGCCGGGTCATGGAGGCCATCTCCTCCAAGGAGGAAGAAGTTTCTTCCAAGGAAGCGGCCTGTTCTGAGGCGCCCCGGGCCAGAGTCTGGCTGGCCGAGGATACCTGGGAGGAAGCCGCGGAAACCTGGTCCGCGCCTTCGTTCAGCTCGCCGATGATGCGGTTGATGGGCCGGGTGATGGACAGGCTCAAGATGGTCCCCAGGAACAAGGCCAGGACAAAGCCAACCACCATGCCTACTCCGGAAAGCCACTTAGTCCGGGCGGATTCGGAGTCGGCCAGTGACATGTTTTTGGCTGCATCCTCAGTACCCAGCTTGACGAGACGGTCCATCAGCCCCATGGCCTCCTCCTGGCGGGGTAGGCACTTTTCCATCAATTGTTTATTCATGGCCGCAAAAATTTCCTTATGGGCCGACTCCTCTTTTTCCAGCGATTTGGCGAGATTTAGAAACTTATTATTTTCATCTCTCCAGACCGTAATGGCCGACTTCGTCTTTTCCCAAACCGTGGCGGCTTCCCCCTCTTTGGGGAGTGCGTCATAGGCTTTCCATGCTTGTTGGTAATTTTCCCGGACCTGGGCGATGCGGTTGAACTGCCGTTCCCGCAAGTCGGCGGTTAGACCGGGATTTAGCAAGGCGTTCTGAGCAGCCCGAAAGGCTTCAAGATTCTTTTGGATGGTCACCAGATTTTGGACGCTGGGCAGGCTCAGCTTGCCCACCTGGTTAAGATAGCCGGTCAGTTGGCTCACCCCTCTCCAGCCCAGGTAACCTATGGCCAGGGTGATGAGGGCCACACAGAGGAATCCTCCCATGAGTTTTGAAGACAATCTTACTTGAATCATGGCTTAATCTCCTTTAATTAAAACCACTTATATGTACGCTCCGAGAGTTCATCGTGGGCGCAAAGCAAGAACCACCGCAGAGAAAGGAGCTGAGAGGGGTCTGCAGGGACGAGGGAAAGGAGCGGCGTTTCTCTTGTTCGGCTTTGATTTTCTCTAAGTGGCGCAAGTAACGGTGTAGAAATCTCCGTGGGGTCAAAAAATCGGGATTCATGATCTAGCCGCCTAGCCATTTGCACATTAATCCCGTTGCAGATTCTTTAAACTTATCGGAATTCGATGATTGGAAGTTAAGGGAAAAAAAGGAAACTTTTCGGCCTGGAAGCGGACCGGGGGCCGCGGATAACCCGGGCAGGAGTGAAACCCTGCGTTCCTGATACTGCTCAATCAGTCGGATTGACCAGCATCAATTCCGGGCCAGCACTGCGAACCAGAGGTTTTCATCCAGCGCGTCTACTTCCTGAAGGGGGGTGGCGGCCAGGGCTGCGCGAAAACGCTCCATCTGGGTGCCCAGGATGCCGGAAAAGATATACCACTTGCGGGTGAGAAATTCCGGGATCTGCACCAGGTCCAGAAGCACGTCCAGGTGGATGTTGGCCAGGGCCAGCTCCCCGGGGAAGTGGGCAAAATCCCGGGCGTCCCCCTGGATGAGGAGAATTTGCTCCTGCCGCTGGTGGTGGCGGACGTTCCGGGCCGCGGTGCGCACCGCCAGCTCGTTGTACTCCACGGCCACCACCCGGCATGCGCCCAGGGCCGCGGCGGCCAGGGACAAAATACCGGTGCCGGTGCCCAGGTCCAGGACTTCCCGGGGCGGGTCGGTCTCGAAGACCCGGCGCAGCAGCTTCAGGCAGAGGCGGCTGGTGGGGTGGTAGCCGGAGCCGAAGGCCAGACCCGGCTCCATGGGGATGACGATCTCGCCGGCCGCGGGCCTGGGATCCTCCCAGACGGGGCAGAGGTGAAAACCGGCCACACTGGTGGGCTTCAGGGCCTGGCCTGCCTCCCAGTCCGCGTAATTGAGGACGGTCTCCGAAGAATAGAGGCCTGCAGCGGTTTTCTGAAGCCAGGCCCGGACCTGTCCTTCCCTGGGGTTGCTGAAAAAGAGGTAGGAATAATCCCCTTCCCGCCAGCAACCCAGGAAGTCAGGGCCCGTGAGGTGGGACGGAGGGTTGACCTTGCCTTGAATTTCGTAAACGAAGATTTTTTCAGGGGGAGGCATTAAAACTGTTGCCGGCTTTCAGTTTTCGATTGAAAGAATAATGATCGAAAAATTGAAAATAGTTTAAGGCGCAGAGATAACCGCCTGCTTAATATACATCGATTCTTTGAAAAATGGAGGGAAATTTTGAGGGTGATGATTATCCGGTTACCAAGCTGTACTTGGGATCCGGAAGGGAAGGGGGGATTCGGGGAGCGGCACCCGGGGTCAGGGAGTTTGTCATTCTGAGCGCAGCGAAGAATCTCAACAAAGGTTTCTGTAAGAAACGGGGGTCTTCACTCCTCTGCGCTCCGTTCAGAATGATAGATGAAGGGTTTTCGCAGAGGTTTCAACTTTGAACTCTGAACCAGGAACCTGGAACTATTTTTTCACCGGCAGGGAGAACGTGATCTGTGTGCCTTTGCCTTCTTTGCTCCAGATTTTCAGAGTTCCCCCCAACTGGGCTACCCGCTCCTCCATGGTTGCCAGGCCCGCCCCTTTCTTTTCCGCCCCTTTTTTCCGGACCTGGGCCAGGTTAAAGCCTTGGCCGTTATCCTTCACCAGGAAAGAGACCTGGTTGTCTTTCTTTTTGATGGCCACCTCGGCCCGGGTGGCTTTGGAGTGGCGGCCGATATTAAAGAAGGCCTCCTCCAGGACCCGGTAGATGAGGTTCCGGCTCTCCCCGGCAAAAAATTGGTCGAGTTCTTCGATCTCGTAGGAGGCGCCTATTTGGAAATAGATACGGAATTCATTGACCATGTTTTTCAAGGCCGCGGTAAATCCCAATTCCTTCAGAATGGGCGGGGGTACATCCCAGGAAATTCCCGGTAAGGCCGCAGTGATTTTCTTGAGCCGGGTCAGGGCCTCCTCGCAGGAGGTTTTCTCCCCGGGGGAGGCCAGTTGATAGATGATGTCCCGGAGATTGGTATCCACAGAGCTCAAGTCTTTTTCGAGCACGTCCTTAAGTTCCCAGGCCAGCATGGGGCACTCCTTTTCCCGGGAACCCAGGAGCCGGGAGGTGAGACGACGGCGGGTCTCCGCCTCTTTCAAGGATTCCCTGGTTTTTTGGAGTTCGGAAATGTTGGCCATGGTGAGGAGGATGAGGTCCTCGCCGGCCGCGGACTCCGCCTGGCTGAGGAGATAGCCGTTCAAGAGCAGGGTGAGGCGCCCGACCCCCGGGAAATCATACTCAAACAGGTAGTTTTGAAAGGAGGCGGACCGGGCCAGGACATCTCCCAGAAGTTGTTTCAGTTCCGGGATATCCCACTGGCGTTTTCCCAACTCGCAGAGGTGGGCGCCGATGGTCTCCTCCGGGGTCAATTGGAAAGTCTTATAAAAGGCCTGGTTGGCCATCTTGATATTCAGATCTCGGTCCATTACCAGGAGGGCCTCGCCCATGGAGGCCAGCACTCCCTGAACGAGTCTCTGGGATTGATTGAGCCGGAGCAGGTTCTGCTTTAATTCGTTGATATCCACGAGGGTGATGACCGCGCCCTCGATCTTCTTGTCCACGGTGTAGTAGGGGCGGATGCTGAGGCGGTACCAGTGGCCCTCCCGGTCCTGGACGTCCTGGGTTTTCACGGTCAGGGAGTCGATGACTTCCTGGACCAGTCCCTCCAGTCCTTCCAGTTCCAGGTTCAACTTGATGTCGGTGATGGGCCGGCCCACGTCCCCGGGGATGAGGTTGAAGACTTCATGGGCCTGGTGGGTGATGTGGCGGATGCGCAGGTCCCGGCCCAGCATGATGATGGGGATGTTGCTGCTCAAGAGCAGATTGTTGTAATCGTTGTTGAGCTGGGTCAGTTCGGTGTTCCGTACGTGCAGTTCCTCGTTTAAGGAGGTCAGCTCCTCGTTGGCCGATTGCAACTCTTCTTTGGCGGTTTCCAACTCCTCATTGACGCTTTGAAACTCCTCGTTGGCAGAGAGGATTTCCTCGTTCGCGGCCCGGAGTTCTTCGTTGGTGGCTTCCTTATCGGCGATCACCGCCTGGAGATGCTCTTTGAGGGCCGCCAGTTCCTCCCGGAGTCTCATGATGGTCTTATCTTTGGGGCCGGGTTTCTTGGCCGTGGCCGCGGCCGTAACTTCGCCGGGGGGCGGGACGGCCTGGGGCGTGGATTCCTCGAAGAGCACCAGAAAGAAGCGCTCCTTGGCGGGACCGGGTTTCAGGGGGATGACCTCAAGGTCCACCAATCGCGAGGAGCCGTTGTAATCGACCCGCAGCCCCTTGATCTTGACGGTTTCGTTTTTTTTCAGGGCCTGGGACGTGGCGGTCCGCAAGGCCAGGAGCAGACCTTCCCGGGCCATGCGCATGAGCTTGAAACTGGCCTCCCCGGGCGCGGGTTCCAGAAAGGGGCCCGTCTGGCCCCGGAACTGGAGGATGTCCATATCTTCATTTATGAGCACCCCCGCGGGGGCGAAACGGCTGAGGATGAGGCGGTCCGCTTCCGCATAAAGGTTCTGTTTGCTCCAGGCCTCTTCCACCTTCCTTACCGGGCCTCTGATCAAAGGCTTGTGTTCCCGGGGAAAGCGGGGCGGCAGAAAGTCCAGCTTCACCTGGGCCAGGGCGGATTTTTTGCGGTAAACCTTGTACTTCTTGTCCAAGAGGCCGAAGAGTTCGGTGAAGGTGCCGATAGTCTCCGAGGCTCCCAGCATGAGGAAGCCGCCGGGGTTGAGGGAGAAATGGAACATGGGGATGATGCGCCGTTGCAGGGCGGCCTGGAGGTAAATGAGGACGTTGCGGCAACTGATGATGTCCAGCTTGGAGAACGGGGGGTCCTGGATGAGGTTCTGCCGGGCAAAGACGCACATATCCCGGATGGTCTTGCTGATCTGGTACCCCCCCGCGACCTTAACGAAAAAGCGGCGGAGACGCTCCGGGGAGACCTCCGAAGCGATGTTTTCCAGATAAATGCCCACCCGGGCCTTCTCAATGACCGCCTCGCTGACGTCGGTGGCAAAGATCTGGATGGGCGCGGTGGGGGCCTTCTCGCCCATGAACTCCAGCCAGCTCATGTCCAGGGAATAGGCCTCTTCCCCGGAAGAGCAGCCGGGAACCCAGCAGCGGACTGCGCCGTCCGCGTCTTTGGTCTTGACAATCTCCGGGAAGACCTTTTTCTTCAAGACCTCAAAAGCCCCTTCATCCCGGAAAAAGCCGGTGACTTTGATGAGCACGTCCTGGTAGAGGGCTTCCACTTCCCCGGGCTGTTCCTTGAGAAATTTCAGATAGGCCTTCAGGTTGTCCAGCTTGTGGAGCACCATGCGCCGCATGATGCGTCTTCTCAAGGTGCTGCGCTTATAGAGGGTAAAGTTGACCCCGGTGACTTTTTGGAGGAGGAGGAGGATGGGTTCCAGATCTTTTTCGGCTTCGGGCAGAAGGTCTGCGGCGGAGGGGGTTTGATAATAAGTCCAGAAGGGGTGGCGGCTGATCTTGCCCAATTCCTGGGCGATTTCCCCGGGATTGAGAACAAAATCCACGCAGCCGGTGGCAATCGCGGCGTTGGGCATGAAGGAGTACCGGGCCGTGGCTTCGTCCTGGGCGAAGGTGATGCCCCCTGCGTGTTTGATGGCTTCAATCCCTAAGGCGCCATCGGAGGAGGTGCCGGAAAGGAGGATACCCACCGCGTGGTCTTTTTGGTCTTCCGCCAGGGAGCGGAAGAGGTGGTCGATGGTCAGGTAGGGGCGTTTGTCGCCCCGGGTGGTGATTTTTAAGGACCCGTGGGAGACGGCGATGTCGGTGTTGGGAGAGATGACGTAAACCTCGTTGGGCTCAATGGGCCGGTCCTCAATGACCTGTTGCACGGGCATGCGGGTCATCTTGGCCATCAGCTCCGGGAGGATGGATTCGTGCACCGGGTCCAGGTGCTGGACGATGATAAAGGACATGCCGGTGTCCGGGGGGAGATGGGCGAAAAACTGGGAGTAGGCCTCCAGGCCCCCGGCGGACGCGCCGATGCCCACGATGAACCGGGGTTTTTTCCTTAATTGGGGAGCGGTTTTGTTGTTCAGGGAACCAGGAGCGTCTGGGGGAGGGGGCGTTTGCCGCCGCCTGCCCGGGTTGGTTTTGGCGCCCTTCAGGCCGGGGGCCGCGTCCGGAGGTGGCTTCTTTTGACCCTTGGTCCCAGGAGATTTTGGAGTCTTGGTGGACGTGCCGGACTCTTTCTTACGGGCCATGGTCTACTCCCTAAGCTCCATTAATCTTACATAATTTTAGATTATCATAAGACCGATGGACATATTTGTAAAGGATTAGTTATATAAGGGCTTTTGGGGCAAATTGGCAGCAGGATTAGAAGCTAGCGCCAAACCTTCTGGTCTGCCGAATTGTCATTCTGAGCGAAGCTAAGAATCTTGTAATTTCAATAACTAGACCCTTCGCCTGCGGCTCAGGGTGACAAGGGAAAATGGTTTTGCAATAGCTTCTTGGTGTCCTGACGATGGATTTTTTTATGCCTAAAGACCCAGAAGGCTGGGGAACGAAAAGAGAATCATTTCTTGGTACATTGGGCGGCCGGGTGTGGGATTTTTTTCACAAGACCTGCAGAAGAAAGCGGTTCTCTATTGAATTCTCCTGAATTGTTGATAAATTATATATTTCAGTCTGAGCCCGGAAAGTGGGGCAGGGGAAGGCGGTTATGGAACTCAAAGGCAGAGTGCATCAGTTTGGGGACGATATCAACACCGACGAGATCATTCCCGCCCGGTATCTGAATACTTCGGACCCCGATGAACTGGCGAAACACGCCATGGAGGACGCGGACCCGGATTTTATGAAGAAGCTTAAACCCGGGGACTTCGTGGTGGCCGGGAAAAACTTCGGCTGCGGCTCCTCCCGGGAGCACGCGCCCGTGGCCCTCAAGGCCGCGGGGGTGGCCGCGGTCATCGCCGCCAGCTTCGCCCGCATCTTTTACCGCAACGCCTTTAACATGGGCCTGCTCATCCTGGAGTCGCCGGACGCAGCCGGGGCCCTCAAGTCCGGGGCCGAAATCAGCGTCGACCTGGACCGCGGAGAGATCACCGACCTGGGCACCGGGAAAAAATTCTCCAGCCAGCCCATTCCCCCCTTCATGCAGGAATTGCTGGCGGACGGCGGGTTGATGGCCCATATCAGCAAAAATTTGGAGGCAAAGAGAGCATGAGTTATCGCATCGCGGTCATTCCCGGGGACGGCACCGGCCCGGAAGTGGTGGCTGAAGGCATCAAGGTGCTGAACGCGGTGGCCGGACCGGCAAATATCAAATTCGATTACCACTACTACGACCTGGGCGGCGAGCGCTACAAAAAAACCGGGGAGACCCTGCCGGACTCGGTGATCGGGGAGCTGCGCCAGTTTAAGGCCATCTACCTGGGGGCCATCGGCCACCCGGACGTGGCCCCGGGTATTTTGGAGAAGGGTATCCTCCTCCGGGCCCGCTTCGAGTTGGACCAGTACATCAACCTGAGGCCCGTGGTCCTCTACCCGGGGGTGGACTGCCCCCTGAAAGACAAGGGCCCCCAGGACATCGACTTCACGGTGGTCCGGGAAAACACCGAGGGCCTGTACGTGGGCGCGGGGGGCTTCCACAAGCACGGCACCCCGGACGAAGTGGCGGTGCAGACCTCCATCAACACCCGGAAAGGGGTGGACCGTTGCCTGAAGTTCGCGTTCGAACTGGCCCGGAAGCGCAATAAGGACAAGAAACTGACCCTGGTGGCCAAGACCAACGTCCTCACCTACGCCTCGAACCTCTGGTTCCGGGCCTTCGAGGCCATGGCCCCCCAGTATCCGGATATCACCACCGATTACGCGCACGTGGACGCCACCTGCATGTGGTTCGTGAAAAACCCGGAATGGTTCGACGTGGTGGTCACCGACAACCTCTTCGGGGACATCATCACCGACCTGGGGGCCATTATCCAGGGGGGCATGGGCGTGGCTGCGGGGGGGAACATCAACCCGGAAGGCGTGTCCATGTTCGAGCCCATCGGCGGTTCGGCCCCCAAGTACACCGGCCTCCAGGTGGTCAACCCCATCGCCTCCATTGCTGCGGGGCAGATGATGCTGGAGCAACTGGGGGAGGCCAAGGCCGCGGCCGCGGTGGACGGGGCCATCAAAAAGGCCGCGTCCCAAGACCTGAAGTCCATGGCCGCGGGCAAGATGGGCATGTCCACTCCCCAGGTGGGAGACCTGATTGCTAAGTACGCGACGGAATTGATATAGTTAAAGAAAGCTTTCAGCGGTCAGCGCTCAGCTTTCAGCTTAAGGATAAGACCCAAAAGTTGCCATTCTTGTCATTCTGAGTGAGCGGAGCGACCGAAGAATCTCTTGGTTTTTCGTAGGAAGTAAGATGAGAAGACATTTTGCATCCGGTGACAGCAACGGACCAAATGTCAACAATTTGCAGCGTAACTTCTGGTACCTTGCACTTGATGGCTTTAAGCATCTCCTTCAGAAATGGGAGCGCTATTCAGTGCGAGAAGATGACGATAAACTTGAAAGTGAAGATAATTACACAGAGGATGACTTCGTGGTCGATGCTGCGGTCGTCCTGATTCTGGCAGGAACCAGCGTCACACAACTAATTGGCCAAAACGTTAACCCCGTTGGAGACAGGGTACTACCACCTCGCCAAGCTTACAAGCAGTTACTCGGGCATCCGGTATCCGACGACTTTGTGAAATTTATCGATGTGTATGATTCACTTCGGCATTTTGGTTCCCCAAAATACGACGCGGTGGAAGCCATCACCCCCGAGAACCTATGCCAGCATCTTCGCATAGCGCAGTCTGCTTGGTGTGATGTGCTGAGGCACCGTGGTGAGCCGATTGGGGATCATCTTCAGAATGATTTCACGTTTCCAGAATGAATGGGGCCTTGGGCATTCTCTATGCAGGGACGGAAAAGGATAGCAAGGAACGCACAACCATCTGCTGGTAGGGAAGCGTAAAAAGCCGCACGCCCCACAGCAGCACGATAAAAGTAAAATACGAGATCCCTCGCTTCGCTTAGGATGACTTACAGAAATAAAAATTGAATGTCGTAACCGTCTTTTAGCTGACAGCTGATAGCTGAAAGCTTCTGAAAGCTGAGAGAGTCTCGGTATCGATGGGAGAATTATAAAGAGATGAGTGGCTCATATAGAGTGGCAGTCGTGGGCGCCACCGGCGCGGTGGGCCAGCAGATGGTGGCCTGCCTGGAAGAGAGGCGCTTTCCCGTGGCCCAGTTGTTTCCCCTGGCCTCGGAACGTTCCCTGGGCAAGAAGGTCACCTATCTGGGCAAGGAAATCCAGGTGGAGGTATTGACCAAGGACTCCTTCAAAGATATAGATATCGCCCTGTTCTCCGCGGGGGGTTCCATCAGCAAGGAATACGGCCCCATGGCTGCGGACGCGGGCGCGGTGGTGGTGGACAACTCCAGCGCCTGGCGCATGGACCCGGAGATCCCCCTGGTGGTGCCGGAAGTGAACCCCCAGGACATTGCCTTGTATACCAACCGGGGGATCATCGCCAATCCCAACTGCTCCACCATCCAGATGGTGGTGGTGCTGCAGCCCTTGCACGCCGCGGCCAGGATCAAGCGGGTGGTGGTCTCCACCTACCAGGCGGTCTCCGGCACCGGCCAGAAGGCGGTGGAGGAGCTGTCCGCGCAGGTCCGGGCCCTCTTTTCCTGCCAGCCGGTGGAAAAAAAGGTCTATCCCCACCGCATCGCCTTCAACTGCCTCCCCCATATCGACGTCTTCCTGGAAAACGGCTACACCAAGGAAGAGATGAAGATGGTCCACGAGACCAAGAAGATCATGGGGGACGACAGCATCGAAGTCACGGCCACCACCGTGCGGGTGCCGGTGTTCTACGGCCACTCCGAGTCGGTGAACCTGGAAACGGAGAAGAAGCTCACCGTGGCGGAGGCCAAAAAAATACTGGCCCAAGCCCCGGGGGTGAAGGTGGTGGACGACCCGGCCAAGAACCAGTATCCCATGCCCCTGGAGGCCGCGGGCCAGGACCTCACCCTGGTGGGGCGCATCCGAGAGGATTTTTCCATCAAAAACGGCCTCAACCTCTGGGTGGTGGCGGATAATCTTCGGAAGGGCGCAGCCACCAACGCGGTGCAGATCGCGGAGATTTTGATTCAGGATTATTTGAAATAGTAGTCAGTGGACAGTGAGCAGTAACAAGTAAGCAGTAGACAGCAGCCTCCGTTTGAGCAAACGGAAAACGGAAAACGATCACTGCTTACAAATCACCGACAGCCCCCAAGGACCAGTCTCTTGCGTATAATCGCCGGTTCCCTCAAGGGCCGCCGCCTGGCGCCAGTCAAGGGCCGGATGCGGCCCACCGGGGCCAAGGTCCGGGAGGCGGTGTTCAATATCCTGGGCGACGCTGTGGCGGAGGCCCGGGTACTGGACCTCTTCGCGGGCACCGGCGCCCTGGGCCTCGAGGCCCTGAGCCGGGGGGCCAAAAACGCGGTCTTTGTGGAGGACCACCCGGAATCCCTGCAGGTCTTGGGGCGTAACCTGGCGAGTCTGGCCCTGGAGGCCCGGACCCGGGTGCTGCCCCTGCCCGTGCTCCGGGCTTTAAAGAAATTGGCGGTCAAAGGCGAGAAATTCGACCTGGCCTTCCTGGACCCGCCCTACGGCGGGGAAAAGGCGGCGGCCGCGCTGCAAGCCCTGGAGGCCGCGGGGATCATGAACCCCGGCGCCTGGGTGGTGGCGGAACACAGCCGCCGGGACCGGTTGCCGGAGGCCGCGGGCTCCCTGGAACTCCGGGAGTTGCGGCGCTACGGCGACACCCAGGTGGCCTTTTATCAAGTTGCGTTAGGCGGATAAATGCTTCACCACGGAGACACAGAGATCACAGAGTTACACCGAGAAGACAAGTTATTATACATTGGCGTAAAACCCCAAAGCATAATAGTATTACCTCTATGCTCCTCTGTGTTCTCTGTGCCTCTGTGGTAAATCTTTTTTAGGAGAAACCAGGCTCATGCCTGACATCGCAGTATACCCCGGTTCCTTCGATCCCATCACCAACGGCCACCTGGATCTCTTGCAGCGGGCCTTGAAGATTTTTGACCACATCATCGTGGCCGTGGCCTGGAACCCCACCAAGCAGTGCCTCTTCACCATTGAAGAGCGCATGGAAATGATCCGGGTCTCCCTCCAGGACCATCCCCAGGTGTCCATCGACACCTTCACCGGTCTGCTGGTGGATTACGCCCGGGAAAAGAAGGCCCGGGCCATCCTCCGGGGGCTGAGAGCGGTCACCGACTTCGAATACGAGTTTCAGTTGGCCATGATGAACCGCCGCCTGGAACCGGAAATCGAGACCGTGTTTTTAATGACCGGCCTCCGGTGGGTTTTCCTGAGCTCCAGTATCCTCAAGGAAGCCGCCGTCCACGGAGGCAATATCGAAGGCATGGTGCCGGAGATCGTCTATCACAAGCTCCGGGAGAAGTTCGGCCTGAATAAGGGGTAAGATGCGGATCTGCGTCATTGACGGCCAGGGGGGCGGCATCGGCGCCGCGCTCATCAAGCGCCTGAAAGAGGTTTACCAGGAAGACCATGAAGTCATCGCCTTAGGGACCAACGCGGTGGCCACCGCGCAGATGATGAAGGCCCGGGCCAACCGGGGCGCGAGCGGCGAAAACGCCATCTGTTGGACAGTGACCCAGGTGGATGTCATTCTGGGGTGCCTCTCCATCGTCCTGGCCAACTCCATGATGGGGGAGGTCACCCCGAAGATGGCCGCGGCCATCGCCTCTGCGGCCGCGCCCAAGATTTTATTGCCTTTAACCCAGGAGAAGGTGGAGATCGTGGGTCTCTCTCCCGAGCCTCTGCCCCACCTGGTGGAAAAAATCGTCAGCCACCGCCTAAAGGAGATTATTAGCCATGTGTGAAGCTGCGGCCTATATTTTGAAGGATGGCAAGGAAGAACTGCTGCTCTCGGACGTGGACCTCATCGAACCGGACGGGGAAAACTTAAGACTGGTGAGCATCTTCGGGGAACAAAAAATTGTCAAGGCCTCCATCCAGAGCCTCAACCTGGTGAACCACAAGGTCATCCTGGTGGAGAAGTAGAGGGATAAAAAAAGGGTTAGCCCCCTCCCTCCGCTCTTCTTCCCCACCCCCAAAAAAAGGGCCTGAGTCGCAGCCATTGGCTCCGATTTAGGCCCTATTTTTTTTGCACAAAAGGAATTCAGGGAGAGGGGTTGGTAGCCAAGTCTGCTGAACCCCTCCCCAAAGGCATTTCCTCACTTCACCTTGACATACTTGCCGCCTTTGACTTCCACGATATAGACGCCTTCGGTGCCGGCCCTGGTGACGTCATGGGTCTTGTTGAAGGATAGTTTACCGGTGACACCGTCGAAGTCTTTCATGTTATCCAGGTACTTCTTAATGTCCTCGGCGGTGGGGCCATTTTTCTTCATGCCTTCCAGAATCATGGAGGCAACGTCGTAAGATAGGGCCGCGAACATGATGTTATAAGGATCTTTGTTTTTCTTCACCAGCGCTTCATAGTCTTTTTTGAACTTCTTGTTCTTGGGGGTGTTGTAACCCTCATCATACTCCACGCCGATGACATGGCCTTCAGCGGCCTTCCCCGCCAACTGGATATAAACCGGGTCCATATCGCCATAAACCCCTAAAATTTTCTGCTTCATGCCCAACTGCCGTGCCTGGGCCGCGGCGGGCGCAGTCTCCGGGGTGTAGCCGGGAATGAAGAGGATATCCGGCTTGGCGGCCTTGATCTTGGTAAGCTCGCTCTTGAAGTCCCGGGCACCCCGGTTGAAGGATTCCTTGGCAACCACTTTTATGCCGTTCTTCTCGAAGAACTTTTCGAAGAGTGCGGCGCAGCCTTTGCCGTAGGGTTCGTTGGAAAAGAAGATGGCCACGGTCTTGGGCTTCCATTTCTTGCCCACGTAATCGGTCAGGACTTCAGCCTGCTTGTCGATACGGGAGCAGCCACGGTAGAGATAAGCGCCATAGCCACTCAACTTGGGGGTGGTGGAGGTGGGGCTGACGGCTACCACTTTGGCGTCATCCGCGGTCTTGCCTGCGGCCATCATGGCCCCGGAGGTCATGGGGCCCACTATGGCCACGACTTTGTCAACATTGACGAGTTTTTGCACGGCGCTGACTGCAGCTGCTGGAGAGTCCTTTTCGTCTTCCACAATGAGTTTAACCTGGCGGCCGTTGATGCCCCCGGCCTTGTTGACTTCGTCCACGGCCATCTCTGCTCCCCGGGTACAGGGGATGCCATGTTCCGAGCCGATGGACAGGCGCATCACTGCGCCCATCTTGATGGGCTCGGCCCCCCAGGCCAGGCCCCCGGTTACCAATAAAAAGACGCTGACTAAAACCACCATCCTGCGAAAACCGGTCATAATTATCCTCCTAATTTCTGCCAGGTAGTTGGTGATGCAGGTTTAACTGATTATGAAGTTTGTATATTAGGTCATTTTTCCCGGGAGGTAAATCAGAAAATTTGGGGGTTTCCGAAGAGATTGGCCGAGGAGTAAGGAAAAGATAGGGCCGGGAGGAGAAAAATCTTTTAAAAAAAAGGCGGCCCGGAGGCCGCCTCCTCGATTTCTCTGGGACTATCCTTTAGAAATGGTAGGCCGCGCCCATCTGGGCGCTGAAGAGATTATAATTAGGATTCAAAGAGAAGCCCTGTTGGGTTCCATCCAGAGGATCGACATAGCTGTAAGTGTAATTGGCTCGAGCATAACGGTACTTGAAGGACAGATCCAGGGACACGTTTTTCAAGCACATATAGCGAATACCGGCGTCCAACGCCAGGGCGATGTTCACCGAGGAGTCGGAGTGGGGTTTGAGGCTGTAGGGAAAAGGGACAGGCGGGGCAATGGTCAGCCAGTAAGAGGTGCTGCTGAGCCGGGGATGCTGGGTGGTGAAGAGGATCGCGGGACCCACCGCCACATAGGGCTGGAGACGCCCAAAAGGAACCTCGGAGTCCGGCAGGAAACCATAACGCCCGGCAAACATAAAGGCCAGGGTGGCCGCGGTCCCTTCACTGAAAAAAAGGTTGGTGGTGCCGACAGAACCCCGGGGGATGTTTAAAAAGTTATCATACGCCGTGGTCTTTCCTGATTGGTTGCGGAAATTAAGGCGGTGGAAGCTGAAATCCAGGTAAAAGCCGAAGTATTTCATCCAGTCGGGGTAATTCATCCCCAGGAAACCTTCTTTGACGAACCAGGTGCCGATTTTTAAGCCGCCGATGACTGCCGGGTCTAATTTCCCGGAAATATCATGTTGTTCCACAGTTTGAAAAAGTCCGCCAGGATGGTTGCTGGTGGCGTTCATGCCTGCGTTCGCCCCTTGCATACCTCCCAGGTAGGCCTCAACGTACATCTCCCCCCGGGCTAATCCCGGCATAGCCAGTAAAACCACCAACAATAATAGTACCCACTTTACCCGTAATACTTTCATGGCTCCCCCCTTGAAAGCAATTAATACAGCCATAATATTTAAAAATAAATAATTTTGTCAATAAAAAAGGTGGCTCCCCCGGGCCACCCAGTTAATTATCCTGGAACTTATTGATGAAAGGTGTTGCGTCGCGCCTAACTGGCCGGGGCTGAGATGGGCGTCAGCAAAATTATTTATTACAAAACTTTTGGTCGAATAAAATATTGATAAAGTCAAAATCTCCAAAAATGCAGATGGTTGTTAAAAAAATTAACCTTCCCCTTTTTGCACCGGCGAGTCTGCCTCCTTCAAAGTAATCCTGGCGTTGATCCCCAAATGGTCCTGGAGGTGGCGCCGGGCCCGGCGACCCAGGCCCTCCAGGGCCTTGACTTCGTCGGAGAAGATGGCTTCATCCAGGGTAATGTCGATATCCAGGACTTCCAGGCCGTCCTCGATGGTTACCTGCCAGCGGCAGGAGGGGGCGTGCCCCCCCATGACCGCGGTGAGCAGCAAGCGGAGCTGGTCCGGGTGGACCTTGATGCCCCCCACGGAGAAGATGGCGTCCACCCGTCCGGAGATGGCCCCCAGACGCACCAGGCTGCGGCCGCAGGGGCAGGGTTCCTTAACCAGGTGGGCCCGGTCGCCGCTCCGGAAGCGCACCAGGGGAAAAGCCACGGTGCTCAGGGTGGTGATCACCAGTTCCCCGGACGCGCCCGGCGGGGCCGCCTGGCCGCTGGCCGGGTCAACGATCTCCGGATAAAAATGGTCCTCGGAGAAATGAAACCCCTGGTTGAACTCGCAACTGAAAGCCAGGCCCGGCCCCATGACCTCGGTGATGCCGTAGGCGGTGGCCACTTTGATCTGGAAGCCTTCCTCGATTTCCCGGCGGACCTCCCCCGGCAGGGGCGCGGCCACCAGCAGGGCCTTCTTCAAACTCAACTCCACGGAGGAGAGATGGAGCCGGTCCATGACTGTGAGCAGGTGGCGGGCCAGGGAGGGGGTGGTGACCAGGACCGAGGTCTTGTAGTCCCGCATGACCATCAGTTCTTTAACGAAATTGAGGGTGGCCGCGGGGATCACCGAGGCCCCCAGGTATTCGGCCCCGGCCTGGAGGTCCCGGCGCCAGTTGGCCAGGCCCGGGGGCAGGATGAGTTGCACGATGTCCTCCCGGCCCACGCCCGCGGCGGTGTACAGGCGGGCCAGGAGTTCCAGCCAGAGCTTCACGTCCTGGGCGGCGTAGCCCACCACCAGGGGCTTTTCCGTGGTGCCCGGGGAGGAGAGGATGCGGACGATGTCCCGGAGGGGTACGGCAAAGAGCCCGTAAGGGTAATTCTCCGACAGGACCTCCCGGGTGGTAAAAGGCAGCCGGGCCAGATCCCGGAGCTCCCGGATGGAGTCCAACCCCAGCCCCAGGCCCTCGAACTGGCGGCGGTAATACTTCACCTGGCGAAAAGCCCGGGTCAGGGTGGACTGGAGGCGCTCCAACTGCAGCAGTTCCAGTTCTTCCCGGTCCATGGCCTCAAATTCGGGCTGGCGCACGGCTCTTACCTCCCCTAAATTCTTTACCGCAGAGACACAGAGAGCACAGGGTGGCACAGAGAGAATATTCTCTGTGAATCTCTGTGTCCTCTGTGTCTCCGTGGTGAAGTCTTTATTTCTTACCTGCCTTCGGTAAATTCCTTGTAATCCCGGCCCAGGTAGGCCCGGGTCACCTGGCGGTCGGCCAGCAGGTCCTGGGCCGCGCCGCTCAAGATGATGCGCCCGGTCTCCAGGACGTAGGCCCGGTGGGCCACCTTCAGCGCAGCCCGGGCGTTTTGCTCCACCAGGAGGATGGTCATCCCTTCTTTGCAGAGGTTCCTCAAGGTGGCCAGGATTTGCTCCACCACGATGGGGGCCAGGCCCAGGGAGGGTTCGTCCAGGAGCAGCAGTTGGGGGCGGGCCATCAGGGCCCGGCCAATGGCCAGCATCTGCTGTTCGCCGCCGCTCAAGGTGCCCGCCTTCTGGGTGAGTCGTTCTTCCAGACGTGGGAAAAGGCGAAAGACCCGCTCCAGATCCAGGGCGACGGCGCTGCGGTTGACCCGGCTATGGCGGTGGTAGGCCCCCAGCTCCAAGTTTTCGGCCACGGTCATGGGCGCAAAGAGCTGGCGGCCTTCCGGCACCTGGGAAATCCCCAAGCCCACCAGCTCCTCCGGGGCCCGGCCGCTGAGGACGCCGCCGTTATAGATGATCTCCCCCTGCCAGCGCACACACCCGCAGATGGCGTTGAGCAAGGTAGTCTTGCCCGCGCCGTTGGCGCCGATCAAAGTGACGATCTCCCCTTCCCGCACATGGCAGGTGACGCCGCTCAACGCGGGCAGGGAGCCGTAGTAGGCGTAGAGGTTTCTGATCTTCAGCATTGGTGTAGGGTGGGCATGGCCCACCATTAATAGTCAGTGGCCAGTGATCAGTGTAGGGCGCGTTTTACGCGCCATAATTGGTGCGTGAGACGCACCCTACGGGCCTAATGTGTTAGCGTGTATAGCCATAATACCCATACAATCAACAAGCCCAAGGGTAATATGAAGCCAATGAGCCAATGGTTGGACCACCATTTATTCCTAGCAATATCGAATTCTTTTCTCCTTGGGTCAGCTTCTCTTAACTTTTTTTTGAGCGGGGGGTCGGTGGACAATAGATGTTTCCAACTGGCAAGCAACCAAATCAGCGTGATGAACAAGCCCGCAATAACCAGAAGAACACTATGTGTGGTGCTTGCGTCGGCCGCCTGAACGGTGGCTACTGCGGCGAAAGTCATTGATTCTGCGACTAGTAATATATTATTCCTGTTTGTAAAAAGATTGTCTTCATGCTTCAGCCAATCCCAATAATAGATGCTGTCGTCCATTATCGGCTGACCTCCACTCGTTCCCAAGTTATACTTGGGAACGGAAATGCCTGCCAAGCTCAGCTTGGCGGCCAAGTCGTTCCCAAGCACAGCTTGGGAACGAGAAAGCGGAAAGTTTAGAGAAAAACCTTGTAATCCGTTTTCAAGACTTGCGCCAAACGTTTGGCCATGTTTTTGCCGATGGGGCGCTTGCCGTTTTCCATCTCGGAGAGGTTGGTGCGCCTGATCCCCAGCAGCTTAGCGAGCTGTTCATGGGTCAGGCCCTCCCGGAGGCGCAAGCCGCGGATGGCGCTGCCCTGGTGCAGGTCGGGAAATAGCTCCTCTATTTTCATCGGATACTTCCATTATATAAGGAGTCAAAGCACAGCTTTGACTAAAATATGACGTTCCCAAGTGCAACTTGGGAACGAGAAGGATGTTTTTCGTAGGGGCGAACCCGGTGTTCGCCCCGATGCGGTTGGGCGAACACCAGGTTCGCCCCTACATTTTAATGTCTGTTTGATTGAGACTCAAGAAGGATGGTGGGCCTTGCCCACCCTACACATACTTTAGTTGCCATAGGTGGAACAGGCTTTCCAGCCTGTTCCGCCCCGGCGGGACGCCTGCGCTACCAGTTTTTTAACGAAAACAGAAAACCGAAAACCGAAAACCTTCTTTTACGTCTGCCAATCCGTGCCCAGATACGCGGCAATCACCTCCTCATTCCGCTGCACCTCCCGGGGGGTGCCGGTGGCGATGAGTTGGCCGTAGTTGAGGACTGCGATCTGGTCCGCCACTTCCATGGTCAGGCCCATGTCGTGCTCCACCAGGAGGATGGTCAGGCCCCGGTCCCTTAAGGCCAGGATCATCTCCTGGAGGCGCTCCGTTTCCACCGCGTCCAGACCAGAGGCGGGCTCATCCAACAGCAGGAGGGTGGGCTCCGCGGCCAAGGCCCGGGCGATTTCCAGCAATCTTTTTAATCCCAGGGGCAAAGTAGCCGCGGGCTGCTGGGCCCGGTCCCCCAGCCCCACGAAGGCCAGCTCTTCCAAGGCCCGCTCCTTAATTGACTTTTCCTCCCCCCTGGTCCAGGGCAGGCGCAGGGCCCCGGCCAGGAGACCGGCCCGGCTCAGGCGGTGGCGGCCCACCATGACGTTTTCCAGAACAGTCATGTGGTCGAAGAGCTGCACCAACTGGAAGGTGCGGGCGATGCCCATCTGCGCCACCTGATGGGGAGGCCGCCCCTGGATCTCTTGGTCCTGGAAGACAACTTTGCCGGCCTGGGGTGACAAAAAACCGGTGATCAGGTTGAAAAGGGTGGTCTTGCCCGCGCCGTTGGGGCCGATGACCGCCTGCACCGTGCCCGCACCCACGGCAAAGCTGACCTTATCCAGGGCCTGGAGGCCCCCGAAAGCCAGGCTGATGTCCTGAAGTTCCAAAATGGGCATAGTAAAAAGAATCACCACCAAGGCACCAAGACACAAAGGTTCACCAAGATATTTTTCTGCTTTGGCGTGAAACGCCAAAGCAGTAATATTTCCTTTGTGACTCTTTGTGTCTTTGTGTCTTGGTGGTTAACCAATAATTCCACCCTCTTTTTTATACCGCCGGAATTCCCACAGGTCCATGATCCCCCGCACCAGGCCCCGGGGCAGAAAGATCATGACCACCATGAGGATGACCCCGAAGATGATCACTTCGTAGTCATGGAACATGGTGAGCATCTCCGGGAGCACGGTGAGGACCGCGGCCCCCAGGAACGACCCCCAGATGCTGGCCATGCCCCCCAAAACCACCATGGTCACCAGCTTGATGGAGAACATGAAGCCGAAGGAGGCCGCGGCGATGAAGTTGAGGGTGTGGGCGTAGAGGCTCCCGGCCAGAGAGGCGTACAGCGCGCTCCAGACGAAGATCATCAGTTTTAAACGGGAGGTGTTCACCCCCAGGGATTGGGCCGCGGCCTCCCCTTCGTGCAGGGCCCGCAGGGCACGGCCCGTGCGGGAATCCACCAGGTTGGCGCTCAAGGCCATAATGCCCCCCAAAACCGGCCAGATGAGGAGGAAGAGGCGTTTGGGGGTGTCCAGCTTAAAACCGAAGAGGGAGAGGTCGGGAATGCCCGTCAGGCCGGAGGGGCCGCCGGTCCAGGATTCCGCTTCGTTGAAAACTATATAGAGGATGATGCCGAAGCCCAGGGTGGCCATGGCCAGGTAATAGCCCCGGAGCTTCAGGGCCGGCACGCCGATGAGAAAGGCGGTGAGGCCGCAGACCAGCATGCCCGCCAGCATGGCCAGCCAGGGGTCGACCCCGTAAGTGGCGGTCAAAATCCCGGAGGTGTAAGCACCCAGGCCGAAAAACGCGGCGTGGCCCAGGGAGATCTGGCCCGCATAACCCATGAGGAGATTGAGGCCCACCACCAGCAGGGTGTGGATGCCGATGAAGTTGATCAGGGTTAAATAGTAGTCGTTGTGCAGCGCGGCCGCGGTCAGGAGGACCGCGGCCCCGAACAAAACCCAGGGATTCAGGAATTGCCGGGGGTTCATGATCCGCCCCGGATCAGGCCCTGGGGCCGGATAAAGAGGACCAGGAGCAGGATAAAAAAGGCCACTGCATCCCGGTAGCCTGAAGAGATCAGGCCGGTGGCCAGGGATTCCGCCACCCCCAGGATGAGGCCCCCCAGGACGCCCCCGAAACTGCTCCCCAGACCCCCCAGGATGGCGGCGCAGAAACCCTTGAGGCCCACCATGGTGCCCATGTCATATACGCCCAGGGTCAAGGGGGCGATGAGGATGCCCGCGCCCGCGCCCAGGGCTGCGGCCAGCGCGAAGGAGAGCAGCACCATGCGGCTCTGGGAAATGCCCACCAGCCGGGCGGCCCGGGGGTTGTAGGCGCAGGCCCGCATGGCCTTGCCCGTCAGGGTGAGGCGGAAGAAGGACTCCAGGGCCAGGAGCACCAGGGCGGTGAGGCCCATGACCCAGAGGTTTTGGGGCAGCAGGGTGGCGCCCCCCAGGTGGAAGGGGGTATCCCCGGAAAAAGAGGGGAGGCTGTAGGCCTCTTTGCCCCAGAGGATCATGGCCACCCCTTTTAAGAAGACCGCTCCCCCCACGGTGATGATGATCAGGGTGAGGGGATTGGGGTCCCTCACCGGCCGCAGGGCCAGGCGTTCGAAGAGAATGCCCACAATGGTTACCAGAACCACGCCTCCCACGAAGGCCACGGGCAGGGAAGGATAGTGATGATAAATGCTGATGGCGCACAGGGCCCCCAGCATCACCATCTCCCCCTGGGCAAAATTGATGATGGTGGTGGCGTGATAGATAATGACAAAGCCCAGGGCAATGAGGGCATAGATGGCGCCGTTGGTGAGGCCGGAGATCAGGTATTGGAGGAGTGAGGCTAGTTCCAAGACAGTTTTCTGTTTCCAGTTTTCTGATTTCTGTTGTTAATATGCAGGGCAATTTCCCAGTTTTCCGGGGGTGAACCTAAGGCGGCAGCAAGAGCGGGTTCACCCCCGGAGAAAGGGAACAGAAAACCGAAAACTATCAATCAACCAACTTAAATTGGCCTTTGTCGATCTTCACCATCACGAAGGCCGCCGGGGTGAGGCCGTTGTGGTCTTCCGGGCTCATGTTGAAGACGCCGCTCACGCCCACGTAGTTCTTGATGCCTTCCAGACCGCTGCGGATCTTCTCTTTGTCCTTGCCGCTCTGGTTTAAGACCTTGGTCAGCATATTCAAGGCGTCATAGGCATAGCCTCCGAAGCTGGAGACCGGCTTCTTGAATTTGGCCTGGTACTGATCCGCATAGGCCTTGCAGACCGCCTTTTGGGGGTCGGTGTCCGGGAGTTGGGTATAAACCGCCAGCTTGCCCGCGGGCAAGAGGATGCCCTCACCCGCGTCTCCCGCGAGTTCGATGAATTTCTGGGACGCGGCCCCGTGGCTCTGGATCAAGGTCAGGGTCAGACCCAACTGCTTCATGTTCTTGGCCACCAGCGCCGGGGCCGGGCCGGTGCCCCAGCAGATAACCACCTGGGCGTCGGTGCCCCGGATCTTGGTGAGCTGGGGGGTCATGTCCGTGTCTTTTTCCCCGAAGACCTCCTGGGCCACCACCTGGATCCCGTATTGGGGAGCCTGGGAGATAAGCTGCCCTTTGCCGGAGACCCCAAAGCCGGTGGACACGGTGAGGATGGCCACCTTGGTGGTGCCCTGCTTCTGGAGGTATTGATAGATGCGGCTCACCGCCATCTGGTCGGTCTGCGCGGTTTTAAAGACCCATTGACGCTTATCCGCGGGCGCGGTGATGCCCACCCCCGCCGCGCAGGAAATCAAGGGCAGCTTGGCCTTTTGGGTAATGTCCAGGACGGTCATGGAAGTATGGGTCAGGCTGGGGCCGATAATGCTGATGGCGCCGTCCTTGGTAAGCAGCTTCTCGGCATGGAGACGGGCCTTGGTGACGTCGCCCTCGTCGTCGTAGATCACCACCTTCAGGGGATGGCCCTTGATGCCGCCAGCCGCATTGATGGACGCGGCCAGCATTTCCATGGTGTTACGCTCCGGCTCCCCCAGGTAGGAGGCCGGACCGGTGATGGAAAAGATGCCGCCCACCACGTAAGGTTCCGTTTCCGGGCCCTTGGCGCAGCCGGCCGCGAGTAGCAAGACACCCATTAAGAACACCAAGATTACCGCAATTCCTCTGCTTCTCATCCTTAACCTCCCTAGCCTGATATGGCGCCGCTCAATATTATTATTATTGCTTCACCCAGGAGAATCCGGGCTCTTCTGAACGTTTTCCCTTTTTTCTAAAGCCAGTGGCGCTGGCCCCCGGCATGGAGGGCCCTCCCCCTGCCGGTTAGCAGTCTGTTAAAGACGATAAACCTCTTCCCCTTTATAGATGTGGATGCCTTCTTTTTGGAGGAGAGTAATGGCATCATCCAGGTTGTCAAAACGGAAGATGATCACCGCGTTCTTGCCGCTGTGCTGCACAAAGGCGTACATGTATTCCACGTTGATGCCGGCTTGGGCCAGGATCTGGAGGACCAGCCCCAGGCCCCCGGGACGGTCGGGGACCTCCACGGCCACCACTTCGGTCTTGCCCACGGTGAAGCCTTTTTGCTTCAGGAGTTCCCGGGCCTTGTCGTATTGGTCCACGATCAGCCTGAGGATGCCGAAGTCAGTGGTGTCGGCCAGGGACAGGGCCCGGATGTTGATGCCCCCATCCCCTAAAACCCGGGTGACTTCGGCCAACCGGCCCGCCTTATTCTCCAGAAAAACCGAGATTTGCTCAACTTTCATGGGGTGCCTCCACAGTGGCCAGTGGCAGTGGTCAGTGGCCAGTAAAACCGGTATTTGCCGATGATGAGCCTTTTCTTTTAGTTTCTTGATGCAGCCAGGGAAAGCGGCTTATTTAGCCTGAGGCTGCGCCTGCTTCCCCTGGGGGAGATATTTCATTTGCACATTTCTGCCAATCAGCGCCTCCAGCTGCGCCCGGGGCGGCAAGGCCTTCTTCATGGCCGGGACGATGACCTGCAGATCCTGGGACTGGGCCGTCAGCTCTTTGGCCTTCTGGTCGAAAACCAATAGATATTTTTTCAAATCAGCCACGTCCTTTTTAGTGGAGACCGGACCATGGCCGGGGATGATTTTCTCCACATCAATGGTCATGAGGTAATCGAGAACCTTGATCCATCCCTCCATATTGGCTTCCCCCAGGAAGGGATGGAAGTTGGTGAAGAGCAGGTCCCCGGTGAATAAGACCTTCTCCTTAGGCAGATAAACCAGGATGCTGCCGGTGGTGTGGGCCGGACCCAGGTAAAGGAGTTGGATCTGGGTATTGCCTAAATCCAGGGTGACCCGCTCTTTGAAGGTCAGGGTGGGAAAGGCAACCTTGGTGCCCGCCAGGTCTTTGTCAGTGAGGCCGCTCTGCTTGGCATACTTAAGCATGCCCGCCCCGGATTTTTGCATATTCTTTTTGGCGTTTTCCTGGGCGATGATGACCGCGCCCAGTTTGGCAAATTCCGAATTCCCCAAGGAGTGATCCAGGTGGTAGTGGGTATTGACGAGAAATTTAACCGGCTTCTTGGAGACCTTTCTGATGTCCTTGATGAACCGCTGGGCCTCCCGGGCGGACATCAGGGCATCCACGGCCACGATACAGTCCTGACCGACGATGATGCCGGCGTTGGCCCCAAAACTGTTTTTCCCTGAGGCTCCCTGGACATCGGTATAAGCATAGACGCTCTCTGAAATCTTCTGCAAGCCCGAGGCTGCGTGCACCGTATGCAGGGAGAGACAGACCAGGAGAAGCGCAAGTCCCAGAAGTGATAATTTTTTCAAGAGTTCCTCATTTGTGAAGTATTAAAGTCCCCCTTTCCTAAAGGGGGATTTAGGGGGATTATGAGGGCGCTGCTCATCCCCCCGCCCCCCTTTAGAAAAGGGGGGTCAATTGGGGTCGGAAATTAAATCTTCCGCTTGTCAATGACCCGCTGGGCCTTGCCTTCGCTCCGGGGGATGGACCTGGGCTCCACCAGCTTCACCTTCACGGAAACGGTGAAATAGTCCTTGATCTGCCGCTGGATGCCCTTGGCCAGGGCCTCCATCTTTTTGACCTCATCGGAGAACATGGCTTCGTCCACTTCCACGTGCACCTCCAGGGTGTCCAGCTGCCCTTCCCGGTCCACGATCAGTTGATAGTGGGGCGCCACCCCCGGGGTCTCCATGAGCACGGACTCGATCTGGGAGGGGAAGACGTTCACCCCCCGGATGATGAGCATGTCGTCGGAGCGGCCCCGGATGCGCTGCATGCGGGCGATGGTGCGGCCGCAGATGCAGGGGGAGTAATCCAGGGAAGTGACGTCCCGGGTGCGGTAGCGGAGCAGGGGAAAGGCCTCCCGGGTGAGGGTGGTGATCACCAGTTCCCCGTATTCCCCGGGGGGCACGGGCTCCAAAGTCTGGGGGTCGATGATTTCCGGGAGAAAATGATCTTCAAAGAGATGCAGTCCCTTTTTGGCTTCAATGCATTCCACGCAGACGCCGGGGCCCATGATTTCAGAGAGGCCGTAGATATCCACCGCATCCAGGTAGAGGCGGTTTTCGATCTCCTGGCGCATGGCTTCGCTCCAGGGCTCGGCCCCGAAAACGCCCACCCGCAACTGGGTGTCCTGGAAGGACACCCCCATTTCCAGGCCCACCTCCGCCAGGTAGAGGGCAAAGGAGGGGGTGCAGCAGAGAACCGTGGGGGCAAAATCCTGGATGAGCATGATCTGCCGCCGGGTTTGCCCCCCGGAGACGGGGATCACCGCCGCGCCCAGGCGCTCGGCGCCGTAGTGGAAACCCAGCCCCCCGGTGAAGAGACCGTAGCCGTAAGCATTATGGATAATGTCCCCCCGGTGCGCGCCCGCGCAGGCCATGGTCCGGGCCATCAACTCCGCCCAGGTCTCCAGGTCCCGTTGGGTATAAGCCACGGGGGTGGGTTTGCCGGTGGTGCCGGAGGAGGCGTGGATGCGGACCACCTGGGCCATGGGGGTGGCAAAAAGGCCGAAGGGGTAATTATCCCGGATGTCCTGCTTGGTGGTAAAGGGCAGCCGCTGCAGATCGTCCAGGGTGCGGATATCCTCGGGCTTCACCCCGGCCTCGTCCAGGCGGCGGCGGTAAAAAGGCACCAGATGATAGACCCGTTCCACTACGGCCTGCAGGCGTTGAAGCTGTAAGGCCCGGAGATCCTCCCGGGGCATGGTTTCGTTTTCAATGTCGCGGATCATGAAATCCTCAACTCCTCTTCAAGGCGATCTGTACAAATTATCACAAATGGTCTTCCAGGGTCAATGGTAATAAGCAGGCGGGCGGGGGACAATTTGCCCTCAAAATAAACTCTTACCCCGATCTCCCAAACAGTGTTAAACTTGGAGCAGTTTAAGAATATCCATGCGAGACCGGCATCCCTCATCTTCTGCCCCGGAAGCTGACCTGCCCAGGAAGCGGAAGCACACTTTAGGAAAATACAGCTCATCCTTCTAATCCGCTTAACCGTTAAGGGGAAAGAAGGATCAAAGATAGCAGCAGCAAGGGACATGATGGCGTTGATTAAGTTCAGGTGATGAAGAGGAGGAACGAGATGAGCAAAAAGATATCCTGGAGTTTGGGCCTGCTGGCGGTCATCCTCCTGGCGGCTCCCGTAGCCGGCTTCGGGCAGGCCAAGGCCCCGGCTCCGGCTCCCAAGGCCGCGGCCCCGGCCCCGGCGGCCACCAAGCTCAAAATCCCTGACCCCAAGGAGATACTCCGGCAAACTTGTGAGTTTCTCAAGAAACAGCAGCAATTCTCTTTCAAGGCCGAAGTGACCAACGACCGGGTCTATCACGGCGGCAAGAAACTGCAGTTCGGCCAGGAAGTGGCGGTGGCCGTCCGCCGCCCCGACAAGCTCCGGGTGGACGGGAACGGCGATCTGGAAAGCAAACTGCTCGTTGTCGACGGCAAGAACCTCACTCTCTATGACAAATATAAGAACCACTATGCCAGCATCGCGGTGAGCGGCGATATCGACGCGGCCCTGGACCAGGCCTACAAGGATTATGGCCTGCGGGTGGGGCTGGCGGAGTTGGGCAGCAACAAGCTCTGTGACCATGTTCTCAAGGATATGGGCCATGCTCTGTACGTGGGCCGGCATGTGGTCAAGGGCGTCTCCTGCCATCATCTGGCCTTTGACCGCAAGCAGGCCCATTATCAGGTCTGGATCGAAGCCGGGGACCAGCCGGTGGTGCGGAAGATCGTGGTCACCAGGAAGGGTCCTGCTTCCCCCCAATGGACCGCCTATTTCTCCGATTGGAATTTTCCCCCCAAATTCGGGGATGATCTGTTTGCCTTTACGCCGCCGGCCGGGGCCCAGCAGATCAAGTTCATGCCGGTAAAACAGGGGGAAATTAAGGCGCCCAAGAAGGGGAAGCGCCAGAAGAAGGGAGGTCAGTCATGAGGCTCGCGCAATTATCCCGCCTGCTGGTGGTATTTATCTTGTCCCTATTAATGGCGGGCTTTCCCGTCATTACCCAGGAAGCCCAAGCCCGGGGCGGCGGCGGCGGTATGCATGGCGGTGGCGGTATGCATGGCGGCGGCCATTATGGCGGTGGCGGTCATTATGGCGGCGGCTTCGGCGGCGGCAGCTTCCGGCCGGAGCCCCACTACTCGGGAGGCTACCATCCCGGCCCCGGCCCTGGCCCGCATCCCGGTCCTGGCCCCGGCCCCCATCCTGGCCCTCCCGGCCCGCATCCTGGACCTCCGGGTCCACACCCCCCCGGACCTCCGGGGCCGCACCCGCCGGGACCTCCGGGGCCGCATCCCCCTTATCACGACAATTACTATTACAATAGGAACGTCAACGTTTACGGCGGTGGCGGCTGGGGACCTTACTATGGTCCCGGCTGGGGCGTGGCTGCGGGGGTAGCCGGGGCTTTAGCCGTGGGCACCCTGGTGGGCGCCCTCTCCGTATCCGCCCAGCCCATGGTGGTCAACAACCAGACGTATTACTATGACCAAGGCACCTATTACCAGCCTTGCTATCAAGGCAGCGAGTCGGGCTACTGCGTGGTCCCGGACCCCAATCAATAATTGCCGAAAAAATAGGGACAGACCCGAAGTGGGGAAAAAGGGGTCTGTCCCAGTAGTGTCCGGCAGGATATTTGCTAAAGCAGGGAAGAGATTTCTGTTTCCAAAACAGGCTTTCCACCTCGTCAGTTATCTAATTGATGTTTAAATTTTTTCCCTCTCCCCCCTTGGGGGGAGGGGGTAGGGTGAGGGGGGGAGCCAAAGACGCCACCCCTCACCCCATCCCTCTCCCCTCGCAGGGGAGAGGGGGTTTTTGCTGCTACCGGCTTCAGCCTGCGCAGGCCCAGGTTTTGCCCCGCGGCCATTTTTTTCTTCAATCTGACAGCCTTTCTGGAAAATCCCTACCGGACACTACTGGGTCCCTGTCCCTTCCCTCAATCCCCTTTGCTTTTGCTTGGGTTCTCTTGAGCTCGATCCAGCCTGGTAGCCGCGTCTGTTTACCAGCGGTTGTAGTGGGCCCGGGCCGGGTCAAAGCGGTTGCCGGTCAGCTTCCGCTCCGCCGGATAGCCGATGGGAATGATGTTCAAAGGAATGACCTCTTCGGGCAGCTGGAGCAGCTTTTGCACCATGGGAATCCGGTCCGGATAGGGATAGATCGCGGTCCACACCGCCCCCAGCCCCAGGGCGTGGGCGGCGATGAGGATGTTCTCGGAGGCCGCCGCGCCGTCCAACTGCCAGTATCCCAAGCCTTTATGCTTTTGCTTGTTCTTGTTGCCGCAGACCACGATGCCCACGGTCATCTTCTTGAGCTGCCTGGAGTTGGGGTTGACCTTGGCAAATTCCTTGAGGATCTTAGGGTCATTAACCACCACGAACTCGGTGGAGCGTTCATCAAAGGCCGAAGGCGCGGCCATGCCCGCGGTGAGCAACAGCTTGATGGTCTCCTCGGGGACCGGACGGGGGGTATAATCCCGGATACTGCGCCGGGTGAGAATGGCGGTGACCGCGTCCAGAGTGCCCGGGGGGGCCTTGAGGTCCCCGGGTCCGGCAGGTTGGTCCTGGGCCCGGCTGCGGCTGGGGGTGGCCACCGGCGTCAACATCAGGATCACCAAGAGCAAACCCACAACTCCCATGGCCCCGGAGGACCGTCTAATCATCTTCATTGTTCCTTCTCCTCCTTGTCTTCTAACCTGACAACATAAGTCCGGCCAGAGCCGGCCGCAACTGCGCCGGGGGGTTAAAAGTTGGGGAGCAGAGAGAGGGGGGCCGCAACCGCACGCACCGGGCCGAAAGTTAAAGTATTGGGGGGACCGGCCGATGGACTATTTATCATTCAGCAGTCAGCGCCCCCGGCTGGCAAACCTAACCCGGAGAACGGCATGGCAGCCCCGGCAAAAACCCACCCGCAGTTGCCCGGATCTTTCCACGGCTTGCCAAGGACTTGGCGTCTCGTGGGCATCATCATTTTCATCTATGCGGTAGTCCTGGCAGGGAAAGTGGCTTATGATCTGAGCCACCGCGCCGCCAGCGGCCTTGAGCCTGCTGCCCCGAAGCCGACCCTCTCCTCCGCCTCTGGCAAGCCCTCTTGCCCGCCTCTCCGGGACGGGGAGCGAGGCCTGCTCGCCGGGGAGGGCCAACAGTTTTTTTCCGCCGACCACCCCCGGGCCCTGGGCCTCAATTTTTGCCTGAGATACCCCCAAGGTTGGCGGCAGCAGCCTCCGGAAGGCTCCCGGGCCCTGGTCAGGTTCGCCAGCGACCAGGGAAAAGGCCGGGAAGCCGTGATCTTGTTAGTGGTCCCGGATCCGCCCCGGTCCCCGCTAATCTCGGAACGGTTCCGGCAAGATCTGTTCAACGGCATTTTGGCGGGCTACAGGTGCAAGTATTGCGCGGTCTCCTCCCGGCCCATCAGGATTGCCGGCAAGGAAGTGGTGGCCGTTTCCTTCGAGGATTTCACCAAGGATGCCCATATAAAGGTCACCAATTACCTCTTCCCGGTGGGCCATAGAATGATCACCATCCAAGGTCGGGTGGAATCCCCCAGAAGAGACGGGGAACTGGAGGCCCGCTTTCACCGCTATACGCCCCTCTTCGACCGGATTGCCCAAAGTCTGACCCTGAATTAAAAGTTCAAAGCTCCAGGTTCAAAGTTCAAGGTTCCAGCTAACCTTACTACGTCTGGTAGCATCATGATTAATTTGACATCTGCCTAAATTTGCTGTGAATCTTTATTGTCACCCTGAGCCGCAGGCGAAGGGTCTAGGCATCGAAAATTCCAGTGTCTCGTCTCATAAATAGTATGATATAAATTGCGCCCCTCTTGATTGCGAGGCATTTTAAGTCCCCCTTTTCTAAAGGGGGATTTGAGGGGATTATCAGGCGCTTATATAATCCCCCCTTACCCCCCTTTAGAAAAGGGGGGTAAAATATCGCACTTTTAATTGCCACAGTAATTCAGGGACGCGACACCAGATTCTTCGCTCCGCTCAGAAAGACAATTCGGTAGATTAGAAAGTTGGGCAATAGCGTCTATTATCTGCGCCCGAGATCTCGACACCCATAGTTAATCCTCCCCAGATGCCGCCAGATGAATTTTTTCCTTCCCCCCTGGAGGCGAAATGGGACCCCCAACATTTTTAGAAGGCGGCGCCTCAGGTCGCCCCCTGGCCGGAGGAGTGGAGGTAATAGGGCTTGATATTCCCCCGAAAATTATGGCATGGTTAAAGGGTGATCGGCAGGCAGGGCCCAGGATCAACTGGATTTATTTACCCTAACCTTGAGGGGCTCCAGGCAGGGGCCGAGAAATTTCCCAGGTCTTAGGATCAATCAATATGGGTGTGAGCATCCTTGTTCTCTTTATTTTGGGATGTGCGCAGCTTATAAGTCTTATAATGCAGACGACCCCAAGGAAAAGAAGTTATTCGGATTAATTGCCCTCTTTATCGGGGGCGTCCTTTTTTTTCTGGGCAATTATGCCCGGAAGTAACCAGCCCCTATCCTCTTTAAGGCTAGTGCTCATTTGTAACTAAGGTTGGGAAATCTCTGGAAAATAATAAGGCCCTGCCGCAGGACGCCTTTCCCCAAGATTCCCCGGGGGAATTGCCAAGCACCTCTTGTTATTTCCAGCAATTATCGTTTGCCTCCCCCAGAAAATACAGGAATGGGCTACTCTTACCTAATCTGGTGGCAAAAGGGCGGTCCGCCGCCAGCCCCGGGGCGGGGACAAGATGAACCGGAAGATTCTTCAGCAACGAACCTGGTTTAACCTCCTGGGCGCCCTCATCCTGGTGGGGGGTCTGGGCAGCGCGGCCTTAATTTATCACCGGGCCGCAGATATTCCCTACGGGGCTTTGGGTTACGAAATTGCGGATGGCACCATTTACCCGATCATGCCGGAGAATTCCAAAGCTTATCGGCATAACCTGGAGGTTTATGGGGGCAAGTTCGGGGTGATGATGGATGATTTCAACCGTTGGTTTCTGGGGCTGTGGCAGGGAAAATCCCTGGCCTTAATTCTGGCCGGCATGAGCATCCTGGTCTCTTTTGCCTTTTTCTATAAGGCGAAATGCCCGTCACCAACCTTGAAATCTCCGGGTACCCAGGAAAATAATCCTGAAGACGCCGGTTAGCCTGGAGTGGGGCGATTTTCCCAGCAGCACCCGGATAGCTAAAGGTCCTGGAGGTCAAGGCCCCCAGGCCGGCTCCCCCGATCTTGGGGGAGAACGGCAGCAAGTAAAAAGTTCCGGGATGGACTGCAGCGCCAAGTTGCCCAACCCTGCACTTCCCACTGCGCCGGGAGAAATGCCGGAATGATCTTCCCTGCCGTGCTTAAGGAGGGAAACAAGATGAAAAAATGGCCGGAGAGAAAGGCCAGGGACTGCCCGGAATCGCTCTTTTCTGATTTGAGGGGTACTGAGAAATCGGTGGCAACGGCGTTGCGCCGGGGCCTTTTAGTTGTCTAAGGGTTGCCCTAGATTTTTACATGATGATTTCCCCGGAAGAATCGGCTCCCCCGGGAAGCTGGTCTGTAGAGCAACCTGGCAATAGATACATTGTAAGGAAAATTTGTGCTATCCTAGCTTTCACCCGAAGATATTGATAGGAAAAAGAAAACTTTTCGGGGTGGAGACGGGAAGAAGGAGGGGAAAAACTATTTTTCCGCCCTGGTGACCAATGCTGCCGCCTCATCTTGGCTACCAACGAAATTGTCCCGCATCGGGTTTTGGAGAACGGGAGATGCAGTCCCTGATTCTTAGTTTTTCAACGACCTGCCATGGGAAGAAGTGGCAATGAAGAAACACTTGTTGCTGCTGGTGGGCATGCTGGTGCTGTTAGCCCTGGGCCTTACTGGTTCATATCTCTATTTCTCGAACTTTACCAAGCATATCCCCGTCACAAAAACCTGCGCACCCCGGGGATGGTTCCGCTGATATCCCTGAGAATTTAAACTCTCCCCATCTTCTCCACACGTTGCGGCCCAGCAAGACTCTTTTAACTGGCAAAAACCCCTCTCCCCTCAAGGCCGTCCTAACCCAGGATGGTCCTTGGCCAGAGAAATGTCTCCCAGAAATAAGATAAAAGTCCTCAGGTAATTCTTGTCGAAAACCTTGCCCTTCTCCCAGTCATTGCGCATGACCCACAAGGCTTCCTTAGGTTCCTTGGCGGGGCGCCAGGGGCGCTCCGCGGTCATGGCTTCGTAGGTATCCAGGATGCGTAAAATCCTGGCCCAATCGTGGATGTCCTCGATTTTCAAGCCGTCCGGATAGCCGGAGCCATCGCCATTTTCATGATGCTGCATGACCATTTGCAAGGATTCCCAAGACAGGTTGGTGGATGCCTGGAGCAGGCGCACGCCGTCCAGAGGATGGCGCCTGATCTGGGACATCTCCCCGGGAGTGAGGGGGCCATTTTTCTCCAGGATGTCCCGGGGCGTCTTGGTCAAACCGATATCGTGGACCAGGGCCCCCAGGGCGAATTCCTGGATTTTTTCCCAGCTCCAACCCAGGAAGATGGCGAAGGCCAATCCCAATAAGCAGACATTAAAACAATGGGTGTAAAGATGGAAGCTGTGGAATTTGATCTGCATTAAAGATAAAAAATTATGATGGTCGGCGCCGATGACCTCAAACAAGGTATCCAAAAATTTCAGACCCTCTTTAACCTGTTTCACCGTACGGGCCTCTTCCGAGTGGAAGAAGTTAAAAGTCCACATATGCGCGGCGTCACAAATCCGCACTCCCTTCTCCAGGGTATCTTGAGTTTCATCCTTCAAGACCATCTCCAGGTTTTGGTGGAGATATTGCTGAACTTCTTCCAGGTCTTGCAAGGATAAATAAACACAGGGGATCCCCAATTGTTGCAGCTTTAAGCGCCATTCTTTCTGAAAAACATCACCCCGTTCGCAACATTTAATAAATTTAGGTTTCATAACCTCTTTGGTGATGGTCTTGACAAAGACGTCAAAGGGAACCTCCCATCCCGGAGTCAAATTCCGTAGGGGCAGCGAAGTATAACCTTCACCTTCCTCAAAACCAGGGGCAGTGGCAATTTGACTAACATCCAATGTCTGCTGAGAAATATTAAATTTAATGTCCGGGAGGGTTGCTTTCATTTTTCTGGCCAGGTTACGATATTGCAGCGCTTCGGCGCCATCTTGCTTGCGAAAATAAAGGTACTTAACCTCTTTCCGCTTCAGCTCATCCGTCAATGATTTTTGACACATATCTCCCCTTGAAATAATAATATTGTAACTGTAATCCGTCGCTTGGGGAATTGGGGTTTTTTTAAAGAGATCAAAGGTGATTTTTGTGCCGGGGTGCAGGTCGTTAATATTAAAAGGAATATAGTTGTCTTTGCCTATTGCTGAAGCCGGGTCCGCACTTATTACCTGGATGGTATCTTTTATATCTCCTGCAAAAGTAATATCTTGGTCAAGGTAAGCTTTTACATTAGCTGCATCGTCGCGGTGATAATAGACAGAATGAAAGTGCTTAAATTTGATTTTGGCCAGATGGCCGGGATTAAAGACTTCTCCGCGACTCAGGAAAAGGGAATATTCTTCTTTATGTGTTCCTTTAATAGGAGATTTTACATAGATGTTGAAATCAATCACTATACCAGGTATTAGTCTAGTGGGATTTAATGGACAATAAATATTATCCCTTTTCATCTAGCAACTCTCCCGGCAAGCCTTACCCTTAACGGCCTGGTGGAGGCTATCCTCGAGGGTAACCCTGAGAAATTCCCTTTTCCAGTCCCATTTTTTGGACTTCACATGTTAGCATAAATCTCCCTGTTTTTGTTAATCAACCGGCCGGATCTAGTGGATTTTTAAAAAAAATTGCCTGCCCCCTCAGTCCCCGGAGAATTGATTGGCAGGGGTAGAAAGGACCCCCATGGGGTGATTAAGGCAATTTGCAGGGTCCGGTATGGCGTTAGAATAAGGATGTTGAGGTAATTGGGGGAGGGATAATAACTAGCAGTTCTTTACAATCTCACCCTATTAAAATCAGGGAATTTACCTTCACATCGCCCCGGCTCCTTATCCCGGCTGCCTCCCAAAAACCAGGGTTGCCTGGTCCCCGATTATCTCCACGTAGCTGGAGGTCGCGTCTCCGTGGCCCCAGGAACTGGAAAGACACCAACAGCCATCGTTGTCATAGGCGCCCTCAGTTAAGGCATGGTGGGTGTGGCCCATGACCACGACTTTCGGGGGCGACGACCCGGAGAGCAGCTTCTGGGCATACCAGTTCAACCCAGTGGGAATAACCGTCACCACCATGGTCTTCGCTAATTCCACAGGGTTAGGGAACCGCTTGAACCAGGTGTCCAACAGGCTGCCATAATGATTCTTGATATCCCCCACCGTAAATTTTTGGTCCAATTCCGGTTCCGAGAATCTCATGGGTGTAATGTCATCCACCCCGGCATAGATCTCCAGGAGGTCGACAATGGCTCTCACCAGTTCCGGACCCAGCGCCCGGACATCGATTTCATCAAGGGTCATAGCCCCTAAGGCCGCGCTCCGGGTCTGGAGCAGTTCTTTTAACGCCTGCCCCGCGGCGCGCCTGTCCGGGGCCGAGGCCACCAGCCGGGTAATGAAGAATCCCAAGGGATAACCGCCGATGGTATCCCCGGAGTCATCCGGCCCATTGAACATATCTACCCCGTGCCCATGCTCCAGGTGCCGCCGGCCCTGATGCTTCGCCTGATACCACTCCGGGGTGATCCACTGCATACTCTTGCCGCCGGAGCTAAATGGCTGCAAAGCAGCAGCCTTGACCTCCAGATCATGATTGCCGTTCAGGTAATAGACGTTGGCGATATTCTGTACGCATTGCCGGAGAGCCTGGGTGATGGCCGGGTTCCCCCCAATGATCTGGCTGACGGTCCAGGGGACGACGTCCAGGGGATAGAGCCAGAGATCGAACACATCCCCCAGGAGCACCAGTTCTTCGACACTGGCATCGCTGGCCACCCGGTGGAGCAGGGCTATTACCTCCTCCGGGCAGGGGGGAAGAAACCAACTGTAATTCTGCCCATCGCTCATGTGGATGTCGCTGATGACGATGGTTTTCTGCAGCTCCGTTTCCGGCAACCCTATTTGCATAAAACACCTCTTGCGGCGATAGGCCTGAGATCACCAGCCCAATCAATCCCACATTTTATTCTAGTAATAACAAAGAAGGAGGAATGGTGGTCGGTTTTGCCTTAATAATCGTGCCCCAGAAGGGATTATATTTGGTTTCCGCAAAGATGTACCAAGCGGTGGCGCCGACGTATAAACGGGTGGGATAAATCCAGTTAAAACCGGTATCCAGGTCAGGACAGGCCGCAATGATCCCCAGCCCATTGGCGTTCGGGGCGCTGATCTGGACCCTGCGCAGCTCTCCCAGGGAAAAATCCGCCTTTGCCTTTAAATTGCTGAGGTTAAGGGCGGACACCATAAACGCGGTGCCCTCAAACCAGACTCCGGTTTTAAAAGCCGGGTCGGAGTTGAAGGCAAATCCTTGAAAGCCGCAGCCGGTGGCAAAAAAGTTGATCTCCGCCCGGCGAACGGCCGTTAAGTAACTGTCAAGGGCCAGGGCGGCCCAGGCCTGGGCATCCAGCGCATATCTCTCATCATCGGTACCATCCGCCTTCTTTCCGCAGATGAATTGTTGGTTGTCGGGTCTCCACATGGCCAGGACAAAAACTTTGGCATACTGGGCCCGGTTGAGCCACTGGGCCTCGCTCGTTATTTCATATAACAATCTAAAGGCCACATACAGGTCAATATTATGCTCCATGGATCTAACCAGATCTTTATTAAAGACATCATCGGTACCTGCTACATACCGGTAGCCATAATTATAGCCGCCTGCAGACCGGGTATCCTTTAAATTGGCCTCGATGAAATTGCCCAGCCTGACCGCGGCATTCAGATAAGCAGCCCCTCCCATTTTTTTATAATAATGCAACAGGGCGATCATGGCCCAGGCCAGATTGCCGGTGTAGGTTTCCTTGGCATATTGGTCTTCGTACCATTGTGGAGGGTCAGTATCATCATTCCAATATCCGGGGAGTTGGGCTGTGTCCGTGTAATAGTAAATCAAATCCCCAGACTTATAACCGTTGCGCAAGCGGCCGTCGGTAAACTTCCGGTCATGGTTTTGGGCCGCCACCAGACCATCCGCCAAAATTCTCGCCCGCCTCAGATCATCACTGCCGCCCCTGGCCAAGAAGGCCAGTAAGGCCAGGGAATTATCATAGACATAGGCCGAATTCTTAAAAGTTCTATCGGCCCCCCCCAAATTAAAGGTCTCATAGCTGACCAGCAGCCTCAGGTCATCGGGGCGCGCCTGGTTATAATAAATGTTGTCCAGATAAAAAGTGGCGCCGGAGGGGAAGTTAGCTTTACTCACGCTAAAACCGAAACCGCCGATGACCCGGCGTAGGTCTTTCGAATCCAAGGGAATCTCATACTTTTTCCAGTCTTCTGTTAAAGTTACTGTTATCGAGGTCTTGGTTAAGGGTTCCCCGGTTAGGCCCCCTGCAAAAAACTCCACCACCCCACCCGCTTTTTCTCCTTTGACCCGGAAAACGAGCCGGTCGGCTCCCCGGAGATCATAACCGGCGTTGGCTATGCCTCCCCAGTTGTTTTCCGGTTCCTGCCAGTAAAGGCCGGCCCACACGCTGGTTGGTTTGGGGGTGTATACTACTTTGGTGCAACTGCAATTGCGGGCATCGGCTTCTAGGCAGCCGGAAGTCCAGTTGGTGTTAATAGCCAGATCATCCAGGTCCCCCATCTTGCCGGAGGGGAAAAAATGATTGCCCCCCTCATCCCGGCCCAAATAGACGTAAAAAACATCATTATATTTATCCATCACCTCTTGGAGATGGGCATAGGCCTCATCGGCTCCAGCCCAGGCTGGCCCCAGGGAAAAGCTCAAAGCCAGCGCCAAAATCACGGGAAAGAAAATCCCGCCACGCCATGATGGATAGTTAGAGACAGTTAGGTCCCACATGACAACCTCCCCTTTGGTATAATCATCTGGTGATTATGCGGCAATCTTGGCACCCCCAGTTAAAAAAGTCCTGGAACCCTTAAGTGGGGGGTTAATCTCGAAAAAGTTCTTTCCTTGCTGCCAAAATTGTCTCAGGGAAAGAAGGGTAGCACAAATTCAGAAAAAAATATATTGTAAACATAATCAGTGAAAAAGGTTTAGCGGTAAACTCATCATGATCAACACTGTATCCAAAATTTGCTTGGAGAACTTCCGGATTTTTTCGCTGTCTTGCGCAAAAAGGGCGCAAACGTTAAACTCCATATAAATACTGCCGGGAACTTGCCGCAAGATTTTGCCAGCCAAGATTAAACGGAGGGGTTTCCCTGCCGTCCTGCCCGGATTTTTGCATACCAGCCTTCAGCTTTTAGTCTTTAGCAAAAGACAAGGTAAGTTGCCTTTTGTTAGCTGATAGCTAAATACTGTCTGCTTATCAATCCAAAAGGAGTAGTGAGATAAAGGCCGCTCCGGACGCGGCCCATATTTTGCCGAGGATTTATGAAAACTCGAGACGATTTGCGCAATATCGCCATCATCGCCCACGTGGACCATGGGAAGACCACCCTGGCGGACGCCATGCTCTGGCAGAGCGGCATCTTCCGGGCCAACGAGCAGGTGGCGGAACGGGTCCTGGATAGCCTGGACCTGGAGCGGGAAAAGGGCATCACCATCATGGCCAAGAACATGGCCATCACCTACAAGGGCGTGAAGATCAATATCGTCGACACCCCGGGCCACGCAGATTTCGGGGGCGAAGTGGAACGCACCCTGAACCTGGTGGATGGGGTCATGCTCCTGGTGGACGCCACCGAAGGCCCTTTGCCCCAGACCCGCTTCGTTTTGGGAAAAGCCCTGGAAAAAGGGCTCCCGGCCATCGTGGTCATCAACAAGATCGACCGGGAGGACCGGCGCCCCCAGGAGGTGCTGGACGAGATCTACGACCTGTTCATCGATCTGGACGCCACCGAGGAGCAACTGGAGTTCCCGGTGCTCTACACCAACGCCAAGGCGGGCATCGCCCTGACCGATCCGGAAGGGCAGGGGCGGGACCTGACGCCCCTCTTTGAAGCCATCCTCTCAGCCATTCCCCCGCCCCGCTACGACCCGGACGGGCCTCTGCAGTTTCTGGTGACCAGCCTGGATTACAGCGACTACGTGGGCCTCATCGCCGTGGGCAAGATCGTCGGCGGCGCGCTTAAAAAAGGCCAGGAAGTGGCGCTCTTAAAAGCAGGGCAGAGGGCCGGGAAGGCCAACCTCAGCGTCATTTACAGCTTCGAGGGCCTGGACCGGAGCGAGCCGGAAAGCATCGCCGCCGGCGATCTGGCCGCGGTGGCCGGGGTGCCCGCGGCCTTCATCGGCGACACTTTGGCGGACCCGGAGGACCCCCGGCCGCTGCCCGGCATCACCGTGGAAGAGCCCACCATCTCCATGGTCTTTTCCGTGAATAATTCGCCCCTGGCCGGTAAGGAGGGGAGGCTCCTCACCTCCCGCCATCTCAAGGAGCGCCTGGACAAGGAAGTCTTGTACAACGTGTCCATCAAGGTGGAGCCGGGGGAGTCCAAAGACGCCTTTAAGGTCAGCGCCCGGGGGGAGCTGCAACTCGCGGTCCTGATCGAGATGATGCGCCGGGAAGGTTTTGAACTGTCCCTCTCCAAACCCCGGGTCATCATCCGGGAAAAAGACGGCTCGCTCTTAGAGCCGGTGGAGACCGCGGTGGTGGATATTCCCGAGGAGTTCATCGGCATCGTCACCGAGAAGATGGCCGCGCGCCGGGGGCGGATGGTGAAGATGATCAACCACGGTTCGGGCCGGGTGCGCCTGGAGTTTACCATCCCCTCCCGGGGCTTGATCGGCTTCCGGGGCCAGTTCCTGAACGATTCCCGGGGCACGGGGCTCTTGAACACCATTCTGGAGGGTTTCAGGCCCTACGCGGGAGAGATCAGCGGCCGGCCCAACGGGGCCTTGATCGCGGACCGGCCCGGCAAGGCGGTGGGCTATGCCATTTTCCACCTGCAGCCCCGGGGCACGATTTTTGTCAAGCCGGGGGACCCGGTTTACCGGGGCATGATTGTGGGGGAAAATACCCGGCCCGAAGATATCTGGGTGAATATCACCAAGGAGAAGAAGCTCACCAATATCCGGGCCGCGGGCGCGGACGAGGCCCTGCGCCTGGTGCCCCCCCGGCAGTTCAGCCTGGAGCAGGCCATGGAGTTCATCAACGACGACGAGCTGGTGGAAGTAACCCCCGGGGCCATCCGCCTCCGGAAAGCGGCCTCGGGGTGAATTGATTCTGCGGCATTGGTGGTATAGCCCGGGGTTAAAAAAGGAGGGCGGGCGTCTCGCCCGCTTCAGCCTCGCGATCTTGTCATTCTGAGCGAAGCGACCGAAGAATCTAGCGTGGGGAAACTCTAGATTCTTCACTCCGCTGCGCTCCGTTCAGAATGACAAAAAACAGCCTTTTGCAGAGGTCTCAAGTTTAATACCGGGAGTAGGTGATACTATCCTTTTCGAACTCCACGATGATTTCGTCAGTCAGGGTAGCCCGGATTTTCGGGATAATCTCAAAGATAGTGTCCGTAGTCACCCGGTAATCCTGCCTGGTGGCCAGTTCCTGCTCGAAGGTGAACTGGGCCACTTGCTGGAAGAGATATTCAATATCCGCGGGGGTGAACCGGGAGGTCATCTTGATCACCCGTTTGAGGTCCACTTCCCCGGTATTCAGTTTGGCCAGGTAGTATTCCAGGATATTGGCCCGTTCTTCTTCGTTCAAAGTCCCCACCGGAATAATGCAATCAAATCGCCCGGGCCGCAGCAGTGCGGCGTCCAGGTCCCGGATGTAGTTGGTGGCGCAGATGAGGAGCAGATTGTTGTCCTGGCTTTTGAACAAGGGCACCTGTTTCAAG
The DNA here is from genome assembly GCA_020060385.1 of Syntrophobacterales bacterium. Classification (GTDB taxonomy): domain Bacteria; phylum Desulfobacterota; class Desulfobaccia; order Desulfobaccales; family 0-14-0-80-60-11; genus SURF-52. The sequence goes on along the minus strand of JAGVAH010000082.1, from coordinate 121,472 downwards.
AATTCGTTGGTAATGGATTTATCCAGGCGGCTGGCCTCATCCCGGCTCCCGGCAATCTCCTCGAATTCATCGATAAAAATGACGACTTCTTTCAAGTTCCTGCATTTTTCCATGATCTTCCGGAGATTGGCTCCCATCTTTTCGCTGCCGTCCGCCAGGAGCATGCTGGGCGCGATCTCGATGAACCACCAGGACAGGGCGCCGGCGATGGCCTTGGCAAAGTGGGTCTTGCCGGTGCCCGGAGGTCCGAAGAAAATAATGGCCTTGGGAGGCACAACTCCATGCTTTTTCGAGAGATTCTCCCGGATTAGGGGCAGAATGATCCTCTTTTGCACTATCTGCTTCGGGGGTTGGGAATCGGAGATGGTGGCCCATAATTGGGGACTGATGGCCAGGGCGCCCATCTCGTTAAGGAGATCGTGATATTGATAGGCCAGGTATTCTTCCCGGGCCTGCTCCATGTTTTCCAGAAAATCGATGCACGCCACCTTCAGGCCCACGTCCCGGGCCAGCTTTTCCGACATAAGCCATTTATGCTGCAGAATTCTGGGCAGCAGTTCCGCGGCCAACTCCGGCTCCAGGCGATTGCCGCTGATCTCGAAGATTTTACCGGCACACAATTCCGGAGAGGGGATATCCGGCAAATCGTAGTTCACGGTTACAGTCCTCCCTATTGCTAGGTCTCTTGGTTGAATACTGATCTGCGGCCCCGCAGCCTCAGGCAAGATGGCTTCACTGATTCTCAAAATTGCAGGATTGATTAATTATGCAGGTATGGTTGTAAGGGCTTGCAGGGACCAGCTATGCAAGGGGTTGTCGAAATGACCTGGAGATATATTATCATTTCCTTGCCAATGAGCAAGTTAGATTTTGGCTAGATTCTGGTTCCCTGGGAAAAGTAACCATATACCAATAAGATAACCGGAAAGGCCGGTACGTCTACCCTGCTGGACACTCTGGGGCCGTTGACTTTAGGAGATCGCCTCCGGGTGGCGGCGCCAATCTGCGGGCAGCCGCAGGAGGCGGCTACCCCCCGGAGTGGCCCTCACCACCTCCAGGAGAGAACCAGGGTTGGTGAGGCGGTCCAGAATCTCCTGGAAAGGCGCCCCTGGCAGAAAGCGGCGCCATTCCTCCTCCCAGAAGGAGGCGCCGCCGCTGGCAATGAGCCAGTCCGCCACCCGGGCCCCCAGGCGGGGGTCCAGGTCCCCCAGGGCCGCGGCCGCATGGGCCCGGAGGGCTGCCCCCGGGACCAGCAAAAAGCGCTCCGCCAAGGCGTAGCGCACCGACGCAGCCCGGCCCTGGTTGTGGGTAAGAAGCCCGGCCCGCCAAAATTTTTGCAGGTATTCCCAGGCGGTCTTGCGCTCCAGAGAGAAGCGCTCCTGGAAGTCCCGGAGGCGGAACCAGCAGCCCCGGGTGCCCGCCAGGAAGTGGAGCAGCTTCTCAGCCTGCAACTTGCTATGGGGCCGCCGGGGGAGAATACCCCGGAGCCGGGCCAGGGCTGTGGCCAACAGGTGGACGCGCACCGACCGGTTGAAAGAGGCGGGAAAGGGTGGCTCTGCAGCCGCAGGCCTGGGAGAGCCGGACCCTGGGGGCCCGGGCTGCGCCAAAGGGGAGATGAGGGGCAGATAAAAGGGGAAACAATGGTTCAAGCTGCTGATTAAGGCCCGGAAGCGGTCCAGGGTGATGCGGCCCGCCAGATGGGTGAGCAACGCTTCCTGCACCCGGATTTTGAGGAGGCGGCCCCAGGCCTGGGGGTCAGGGGGCCCAGGCGCGGCCTTTAAGGCCGCGTCCAGCATCAACCCCGCCACCACGGCCCGGTCCAGGCCTTCTTCTCCCGCGCCCAGCCACTGGTAGCCGCGGCCCGCCGCCAGTCCGAGACCTCTTTCCATGGCCCCGGCTCCTCTCCCCGGAGAGAGTGGCCCCAGGTCCCCTCTCCCGGTCAGGAAGATGCGGGAGCCTGGCTCTCCGGCTCCCGGAACTCACTTCTGCAAGGACGCGGCCAGGGACTAGGCAGGATAACTGATGGTAATTTTAGTGAAAATATTTAATCCAGCATGCGTCAGTCCTGGGACATGTTCGAGCCACTGTCCCAGGCTTAGCCGCTGTACCTGTTTTGCTGCCAGAGGGGGCAGGCCGGCGGGAAGATTTAACCTGCCAGCGCGGCGATGATGGTACGGCAGAAGGCTGGGAGATCCTCGGGCTTCCTGGAGGTGATGAGATTGCCGTCCACCGCCACCTCCAGGTCCACATAGTCAGCCCCCGCGTGCACCAGATCATCCTTGATGGCGAAGAAGCAGGTGACCGTCTTGCCTTTAAGAACCTGGGCAGAGGCCAGCATCCAGCCCCCGTGGCAAATGGCGGCCACGATCTTGCCCTGTTGCACCGCGTCCCGCACCAGTGCGACCATGGCCGGATGGCGGCGCATGATATCCGGGGCGTAGCCCCCGGGGATGATTACCCCGTCGAACTGTTCGGCCCGCACCTGGGGGGCGAATTTATCCACTTCCACCGGGTAGCCGTATTTGCTGGTATGCACCTTGGCGGCGCCGGAGCCCACCACCACCACTGCCGCGCCTTCCTCCCGGAAGCGCAGCAAGGGATACCACACCTCTTGATCCTGGTAGAGATCCTCCACCAGGATGGCAATGCGCTTGCCTTGCAGCCTCATGGCTTATCTCCTTTGACAAGACTTGGAAGGCCGGGTCAGTGAGCGTTGAGCAGTAATACCTTTCCCCTTGAAATGGCATTGAGCTGTAGGGGCGAATCTTGTATTCGCCCTGCGAGGGTGGGCGAACACAAGGTTCACCCCTCCAGAAAAATTGCCGTTAGATTGAGACTTGTTATAAAAACGAGATTTATCCGACCTTCTCCTTTTCACTGCCCTCTGCTCACTAAAACCGCCTCCTATCCAATTATGATAAGAGTCTGGGCCAACCGGGGCAAGGTGACGGCCAAAAATCCGGGGGCGAGAGAAGGGCGATGCTCAGGGGAGGAGATGATGGGGATCGGCCGCGGCCACGATTTTGCGCACACTGGCCCGGCCGGTGGGCCAGCGCCAGTAGGGGCGCTGGTGCTCAAAAGGCTGCAGCAACAGGGGCCAGAGGTGGTTGTCCCCGGGCAGGAGATAACCTGGAACCCCGATAACCACCTCCTTCTGGGGCACATTGAGGCGCAGGCTCAGGTTCAACCGGTCCCACCAGGAGAAGATGACGGAATAATTGGAGTTGGTCTCCTGGCCCACCGCGGAATGGTGGATGCCGTGCATCCGGGGGGTGACCAGCACCTTATTCAGCCGCCTCTCCAGGTCGATGGGGAGGGCCAGGTTGCTGTGGTGAAACATGGTGGCCAGGTTGAAGACGACTTCATAGGCCAGATAGGTAAAAGGAGAGAGCCCCACCAGTAATACCTGCAAGACGCGAAAGAGGGAGGAATAGAAGGTCTCGCCGTAATGAAAGCGGAAAGAGGTGGACACGTCCATGTCCGGGTCCACGTGGTGCACGTTGTGGAAGCGCCACAGCAGGGGAAAGACGTGGTTGGCCCGGTGCCAGAAATAGAAGGTGGCGTCCATCCACAAAAAACCCAGGAGGAATTGGGCCCAGAAGGGTAGGGCCAGCCAGGGGAAGAGACCCAGGGAATGGGACTGGGCCCAAGCGGCTGTAGCCAGGGCCAAGGGCCTCACCAGGGCCGCACCCACCCCGAAGGAGAGTGCGGTGACCGCCAGATTAACGGTCCAGCGCCGGGGCCAGGAGCGTTTCAGGCGTCGCAGGGGCCAGAGGTTTTCCAGGGCCCCCAGGAGGAGAAAGAAGACCACCAAAAGCACCGGGGTCCAGGATTGGTAGGTCAAAGGCTGCGGCATGTCCAGCACTTCCCTTCTGGCGGGGGCGTCTCGCCGGGGCGCAGGGTTAAACCTCTGGCCCTAGAATAGGCAATTCCGTGATTAAGGCAAGCCTTTAAAGTGCTTAATCTTAAAAGACTTTGAAAAAAATGGGCATGAGCCAGGGCGGGAAAACCCATGCAAGGAATGCGGGCCTGGCCGGCCGGGCCTGAAACCCCGTGGCTGCGGTCTTCCCCAAGAGAAGTGAGGGCCCCTAAAAGGGGCGGAATTGTTTTTCGAAATCCCCGGCCCTGGTGCCAAAGGCCTGGTAAAAGGCATCTTCCGGACTGCAATTTTTCAGGGCCCGGAAGTAGGTAAACAGGGCCGGGTAGCCCCGCCACTCCACCAGGGTAATCACCGCTAAGGCTGAAGTTGCATAGGTGACCCGGCCCCCATAGGTATAACAGGCGGACATCAGTCCCTGGCGGGTGTGCAGGCTTTCCAGGCTGGGAACACCCCGAACCTTTTTCAGATTTTCAATCCAACAGCTTTTGTAGCCCCTCGCGTTTTTTACGCCCACGGTCTCCAAAATGTGAGCCGCCAGGGCGTCAGCCGTGCCTTCCAGCATCCAGCCTAACGCCCCATGTTTATCCAGGCTCTCCTGCGCCTGATAGAAATGCACCAACTCGTGGCAGAGGACGAAGAGCTGTTGATAGTCGCCGTTGATATCTCCTAAATTTACTATTAGGTCTCCCTGCCGCTGCACACCCAGGGAGGAGCTGGCCGTTAAATGAGCTTGGGACTCGCTGGCGCCGTACCAGTCCTGGATGGCCTTTTTATAGTTGAGTTTATCGCAGGAGAATTTGATGCGTAGATCTCTTTGTAGACCTATCCCATAAATTCTTTGAAAAAAATCAAAGACGCCGTTGACCGCGGCCCGGCCCTGGGCTTCCGCATCCTGTTCCACCCCGTGGTCCACCACCAGATACACCCGGGCTCCATGGGCCTGGGGGGCAAGGCTGAGGTTAAGGAGGAAGAGGCAGGAAAGCAGAGCCAGAAACAGGGATTTGGTCTTCATGGGCGTCCCGGCATGGGGTTGGTGGGTGATGATGCTTATTTTTAGTAATATCGGCAAGTTCCTTTAAAACTTGATATTTGCCAGACAAGGCAAGGATTGGGATGAAAGACTGTATAAGACCGGTGCCTCAATGTCGCGTCCCAGGAATAATTAACAAAATGACTCCTCCTAAAACTCCCCCTCCCCACGGGGCTGATCATCACCCACAAGTTGATATGGAAAAAATAACATATGGCAGATATTAAACATTTGCGGGCCTTTCCCCCCAAGGGGGGGAGAGGGTTAGGGTGAGGGGGGTGTATAAACGTGGCATCCCTTAATATCCCCTTAGCTCTTTCCGCCTCATCCGACTTATGGGTAATGATCAGCCCCACGGGGGGAGGGGGGCGACTTCGGGAAACTGCCTGTAATCAGTCAAAAAGACGCCACCCCCACCCCGACCCTCCCCCCTCAAGGGGGAGGGAGAAAGGACTTCGCTACTTTGGAAAGGTATTACCGGGACATTATCCTAGCCCCGGGTCATCTTCTCCCAGAAGGACCAGGACTTCAGGTCCCGGCCCAGGTGATGGCGAGAGAATTTTTGGAGCAGAGCCAGGCTCTGGTCCCGTTGGGAGGGGGGGAAACGCAGACGGTGGAGTTTTTCCGGGGGCAGGTCCTGGGCCAGGCGCAGCAGTTTCCAGACCCCGGGAGTAAGGGGCAGCATAGGCCCCGCGGCCGCGTTCCTGCAGGAGCTGCAGACCACCCCCCCTTTGGAAATGCTGAAATAAAGGGGAGGCGCAGGCTCCCGGCCGCACTGGCGACAGTCCCGCCAACGGGGGCCGTATCCCCCTAATTTCAAGAGATGGAGGAAAAATGCCGGCAACAGGGAGTCCGGGGCGCCGCCGCCGTCCAACAGTTCCAGGGCCTGGTTCAGGGTCTGAAAGATGGAGCCGGTGGCTTCCACCGGCGCGGAGAGTTCCCCGGCCAGTTCCGCCAGGACCGCGCCGGCCGCCAGGCGCCGCAGGTCTCGGCGGAGATGGGAGAAGGGGTTGACCAGTTCTCCCTGCTGGATGAATTCCAGATCGCCCCGAGGCCGGGGGGAAAGCTGAAAGATCACCCGGTTCAGGGGCTCCAGGCAGTTGGCAAAGCGGCGCTTGCTCTTCTTGGCGTGCTTGGCGATGCCGGAGACCCGGCCCCCGTCGGGGGTGAGGAAATTTACCAGCCGGTCCGCTTCCCCGTAATCGCGGATCTGCAGGACAATGGCGGGGGTCTGCCGGGAGGTCATAAAAAGATTTTACCACAGAGGCCCAGAGAGCAGAGAGGGGCACAGAGAAATTAATGGTAACGACTATTTTAGCATCTCGTAAATCTCTTCAAACCGAAAAGCCATGGCTTTGAAGCCTGCCAATATCTCTGGATCGAAATGGCCCGGCTTTGTTCTACCATCCCCATCCACAAGAATTTGGAAAGTAGTCTGATGATCAAACGCGGGCTTATAAACCCGCGCATTTCTCAGGGCGTCATATTGGTCGGCAATGATGGCGATCCTGCCTTCAATGGGAATCTCTTCTCCTTTTAGGCCGTAGGGATAGCCGCTGCCATCCCACCGCTCATGATGGGTTAAGGCGATATTCTTGGCCATACTCAGGCGGGAGTGATCTCCCAGGATTTTGCCGCCGGCCAGGGGGTGTCTTTTCATAACCTCCCATTCCTCAGGGGAGAGCGCCCCCGGTTTCTGCAGGATATCCGGATGGATGTGGACCTTGCCCACATCATGCATTTGGGCTTGAATCCTGATGTTCCGGACAAATTTCTCCGGGAGCCCCAGATGCTCCGCCAAAACTGCGGCGTACTCGCCCACCCGCACAATATGATTGCCGGTATCTTCATCATTGGCCTCGGCGGCCCGGGCCAGGGACTGTACCGTATAAGCGAAGGCATCCTCCACCGCGGCAATCTGGCCGGCAATGGATTTAAAAAAGAGCCTCTCCATGACCAGGTGCTTGATCACCGCCAGGTCATGCTGATTAACCGAACGTCCATAATTGCAGGCGAAGAGGTATAATTGAGGGTTGATATAACCCACCATGTTGGCCACTTTCAAACCCAATACGTCCATCTTGTTTAAGACATCGTGGAACTTAGGCGGCAAAGGATTACCTTCGTTATAATGAAAAGCCCCTAATTTATCTTCAGGTATCTGGGTCAGCAGGTTCTGGAAGTCTATCTTCTTAAGATCGCATTGTCTCAACTGCCCCCCTGCCTGGTGATATAGTCGCCACAGCCAGTCCTGGTTCTCCTGCCACACTCCCACCAGGATTAGTTGGGGCTTGCCGATGGGCCCTCCGGTGTGACTCATGATCTGCCCTACCATTTGGTCCATGCCCAGCATGACATCAAAATGATGAGGGTCGAAATTGCTGATCATGCTCTCCCCCAGGGAGCCCAGGAGGTTGATATGATGATAGGCGGAACGGAGGTTGGCGTTGATCTCCCGCATCTTCAGGAGCATTCGGATTCTGGCCAGAACTTCCCCTTGATCGAAGGGCTTGGAAATGAAGTCATCGGCCCCGGCCTCGATCCCCTGTATACGGTCTTTCTTGGATTGGAGGACGGTGAGCATGATGATGGGAATCTCCCGCAGCCCTTCGTCCTCTTTGAGGCGGCGGCAGACTTCAAACCCATCCATCCCCGGCATCATAATATCCAGAAGCACCAGGTCAACCTCTTGCTCGCGGATCAGGTCCAGGGCCTCAGGGCCATTTCCTGCAGGAATGACCTCATAACCCCGGGAAACCAGCACCGCCTCCAGGAGAGCCACATTCATGGGCTCATCATCCACCAGAAGTATTCTGGATTTGGGATTCATCATGACTGGATGCCCCCTTGTTATAATTGCTTTCTGTGAAGCCGGAGGCCTTCCCTGGACTGCGGCAAGCGGTAAGGATCAACCGATCTCGGCCTTCCCCATCTAAACACCGGGGAGCAAGAGGTCCGGATGGTGATAACCGGGTTTTGGCAACGAAGTTACTCTTCTTTCAAATAACGTTCCACCAGCTTGGGCAATTCCCGGGTATTAATGGGCTTGGCTACATAGGCATCACATCCCGCCTGCAAAATCTTTTCCTTGTCGCCCTTCATGGCAAAGGAAGTAATGCAGATGATCTTGATGTCCCGGGTCCCGGGGTCGGCTTTCAGGAGGGCGGCTGCCGCAAAGCCGTCCATGACCGGCATTTGCATATCCATGAGGATCAGGTCCGGCCTGCACTCCTTCGCCTTTTCCAGGCCATCGGCGCCATCGGCGGCTTCGATGATCTCAAAGCCATGATAGGCCAGGACATCCTTCATCAACAGCCGGTTAACCTCATTGTCTTCCACGATGAGAATCTTCTTGGTCATCTTTCCATCCCGAAAGCGGAAATTACAAACCCAGGACCTGCTGCACCTGGGCCACAAAGGCTTCCTTGCTCACCACCCCTTTCTCGAAAAAGGCCAGGGTCTTCTCTGCTAATTGAGCCTTGTCCTGCGGTGAAAGGTCCATAATGGTAAAGATGATTATCGGAATGGGGGCCGTTTCCTCTGTGGATTTCAAAGTCTCCAGGACTTCAAAGCCGTTCGGCTGGGGCATCAGCAAGTCCAGGATAATCAGATCAGGCTTGAGCCGCTGGGCCAGGTCCAATCCTTCCTGACCGCTGTCCGCCTTGATCACCTTTACTCCTTTAGACCGCACGGCCTCTTCCAAAATGGCCAAGTCCTGGGGGTCGTCGTCAATGAGGAGGATCACCCTTTCATCTTGTGCCGACAGAAGGGGGATGGGGGAGGGAGCGAAAATGGGACGCAAGAGCCCCGGGGCTTCCCTGGGTACGGTGAAAGAAAAACGGCTGCCTTGGCCCGGTTCGCTCTCCACCCGGATACGGCCACCTTGCAGTTCTACCAGGCGCTTGGTCAGGGCCAGCCCCAGGCCGGTGCCTTCAAAAGCCTTGGTATAAACCTGTCCCAATTGAGTGAATTCCTGAAATAACCGTCCCAAATCTTCCGGCTTGATGCCCATGCCGCTGTCGGCCACAGAGATTTCCAGGAAGCCGCGGTCAGCCTTTGCGACCGCGGCTTCGGGGGGCTTTTCCGGCTCCCAGCGGCGGGCCGACACCGTCACCCGGCCTCCCCGAGGGGTGAATTTTACCGCGTTGCTGAGGAGATTGAACATAATCTGTTTGAACTTCCGTTCATCGAGAGTGATTTCCCCCTCCGCTTCCGGTTCCACCTCCAGACTGAGGGCTATCCCCTGTTTCATGGCCTTCTCCTTCACCATGACGAGAGAGGATTCCAGGGCCTCTTTGAGGGAAAAGCTGTTAAGCTCCAGTTCCATCTTGCCGGACTCCACCTTGGCCAGGTCCAGGATGTCGTTGATCAGGCCCAGCAGGTGCAAGCCGCTCTTATAGATATTTTGCACATATTCTTTCTGCTTGGTATTGAGGTCGCCGAACAGCTCGTCCTGAAGGACCTCGGAAAAGCCGATAATGGCGTTCAGGGGGGTGCGCAGTTCATGGGACATGTTGGCCAGGAAATCGGACTTCGCTTGGGAAGCTTCTTGGAGCCTGGCGTTAGTCTTCGCCAACTCCTGCTGATTTCCCTGCAACTCGGCGTTGACCCTTGCCAATTCCCCGGTGAGACGATGGGTGGCCAGGAGAAGATTGGCGCCCTGGTAAGCGCCGAATACCCCCAAGACAAGCACGGCCAGAGTAAAAATCGACAGGCTGAAAATTGCCCCGGTAAATGGCGCCAGGGCCTCCTTAACCGGTTTCTCGGCAATTACCCCCCAGCCAAAGGGGGGCACCGGCCGGTACGCGGCGATCACCATGTCCTGGCTGTCCAGACCCCTGGTTTTTTCCTCTCCCCCGAGTCCCTGCTGCAGCTTTTGGACCATGGGGTGGGAGGAAAAGTCCTGCGCTTGGTCTATTTTTCGATGGGAGTGGTAGACGATCCGGCCTCTATGGTCCAGGATGTGGATGGCAACCTTTTTTCTTTCCGTGCGTTTCAAGGAGCCTTGAAAGTAGTCATCTTTGGGTTGCATCACCAGTATGCCCAAAATGCGCCCTTCCGGGGATCTGATGGGAACCGCGATGTTAAAGAGAAACCTCGGAGGGATGGCGGCCCGCTGAAAAAACTCCGAGACGTACGGGGTCCATCTTTGGGACACCCCCCGATACCAGTCCCGGTAGGAAAAATCCCGGCCATGCACCTTTGGGTCCGAAGGGTAGTCCGTCAGAAGGACGCCTTGGGGAGAGGAGATGAAGGCGCGTTCCAGGGAATCGGTGCCGGTTACCAGTTGCTGCAGGTGAAAGCGTACCTTATCCAGGTGGCCTTCCCGGAGTAGGGCCTGCATCAGCGGCCGGCTGGCATAAGCCTGGCCCCGGGCCAGATCCCGGTCCAGCCTGTCGGTAATGGCCTGGACGCAGTCGCCGGCGTAATCGCGGCTCGCGGCGATGAGCAATTTTTCCAGGTCCCGGGCCATGGTCAGGTAGACGAAAAACGCCAGGCTGAGCACCGGAACCGCCACCAGCAGCATCCCGGCCAGTATGACCCGCCATCTCCGCTGCAAGAGCCATTCTTTCACCATGGTCTCCGCATCAGCGACTAACCAGCTTAGATAATTAATATTCATTGAGATTAATATTTACAAGGCCTATTGCGAAAAAAAAACTCCTGATAATTATCCGGGGCTCCTTCAGTCATCCCCAAGGTGACTCCTTAGTTCTGGTACGTCTGCTTTTTACCCTAAGCCCAGGGAACCAGGACTACTTTGGCATTGCGTATATCTCCAAACAATATAATTTGCAAAATTTCCAATGAATTAACGATATGAAATAAGCGATTGTGAGAATTGTGGAGCGCATTCTCATAATCGTCATATGATCTGGATAGTGAAATGGGCTTTGGTGGGGGCAGGACGTCGGATGCTATTAAACTTTAGCGCAGAGGTTGCCTGGCCATGTCTCGACCATTACCAAAAAATCTCTATGGCTCTTTTTTTTCTCTGTGTCTAAGATTTTTCAGGTAAATCCAGGACTTCCCGCACCATTTTGATCAAGTTTATCATTTTGAAGGGTTTTTCCAAAAAGGGGACTCCTGACGCCAATAGACTCTGGAGGGCCGCGGTGTCTTCGGTATAGCCGGACATGAACAGCACTTTCATCTTGCGGCCCAGGGGGGACAGACGCTCCATCAATTCCCCCCCGCTCATCCCAGGCATGACCACATCGGTCAATACCAGATGAATCGGCCCCCGATGGCGTCCGCAGACCAGAATGGCTTCCTGGCCATGGCGGGCCTCCAATACCCTGTAGCCATACGCACCCAGGGCCTGGCAGATCACGTGGCGCAACAGCTCGTCATCTTCCGCCACCAGGATGGTTTCCGAACCCTGCAGGGAGGCGGCCGTTGCGGCCGCGGGATGGAGGGGCATGGCGGGCTCTTCCACTATAGGCAGGTAGACTCTGAAGGTGGTGCCTTGCCCGGGTTCGCTGTTAAACCAGAGATGACCGCCGTTCTGCTTGACAATGCCGAATACCGTGCTCAAACCCAGTCCCGTGCCCTTACCCGGCTCTTTGGTGGTGAAGAACGGCTCAAAGATATGGGCCTGGGTGGCCGCGTCCATACCGCTGCCGGTATCGCTGACCGTGAGCATCACATAGGGACCGGGGGCGACTTCCAGGTGTTCCCGGGCATAGGCCTCATCCAGAAAGACGTTTTCCGTTTCAATGGTGAGCCTGCCTCCCCGGGGCATGGCATCCCGGGCATTCACCGCCAGGTTCATGATCACCTGGTCCATCTGGCTAGGATCGGCGTTGACCGCACCCAGGGTGGGGTCCAGGAGGGTGATCAGATCGAGGTCTTCCCCCAATAGCCGCCGCAACATCTTTTCCATATCCGCGACCAGCTCATTGAGATTGATGATCCGGGGTTGAATGAGCTGCTTCCGGCTGAAGGCCAAAAGTTGCCGGGTCAAGGCCGAGGCGTGCTCTGCAGTGTTGATGATTTCCGCGGCATAGAGGCGCCGCGGGTCATTCTCCGGGAGATCCAAAAACAGCATCTCGCCGTAACCCAGGATGGCTGTCAGCAGGTTATTGAAGTCGTGGGCCACACCTCCGGCCAGCCTCCCCACCGCTTCCATCTTTTGGGCTTGCACCAGCTGGGCTTGCAGTTGCTTGCGCTCCGTGATTTCTCTGGCCACCACCACCGCGTAGAGAGTATGTGCAAACAACACCAGGCGCACCGTCATCTCCACGGGAATTTCATCTCCGTTACGGCCGCGCAGGTTGGTGATAATCGTCTCCTGGGTGGCGCCGCCGGGCTGGCCGGAGGAGAAAATTCCCCTGATTTCCCCGGCTGCGGCTGCTTCCACCAAATCATAGATGGACATCCGGCCTAACTCTGCGGGGGAGTAGTGGAGATGACGGGCGACAAAATCATTGACATCGATGAAGGTTCCGGAAGGCACCTGCAGCAGGAAAATGGCGTCATTGCTTTGATCCAACAAGGCCCTGAATCTTTCCAAATCGGCCAGGCGTTGCTGCAATTCCGGATAATAACTTTTCCTGAGGGAACGCTCACCCAAGCCGATGATCTTTTCCCGCAAAGAATCCCAGTTTTCGGGGGTATCAGATCGCTTCTTCAAAAATAACCTCAATATCCCGTTGTCCGGGGCGACGTGGATTGGTGACGATACAGGGGTCATTGATAGCTTTCTGGGAAAGTTCCGGAACATCGGTGCGGTGCACCCCTTTTTGTCCCAGGGATTGCTCAATACCCACAGCCTTCCTTAACCTCTTGACCTCCCCCAGGATCGCCCCTTTTTTTTCGCTAAGGCTCCTTTTCTGCAGGTCCAGCCCCATGGCCTCGCCGATATGCAGGAAGCGCTCGCTGGCCTCGGGAAAATTGAAGGACATGACATGCTCCAATAAAATGGCGTTGCATTCACCATGGGGCAGATCCAATAACCCTCCCAAGCTATGGGCCATGGCATGCACCGCGCCCAGGGAAGCATTGGAAAATGCCAACCCGGCCTCCAGGCTGCCCAACATCACCTGGGTGCGCAGCTGCAAGTTATCGGGGTCGGCCAGTGATGCCAGAAGATGTGAGGACAGCAAGCGGATGGCCGCCAGGGCATGGAGGTCGGTAATGGGAGAGTGGGCCAGGGAGACATAGGCCTCAATGGCATGGACCAGGGCGTCTATCCCCGTGCAGGCGGCCAGATAGGGATCCATGGTGGTCAGGGTGACGGGATCAATCAAGGCCACATCGGGAACAACGGCCTTACTGATAATGGCGATTTTAACCTTTTCTTGGGTATTGCTGATAATGGCAAACTGGGAAACGTCAGCGGAAGTGCCCCCGGTGGTGGGAATGCAAATCAACGGCGGCATGGGCACGGCTACCTGATCAACTCCCTCAAACTCCAAGATATGCTTTTTATTGGTGCAAACGATGCCGATCCCTTTGGCGCAGTCCATGGGGCTGCCGCCACCCACCGCCAAGATGAGGTTGCAGCCGGCGCTTTTATATACTTCGGCGCCCCTCATAACTTCTTCGGCCCGGGGATTGGGGCTTACCTCGGCATAGATGACATAGGGCAGGTCTTCCATATCCAGAGTGGCAATTACTTGGTCAGTCCAACCTGCCGCCATGACTCCCGGATCGGTGACTATCAAGATGCGGGCGGCCCCGAAGTTTCTGGCATAGCGACCGGCAAGTTTTAAGGCGCCGACGCCAAAAATAAATTCGGGAGCGACAAATTTCCGCAACTCCAGTTCACTTTCCACATCCATGGCCCCGCTCCTTGATTCAGCGCCTCCCAGACCCCGCCAATTCAGCCGCTGCTGTTATTTCTCCCAACAATTTCGACTTATTCACAAAATAACTACTTTGCCTATTATTGTAAAGCTTTCCTCTGAAATTACCCTGGCGCGGGGAAGGAGGGGAGGGGCCCGGTATCGCTACCCCCATTTCAGACCAACTTATACTTATCCCGCAGGCGGCGGGAGATGTCCCGGAGCCAGGCATAGGCCAGGGTCACCGTTTTTTCCCGGTCCGGGTTGATGAGGCAGCAGGTGGCAGGGGTGATGAGGCTCTGGGCTAAAAGCTGGTCCCGGTCGATGCCGGCCTGGGCCAGAAAGGTCCACAGGTCCTCCAGGAAGTCCATCAGGCCTTCCGTGGTTTCCCCCGCAAAAACGTCGCAGCCGGTGGGGACCAGGCCCCAGGACAGCACCCCGCCTTTGTCCAGGAATCTCCTGATGCTGGGCGCGTAGGCCTGGAAGACCTCCCGGTTGGTGTAGATATCCATGGACAGGATATCCAGGTCCCGGTTGAGCAAGAATTCCCAGTCCGGGTTGCCGCAGAGGTGGATGCCCCGGGGCCGCTCGATCTGGGCGAAGAAGCGGTCCAGGTCCTCCTTGGCCCGGATGTCGGTGTACCCGGAAATGGAACTGAAAATGAACTGCATGCCCGGCTCGTCGATGAACATGAAGGCGCGACTGTGGCGCTCTTTCAGGCGCAGGAGCTGGGCCTGGACCCGGCGGGCCATGAAGTCGATCATCACGGGCCGCACCTCGTCGTTAAAGATCAGGGGCCGGTCGTTCTCATCCAAAATCTTGAGGCCGAAGCTGACAGGGCCTTCCAACTGCCCCCGGATGGCCGGATAGCCCCTCAGGTCCATTTCCAAAAAGCGGTGGTAGACCGCGGAATACCCTGGGGAGATGTCGAAGTAGTCCAGATCGTCCCAATGGGCCAGCATCTGGTCCAATTCTTCATAGAACTTGTTGGTGTCGAAGCGGATGGACTCGGTTTCCGGGAAGAGCAGAATGCCGGGAAAGTGCTCCCCGGCCTGGACGTACATGTCTTCGTAAAAGTTCAGGTGGGGCAACTGGGGCCAGAAGGGGATGTCCAGGGACAGGGCCAGCTCCAGGGCAGGCTCCGCCTGGTCGTGGGGCAAAATCGCCATGGCCGTGGTCAAAAGATTGCCGGGAATCAGGGAAGGCATGGGTCTGCACCTGAATAAAAGTTAAGAAAGACTATTAATAATGTATTATAACTATCGATAAATCAAGAATAATAATCAATGGTAAGTGGCGCTGGCAGCCCCCTGCTCAGGCAGCCGGCAATTTTGCTTTCTTCACCTCAAAGTGCCATTTCCACAAGAGGTAAATGGCGGGATAGATGAGCAGTTCCATGAGAAAGGAGGTGGCGACCCCGCCCACCATGGGCGCGGCGATGCGTTTGGCCACTTCCGCGCCGGTGCCGGTGGCCCACATCACCGGGAAGAGGCCGAAGATGTTGGCCAGGATAGTCATCATCTTGGGCCGCAGCCTCTGGACCGCGCCGTGCATCACCGCTTCTTTCAGGTCGTCATAGGTTTTCAGCAGCCCCTGCTCTTTGCGTTCGTCATGGGAAATATCAAGATAAAGCAGCATGATGGACCCGGTTTCCGCGTCCAGGCCCGCCAAGGCGATGATGCCCACGATGACGCCCACGCTCAGATTGTAGTCCAGCCACCAGAGGAGCCAGATGGCCCCGATCAGGGAAAAGGGCACCGCCAGGAGGATGATGGAGACCTTCACCAGGGACCTGGTGCTCAGATAGAGGAGCATGAAGACCAGGACGATGGTGATGGGAATGACTATCTGCAGCCGTTTCCTCGCCCGTTCCAGGTACTCGAATTGCCCGCTCCAGATCAGGTTGTAGCCCGGGGGCAGCTTTAAGTGGGCCTTAATGGCCGCCTGGGCTTTTTCCACGTAAGTTCCCAGGTCGATATCCCGGATGTCCACGAAAATCCAGGCGGTGCGCCGGGACCCTTCGCTCTTGACCATGTCCGGCCCCTGGTGAACCCTGATGTCGGCCACCTGTTCCAGGGGCACCGGCGGACCGTTGGGGGTGGGAATGAGGACCCGGCGCAAGGCCGGCAGGTTCTGCCGGAAGTCCTCAAAGTAGCGCAGGTTAACGGGGTAACGCTCCAGACCCTCCACGGTCTGGGTGATGTTGGCCCCGCCCAGGGCGCTGGTAATCACCTCCTGAATATTGCCTACGTTCAGGCCGTAGCGCGCGGCCTCCGGGCGCTTGATATCGATGTCCAGGTAATAGCCGCCGGTGGTGCGCTCCGCAAAGACGCTGGCAGTGCCCGGCACTTGCTTAAGAATAGCTTCCACCTCGGTCCCCAGGCGGCTCAGAACCTCCAGGTCATTACCCAGCAATTTGATGCCCACGGGGGTTTTGATGCCCGTGGAAAGCATGTCGATGCGGATCTTGATGGGATAACCCCAGGAGTTGGCCAGGCCCGGAAATTTGACCGCCTCGTCCAGTTCCCGGATGAGTTTCTCTGTGGTCATGCCCGGACGCCAGTGTTTGCGGTCCTTGAGGCGGATGGTGGTCTCGATCATGCTCAGGGGCGCGGGGTCGGTGGCGGTCTCCGCCCGCCCCACCTTGCCGAAGACGTAATCCACCTCGGGAAAGGTGCGGATGATGCGGTCGGTCTGCTGGAGCAGATTTTTCGCCTGGGTGACGGAAATCCCCGGATAGGTGGTGGGCATATAGAGCAGGTCCCCTTCATCCAGGGGCGGCATGAACTCCGAGCCCAGCTTGGAAAAGGGATAAATGGTGACCACAATCAGGACCACGGCCAGGATAATGGCGGTATAGGGAAAGCGCATCACCACCCGCAAGGCCGGCTCATAGATGGCGATGGTGAACCGGGACAGGGGGTTTTTGGACTCCGGCAGGATTCTCCCCCGGATAAAATAAAGCATCAGGATGGGTATCAGGGTGATGGCCAGGATGGAGGCCCCGGCCATGGCAAAGGTCTTGGTGAAGGCCAGGGGTTTGAAGAGCCGGCCGCTTTCCCCCTCCAGCGCAAAAATGGGCAGGAAAGAGACCGTGATCACCAGCAGGGCGAAGAACAGGGAAGGGCCCACCTCCTTGGCCGCGTCCAGGATCAGGGGGTCCCGGGCTGCGCCCGGGGGTGCGTGCTCGATTTTCTTGTGCGCGTCCTCCACCATGACCACGGAGGCGTCCACCATGTCGCCGATGGCGATGGCGATGCCCGCCAGGCTGAGGATGTTGGCCGTAATGTTGAACTGGTATTGCAGGATAAAGGAGATCAGGACCCCCAGAGGCAGGCTGATGATGGCCACAAACGCGCTCCGGAGGTGCAGGAGGAACAGGACGGTAATCAGGGCGACAATGGCGATTTCTTCGTAAATGGCCTCTTTCAGGGTGTCGATGGCCCGGTCGATCAACCCGGAGCGGTCATACGCGGGCACGATGCGCACCCCGGGGGGCAGCCCCCCCTTGAGTTCCTCCAACTTGTCCTTGACCAGTTGGATGATCTCTTTGGCGTTTTTGCCGTGGCGCATGATGACGATGCCGCCCACCACTTCGCCTTCACCGTTGGCTTCAGCCACCCCCCGGCGCATTTCCGGTCCCAGGCGCACCAGGGCCACGTCTTTGATGAGGACGGGGGTGCCCCGGCCGTCGGTGCCCACCACGATGTTTTCCACGTCCGCCTTGCTCTTGATGTAACCCAGGCCCCGGACCATGTACTCGGTTTCGGCCTTCTCAATGACCCGGCCCCCCACGTCCTGGTTGGACATCTTGATGGCCTGACTCACCTTGCCCAGGGGAATACCGTACGAGGCCAGGGTATTGGGGTCCACCACCACCTGGTATTGCTTGACGAAACCGCCGATGGACGCGACTTCCGCCACCCCCGGCACTGTCTGCAACTGGTAGCGCAGATACCAGTCCTGAATGCTTCGCAGTTGGGCCAGATCGTATTTGCCGGTGGGGTCCTCCAGGACGTATTCATAGATCCAGCCCACGCCGGTGGCGTCCGGGCCCAGGGAGGGATTGACGTTGGCCGGCAGTTTGCCCCGGATGAAATTCAGGTATTCCAGGACCCGGGACCGGGCCCAGTAGATGTCGGTGCCGTCCTCGAAGATCACGTAAACCAGGGAGAGGGAGAACATGGAGTAGCCCCGGACCACCTTGGCCCCGGGCACGGCCAGCATGGCGGTGGTGAGGGGATAGGTCACCTGGTCTTCCACCACCAGGGGGGCCTGGCCCGGGTAATCCGTGGAAATGATCACCTGGACGTCGGAGAGGTCGGGGATGGCGTCCACCGGCAGGTTATAGGCGGCATAGAAGCCCCAGGCGGTGATGAGGATCCAGATAAGGAGGACTAGGACCCGGTTGCGGACGCAGGTTTCAATGAATTTGGCGACCATGGCTCAGGAAACGCTCACTAATGTTTATGGCCGGGGGGCATGGGCGCCGGCGGCGCAGGGGCCTGTTCCTTGGGGGCTCCCGGGACTTTTTCCGGTTCCTTGTCCGCGGCCTGGAGCATTTGGGCCACCGCCTCCCGGAAACGGGATTCGGAGTCCAGGAGGAATTGGGCGGAGGTGACCACTTCTTCGCCCCCTTTGAGGCCGGAGACCACTTCCCGGACCTGGTTGCCGTCCCCGTAGACCCCCAGTTTCACTTCCCGGGGCTCGAACTTGCCTCCCCCCAGGGCGATGAAGACGTGCTGCTTGAGGCCGGTGTCCAGGACCGCCTCTGTGGGCACCACCACCGCCTCCTTGGTCACCGGGGATTTGATTTTGACCTGGGCGAACATTTCCGGCTTCAGTTTAAGCTGGGGGTTGGGGAAGCGCAGGCGCACCCTGGCGGTGCGGGTGGCTTCCTTGAGATAGGGATAAATATAGTCAATGGTCCCGGAGAAGGTCTCCCCGGGCAGGTAGTCCAGGGACATCTCCACCGCTTGTCCCACCTTGATCCAGGGGAGTTCATACTGGTAGATGTCCGCGTCCACCCAGACGGTGGACAGGTCCGCCACTTCCAGCAGGGGGGTGTTCATCTGCACGTACATGCCCTGGGTCACCAGGCGCTTGGTGACGATGCCGTTGGCCGGGGAGATCAGGACCAGGTTCTTTTTCACTTCTCCGGTTCTTTTCAGGGTCTCAATCTGCCCGGGGGTGATATCGAAATAAGACAGGCGGCGCTGGGAGGCTTCCAGTAGTCGTTTGGCCCCGTCCGCCATCTCCGCTACCTGGCTTTTGGCCATGTTCCGGTAATTCTTCAGGGCCAGGAGGTACTCTTCCTGGGCGGAGACCAACTCCGGGCTATAGATGGAAAGAAGGGTCTGGCCCTTGCGCACTGGGTCGCCGGTGGCGTTGACGTAAAGGCGCTCCACCCAGCCGTTCACTTTGGTGGTGATGGTGGCCAGGCGGCGCTCGTCAAAGGTTACCCGGCCCACGGTAATGGTGTCCCGGGACAGGGGGCGGACCTCCACCTTGGCGGTCCTGACCCCCATGGACTGGACGGTGGCGGGGGAGACGGCGATGGCCCCGGGGGTGGCTCCAGCCTCCGCGGCATCCTCATAAACCGGCACCAGGTCCATGCCGCAGGGGGCCTTGCCCGGCTTGTCACTGACATAGCCCGGGTCCATGGGGGAAACCCAATATTTGATCTTCCGCTCTTTTTTGGCGGCGGGGGCCGCGGCCCCGGGGGCCTCCGTGCTTGGCACGGGCACCAGGTCCATCCCGCAGATGGGGCATTTGCTGGGTTTATCCCGGATTACTTCCGGATGCATGGGGCAGCGCCAAAGTTGTTTTTTTGCCTCTCCCCTGGCAGCCGCGGCCGTGGGGAGTCCAGCCGCGGGATAGACCGGCACCAGTTCGTTCCCCTGCTCATCTTTGCCGGGTGCGAAGCGGATGTAACTGGGATTTTTCGGGGAGACGTAGCACAAAGGCTTTTGGGCCCCGGTTGTCTCCGCCGGAGAGGGGGCCAGTTGGGCCACGTTCAGAAGATGGTAGCCGGACAGGTATAACCCCCCCGCGGCCAACAGGCAGAGGAGAATTCCCAGCGCCAGGCCCCACACCAGGTAACGACGAGGGGAAGGAATCATTTCTTACCTCCGGGCACCCGGGGCAGCTCCTGACCCACCAGCCACTCCAGTTCAGCCCAGTTTTCCTCATATTCCTTGAGATAATCCTGTAATGCCAGCTCCGCGTTGTAAGCCGCGATCTGGTTCTGGTAGAGGCGGGCAAAGTCCAGGCGGCCCACCGAGTAATCGGCCAGGGCCGCGGCTGCGGCCTGCTTGGCCTGGGGGATGATGCCCTGTTCGTAGAGGGTGATCTGATGGCTCAGGCGTGCCAGTTTGGCGTAGCGGTCCTTGACGGCCGCGGCCAGTCTGTCCCAGGCGGACCGGTAAGCGTCCCGGGCCGCGCCTTGCCGCTGTATCTGTTCCCGGATCTTGGGCTTGATCTTGGAGCCGTACCAGATGGGCAGGTCGAAGATGATGGAGGTGCTGAAAAAGTCGGCCTGGGTCTTGTTGACCGGGGGGTCCAGGGACTCCCGGAACCCGTAAGTCACGCCGATGGTGACGTCCGGGAAATACTCCTTGCGGGCCAGATCCACGGCCTTTTCCTGCTTGTTTATCAAGCTCTTGATGGCTTCCAGCCCGGGCCGGGACCGGGCCTGGGTCAGCAACTGCTCCAGGTTGAGCCTGAAGGGGCTGGAGCGCAAGGGTTGGGGCTTGGCAATGGTTTCCTGGGGCGGTTTGGAGCGCAGAGCATTGAGATCGGCCTGCACCGATTCCTGGCGCTGGCGCCAATCAAGGAGGCGGTTTAAATAGTTGCCCAACTCCACCTGGGCCTGGAGGACTTCCGCCTGGCGGCCCAGACCCACGCCGTAGCGGGTTTCCGCCACCTGCACCACCTGCTCCCAAAATTGTTTGTTTCTCTGGGTGATGTCATAACCGGTATAGGCCAGGGCCAGGCCCCAGTATTTCTGGATGACCAGGGCCCTGATCTCGTTGCGCTTGTCCCGGTAGGAGAATCCTTCCGATTTGGCCTGTTCCTCGGCCACCTCCGAACGCAGACGCCTTTTTCCGGGAAAGGGGATCTTTTGGGACAGGCCGAACTGTTTCTGGGTCATGGGCTCCTGGGCGAAGCTCCAGGTGTCCACCGGCAGGTTGGCGATGTTCACCGCCAGCTTGGGATCATCCAGGGCCCCGGCAGGCTGGACGGCCTCCTGGGCCGCGGCCTTCAACTGGGCCCTCTGTTTGATTTCCGGGTTGGCCTTCAGGGCCTCGGCAATGAAGGCCTGTAGATCCGGGGGCAGATTCCCCTGGTTTTGGGCCTGTAAATGCGGAGGCAAGAGGAGAGTCAGGCCCAGACACAGAACCAGGAGCAGTAATCCTTGAAAGATTCGCCAGGGGTAAGCCATCTCTCCTCCTGCCCTCAAGAAATATTTATTACCATAAGCACGCCATCGTCATAAAACAAGTTTTCCCAGGCTGTTAAAAGCCCTTCCTGGGAGGCCGCCATCTTACTTGCCCACAGCCCCCGGGGGTGGAGCAGTCTGCTGTTCTTTTCCCTTATGCAGGCACTTATCCGGGTCTTTCTGGAAGAGCACCGGACAGCCCTGGCAACAGAAGTTAACCCGCTGCCCCTGGCAGTCCGCATGGATATTGGGGTCGGCCTTGCCCCCCATGACCGGGCAGAGGGCCGGGGCTGGTCCCGGAGCCGGCTTCTCCGCGGCCCAGCCCGCGCCGGCCAGGGATAAAGCCAGTATCAAGATAAACACTTTTTTCATGATTGCATCTCCTGTAAAGAAAATCTCCCTAATTCTAGGGACCCTGGGTTCCAGAATCCCGGGATTAGTGTTTGGTTAGTGGGCCGGAATTTTCCCATGAGGATTTTTGCCGGCCGCAGCCGCAGCCAATGCTCTCCGGGCCCTTGCCGGTAAAACCCGGAGAACCGCCAGTCTTTAGGTAAACAGGCTACTTCGAAGGCAGCCCTGGATCAGAGCCAGGGCCCAGGTAAGGCCTCAATGGCCTAGCGCTCCCCAGGCAAGGGACTCCATCGTTCCTGCCAGACTGGAATCAGCAAGAGACCGGGACGGGTAAATCACCCGGAGGTGGAAAGGGAAAGGGCCTCGGGGGGGTGGAAGATGTTGGGGGGAAAGGCTTGGGAAAAAACTGTGACCATCACCGGGCAGTAAGGGGAAATCTGCCAGGTGGGGTTATTAACCGGGGGCGGGGAAAGGCAAGCCCAACTGCCGGCACTGCAGTGGCAGGCAAAAAAACCGCCGGGGCCGGACGGGCCGCAGGGGCCGGGCCCAGAAGGCTGGCAATCGGAGCAGGACCCGCCAGCAGAGGTTTGCTCCGGACAGCAGCAATGGCATCCGGGCGCCGGCGCGTCTCTCTCCGGGGGGCCGACCCCCGGCAGCGAGAAAACCGTACCGAGAATGAGGGCGAATATCAACAGGAGAGAAGTTGCGGCCCTTTTCATATACACAAAATATTATCCATATCTAACGGGAAGTCAAGCGTTTATTTGGTAATCAGTCCTCATACCTATTTGCAATCAAAGGAAAAGAAGTGCGCTTGATAGAGGCCAGGGATGATTACTCCACCCACAAATCTCAGTGCGGTTCCTCGACCCGGGGGGGATTGCCTTCCAGTGTCCTTAGAAAAGCGATGAGATCAGTGATGTCGCCGGCAGTGAGGCGGCGGTCCAGTTGATGCCAGGCCATCAAGGTTACCGCCTCTTCGAGAGTAAAGACCTGGCCCGCGTTAAAATAAGGCGCGGTGCGGGTGACGTTGCGCAGCATGGGAACTTTGAAAACGAAGCGGTCCTCGACCTTCTGGGTGATCTCGTAGCGGCCCAAATCGTCCGTACCACTATACGGGCGTCTCAGACCGATGATCTTATAGAGCTGGCCCCCGACGGTGACGCCGCCGTGACATTCGACGCAGTGGTATTGGATAAACTTGGTGAGGCCCCGTTTTTCTTGAGAGCTCAGGGCGTTTTTTTGGCCGTCCAGCAATCGGTCAAAGCGTCCAGGCGCAACCAGGGTGCGCTCGAACGCGGCGATGGCTCTAGCCAAATTATCGAAGCTGACGGGATCAGAGTCCCCGGGAAAGGCCCGGCGGAAGGCTTCAAAATAACCTTTTTCCTTCCGCAGGCACCCGATTACTTCTTCCGGGGTTCTAAGGGCCATTTCAATGGGGTTGAGGATCGGGCCCTTGGCCTGTTCCATTAGGTCATGGGCGCGTCCGTCCCAGAACTGAGTAAACTGGAAGCCGGCGTTAATGACCGTGGGGGCGTTCCGTTTCCCGGAGATGCCCGTGGCCCCCTGGGAAGTGGGAGTGACATCCGCGCCGGCACGGCCTTGGGTAAGGAGATGACAATCGTGACAGGACTTATTCTTGTTAATGGAGATGCATCGATCAAAGTAAAGCTTTTTCCCGAGGGCCACCCGCTCCGGGGTGTCGGCCTCGCTTCCGGGCATGATCGCTGGTAAGCGACCGAGGTAGATCCGCGCTTGAAGGAAGATGATGTCCCAGTTCATGAGTTTTTCTTGGACATGCAGGGAGGAGTGGCCGGAGGCCAAGGGTCCTTCGGGACTAGCACCGTGGCCAGGCACTAGACCGGCTGCGGCTGCCAACAGGAAGGCAAGACTGATGGCGCCGGCAAGCAGGCGGTATCTCATGGTCGAATACTTGAACGGATGGTGTTTGATAATTCCTGGCTGATCCCCCGCAGCTCCGGTTTATCTGCTAGTTTCAATGAACAGGCCAGGTGGCGGTGAAGGGGGTTTTTGCTCACTCACTTTTCATAAATGACAGTCGCCTTCCCGGAGCCCCCAGGATCATTCAATATTTTTTGATTAACTCTTTGAGCACTTCAGGGTTTATCTTAGAAAACCGCACTATCTCTTTGCCATTGTTTTCCCGTAGGAATTCCCGGGCCGCCGATTCTGCCGCGAAGGGAAAGAACTCTTGCCCCATGGGGCCGAAGACCACGCTCCCCACCACATAATAGGCCTGGAAACCATCTATCGGCTTCATATTGGAGTAATCAATCACCATAATGCTGGCGACATCGGCCGTCTTTTTGGCGGGATTATATTGGGCGAGGTCGAAATAGTATTTCATCATATCCTTGACGCCGCAGAAAAAGGCGTATGATCCGTCCTTAAACACCACCTGGGCCATAAAATCCGGATAGTGAGCCACAAACATGCCGCAGACCGGGCACTTATCCTCTTTCCCGGGTTTGACCGGCGCCTTCTCTGCGGCTGCCGCCAGGGAAAGAGTCAGGACCAGGGCGGCCGCGAGCAACGTCCAATATTTCCTCATCCCACCCCTCGCTTGGATTATTTTCGGATTTCACCGGCAGGAGCGGCAACGCCCCCGCCGGTGTACTGTTTGCTTGGTTAATTCTTTAGGCTCTGGCACAACTCTCTCATGTCAACCTCAGGGTAGCGAAGGATCTAGATGCTTCGGTCGCTTCGTTCCCCCAGAATGACAAATATTTAACGCCGGGGCATTTGTTTTAAAGAATTTCTCAACAAATGGCTTTATCAGAAACGCGTGTGTTCGGCCCTCTTACTTCGCCTTACCCATTTCCTTGACATAGATGCCCTGGATGCCGCCGCGCTTGACCATCATGCCCTTGACCGTGACCTTTTCGGTTAAGAGGTTTAACCGGTCGGGCGTCATCAGGGGCTTTTCATGTTCGCCGGACAGGAGGATATAAAGGTTGCCCTTGGCATCCTCTAGCAGGACCGGATCACCCGATTTGAGGCAAGCCTGGCAGCATTCCTTGCTGCATTTACCCGCGGCCGGAAGGTTGCAGAACGTGCAGGTCATCTTGCCGGTAATCGTCACCTCCTTGCCTTTGGGGGCCGCGGCCCAGCAGGTGGCGGTCAACATTAACAACGCCAGGAGTATCAGGACTGCCTTTTTCATGGGAGTGCTCCTCCAATAAATAGATTATTTGATGCTGCGCCGCGTTCTGCGGTATTGCGCAGTACTCTCAGTCGCCAGGGGTTCAGCCTGGGATTGGGTTAAAAAAACTCCTTTATTCAATGCCGCACTTTACGGGATTAGGTGCGAGGTTATCTCTCCACCTGCAAAAAAGCAAACCAAATAACAGGCAAAATAGCACGGCGATGCAAGTTTTGTTTTTTTGATTTGCTGGCAAGTTTAGAGCATATGGTTAAAAAATATATAGGTAAAAATACCTATTTTTTAAAGGAACAAAGAGAATAACTACCTGATATCTTGGAAAATATAATGGATAGAGGATTACTAAAGTAGCTGCTGGAGACAGGAAGGCAATGCTTCCGAATCCGGGTCAATTCTGCCCTCATTTCCTTCGGGCCACTTGGGGCTTAAGGGCCTCTTTGATCACCCCGGCCGCCAGTTGGGAGCCCCGATTGGTGAAGTGCACCAGGTCATAAATGTATTCTTTTTCCTGGGGCACCGCCCGGGCCAGATCGATGACCAGCACCCCGTTGGCCGCGCCCACTTCCCGAATGGCCTGGTTGAAGCGGTCGAAGATTTTTTTGTATTCCTGATAATTGATACCCTGGTCCTTCTCCAGACCCTTGGTGAGCTTGATGATCAAAGGGTCCGGGCGCTCTTTCAGGCGGTTGGCCATGGTCATCAATACCGGGATGATATTTCTGGCCCTGCACATGTCAATGAACAACTGCTGGTTCATCTTAAATTCTTTCACCAGAAAATCCTCATCCAGGGTTATTTTCTTACCCCGGAAATCTTGCAACTCATCTTCCTGGGATTTGGCCTTCTTGGGGCGCAGGGTATGGCGCAGCCACCTCTCCGTAGCTTTCAACTCCTGGTACAAATTGGGGATCAGATAATCCACCAGCAACTTGGTGTCGATGATCTTGGGGTGAAACTGGATAATGGGGGAGGTGTGGCCTCTTTTATAGGCCTGGCTCCAATAAGACTTGGCATACATGAGCACCGCCAGATCATTGATGTTGTGCATCATCACCACTATCTGCGGTTTAAGCGGCATCACCTTGTTTAAGAGGATATCCAGGGAATGGAGGGAAAAGTTGCCCCCCACTCCGGAATTTAAGGAATTGACTTTCAGTTTCCCGTCTTTTTCCAGGAGCCGGCCCGCCAGATAGGCAAAACGGTTTTCTTCATCCACGTAAAAGCAGGCGGTGGTGGAGCCCCCCAGGAAGACCAGGGTCAGGTCCGGGTGCTGGTGGATGCGGGCGGGCATGATAAAACCATCGCCATCGGTGCGGAAGAGATATCCCTTCTGGACCAGGCTGTCGGACATGCGCATTTCATCCTCGCCGGGGGTAATTCTCCCCACATACCGGGGCTCTTGCTCCCGCAAGCGGATGACCCTGACGATGCCGGATTTTTTGGCGTGGGCCTTCCAGGACAGGACCTTTTCGGTGATGAAGGTAGCGCCTAAAAGGAGCGCCACCAGAAAGAAAACGAAGACCTTCCGGGGATTTCTTGCGAACCAGTTATCCATCGCCCTTTATTATTCCAAAATTCTCCGGGGAAAGCCATTTTAATCAGGTTTAAGGAATCGCCCGATAATAGGATAGGGCCGTAAAATTGCCGGAGGCCGGCAATCCAGGCCAAGCCTGTGCTTTTTCCCTCTCCCGCCGGGGGCGCAGCAGTACCCAGACGTTGATATTTAGAGGTTTGATCAATTCTTGCCCTCTCCCCTTTGGGGGGAAGGGTAGGGGGGTGGAGCGCGGTTGGCCAACGCCGCCAACCTTAACCCCGGTCGTTTGCCCTTAAAGGAGAACCAGGAAGGATGGAAGCTAAGTTTCTCACGGTCCTGGCGGATAGCTGCAAGAACGTTTTTACCCAGATGACCAAGACCGAAGCAGTCAACGTTTCCGTGAAAAGGGATGAACGCCTGAAAGAAATCTATGCGGTGGCCCAGGTCGCCCCCTATGAAGACTTCACCAAAAAGGTGAAAGGCAACTTTCTCTTGGGGTTCACCCATGAACGCCTGGCCGTGGCGGTGGCCTCGGCCATCGCCGAGAATTACGGTCTGCCGGGTTTTGGAGATTTTAATGAAAACGCCCGGGACGTCATGAACGAGTTCATGAATACCATCGTCGGGCATACCATCACCGGCTGGGACAAAATGGGTTTCCGGGTCACCTTCGCCCCTCCCGCCACGGTTGAAAATATCAATATCCGGGACGCGGCTTTTTCCTGCCAGGAAGCCTACATGATCATCCTCGACCTGGGAGTTGACCGGGTGGTCTTCACCATCACTTACATCGACGCCCATCGGCAGCAACTTCGAAGGCGCGTCCTGGTGGTGGACGATTCCGGGATCATCCGGGGCCTTCTGGCCAAAAACCTCATTGAAGCGGGTTTTACCGTGGAAGTGGCGGAGGACGGCCTGGCGGCCCTGGACCGGTATCAAACCTTCCGGCCCCACCTGACCATTATGGACTTGAACATGCCCAATTTAGGGGGGTTGGACGCCATGCAGGAGATCTCCCAGATGGACCGGCAGGCCAAGTTCATCGTCCTCACCAGCACCGCCCGCCGGGATGAAGAGCTGATCGCCAGGACCCTGAACGTTTTGTCCTACGTGGTCAAGCCGGTGCAGATGCAGGAATTTGTCAGCATCGTCAAGGAAGCTTTGGACTGAAAGCGATTTTTGTTATTATCTTTATTAGGTTTAGCAGGCGGCCACTTCCAAATGGATGCCTTCCCGGGCTTGCAGGTGTTTAATGATCTTAAACAGGTTATCGGCACGCGGGTTTCCCTTGGGGCCAAACATGCGCATCAGGCTTTTGGCCGGTATTTTGGTAGCTTCGGCTAAAAGCCCAAAACCCACAGCCGCGTTGATATAGTCCCGCAAAATGGCTTTGCCAGTTTCCACGTCACCAGCAAGCAGGGTGTCGATACCCTCTTTCAGCATGGCCTTGCGAAACTCGGCGTCCTTCCGGGCGCGTTCCAGCAAGGTGGTGCGAAATCCTCTGGTTAGAGCCATGATAGCCGCCTCCTATCGTTTGCGCCTTTTGTAATCCTTCCAGCAAATGAGCGCCGCCGTAATATCAGCCTGCTGTCTTTTCTTAGACCCTCCGCCAAGCAGGATGATGAGCGCTTCCCCGTCCTTCCCGAAATAGACCCGATAACCGGGGCCAAAATCGATCTTGCACTCGTAGATTCCCCCAGCGACGCCCTTGACTCTGGAAAAGTTGCCTTGCTCCAAACGGTAAAGCGCCGTGGCCACCTTGGCCGCGGCTATGGCGTCCAGACCATTATGCCAGCAAGCAAAGGGTGACTCTCACTTTTCTTCCAAATATTCTTTAACGGTTATCGGCATATACTATAGTAACATAAACATTACCTTTGTCAACTGTTTTTCGCCTCATTTTCTTCTGTAATTCTGGATGGACGCCGAATGGAGCGAAGCAGAGTGAATCTCGCATTTACTGGTACATTCGAGATTCTTTATTTCTTTAACGCTCTGCGAATTCCGCAGCAGAAAAGTTGATATTAAGTTTTGCTCTATAATTTTCACGTTTTCTGCAATAATGTAATACAAAATTTATTGCAGGAGGAACTATGCTCGATTACAGAAGAATTCCAGAATACTATAAGAATTACGTCTGGTCGGGAAAACATAAGTTATTTGGGTATCCTCAGGACGATTTTCCTGAATTTCTTTGGATTTCTTCCCTTGAAAAGAGATTCGCATGGGTCGTGGGCAACTATTCAAAAAACAATTCAGCATCGAAGTATCTTCTTCAGGAGATGATTGAATGGGGCGGCAGTCAAAACGGTATCCTACAGAAGTTTAATGATCGCTGCGGCGAAGTAAATCTATTTGAAGCCTTACGCGAGGAAGTCAACAACCTCTCTGAGCCCAGTGAAGCTATCTCTTCTGCTCTCAAGTTGCCAGGATTGGGACTTGCATACGCCTCAAAATTATTACGGTTTATGAACCCAGAAATTTACGGTGCTCTAGACGCTAACATATAGTATTTGCCAAAAGTTCTTTCCTCTTATCCCCTCTCCCCCCAGCGGGGAGAGAGGGTTAGGGTGAGGGGGGGCGGAAAAAACTTTTGGCAACCAGTATAAGAGATGCCTTAATAATGAGAGAAAAACTGAAAAAAATTTTTGACGGCAATCATAATAATATGGTGTCAGGCTACGTAAAGTTTGTCAGGCTATTAGAGGAAATAAAGGAAGGGCTGAAAACGAAAGGTGTAAAAAAGCCAGCCTGCGGCCTAACTGATGGTGGTACTTGGCGAGCATCTGAAATCGAGAGGTCTCTATTTTGTTGGGCACGCTCGCTTAAAAAAGTATAAGCCTACTGAAGGCGGGATGCGCTTCGCTTTCCCGCCCTGCATTTGTTTTTCTCACAACGTCAAGATCAGCGGCAGGATCATGGGCCGCCGTTCCAGGGCCTTGAAGAAGAGTTTGCGCAGGGCCTTGCCGGCCTGGGCCTGGATTTCCAGCCAGTCCTGGTTGGGTTCGCTTAAGGAGCGTTCCACGATCTCCTGGAAGATCTTCCGGGCCTGTTCCAGCAAAGGGGCTTGTTCCTCTTCCAGGACGAAGCCCCGGGTGATGAGGTCCGGCTCGGAGGCCAGGGTCCCGGCCACCGGGTCCACGGCCACCAGGGCGATGACCAGGCCGTCCCCGGCCAGGTGGCGCCGGTCCCGGAGCACGATGCGGGAGACGTCCCCCACGCCTTTGCCGTCCACGAAGACCCGCCCCACCTCCACCCGATCATTGATCGTGGCCTTACCGTCCTCGAAGCGCACCTGGTCCCCGTCTCTGGCCAGGAGCAATCCATCCTCGGGGATACCCACGGCCCGGGCCAGGTGGGTGTGCTTGATGAGGTGGCGCAACTCCCCGTGGATGGGGATGAAGTAGCGGGGCCGCACCAGGTTGAGAAGCAGTTTCAGCTCCTCCTGGTTGGCATGGCCGGAAACGTGGATATCCGCCACCTCCTGGTAGACCACCTCCGCGCCCAGGCGGTAGAGGTTGTTGATCACCGTGGTGATGGCCCGCTCATTGCCGGGGATGAACTTGGAGGAAAGAATCACCAGGTCCCCTGGCTGGATCTGGATCTGTTTATGGGCCTCCATGGCGATGCGGGCCAGGGCGCTCATGGGCTCCCCCTGGCTGCCGGTGGTGACGATGATGGTTTCCTCGGGCGGGACCCGGTTCAGGTCCCCCACGTTGATCTCCAGGCTGGGGGGGAGGTCCAGATAGCCCAGTTCCTTGGCAATCCTGGTGTTGGTAATCATGGACTTGCCGTTGAACAAGACCTTGCGCCCGTGTTTGGCGGCCAGGGTGACGATTTGGTGCAGCCGGGGGATATGGGAGGCAAAGACCGCAATGATCACCCGGCCCGGGGCCTCCCGGATGAACTCCTCCAGGGTGACGCCGATCTCCCGCTCGGACAGGGTGTAGCCGGGGCGTTCGGCATTGGTGGAGTCGGAGAGCAGGGCCAGCACCCCTTCCTCCCCGTAGTGGGCGAAGCGGTTCAGGTCCATGGCCGTGCCCACCACCGGGGTCTGGTCCACTTTAAAATCCCCGGAGTGGATCAACACCCCCTGGGGGGTGCGCAGGGCAAAACCCACCCCGTCGACGATGGAATGGGGCACGGGGATGAACTCAAACTCAAAGGGGCCCAAAGCCAAATGTTCCCCGGGGTGAATCTCCCGGAGGTCGGCGTCGTTGAGGAGCCCGTGTTCTTTGAGCTTCTCCCGGAGGAGAGCCAGGGTCAAAGGGGTGCCGTAAACCGGCAGGTCCATTTCCTTGAGGAGGAAGGGCGCCGCGCCGATGTGGTCTTCGTGGCCATGGGTGAGAATGAGGCCGGACAGTTTATCCCGGCGCTCCCGGAGATAGGAGAAATCGGGGATGACGATGTCGATCCCCAGCATGTGGTCTTCCGGGAACATGAGGCCCGCGTCCACCACCACCAGATGCTCCGCGGTCTCCACGGTCATCAGGTTGAGGCCGATCTCCCCCACGCCCCCCAGAAAGGTCAGGTCTACCCAGTTATCCGTCGGCGCCTCCGGGGCCGTAGGGGAAGTCAGGATCATAGGCCGCGGCCAGACTCTGCTGCACCGCGTCCATCAGTTCTTCCTTGCGGCGGTAATTTTCGGGGAAGATGGGGGCCTTAATTACCACCCTCACGGGCCCGGGCCTGACCCTGAAGGAGGCCCGGGGCTGAATGAAGCGGGTGCCGTTCACGGCCACCGGCACCACCGGCAGCCCGGCCTTCATGGCCATGACAAAGCCCCCTTTTTTAAAGGGCAAAAGTTCCGGGGTGGTGGCCCGGGTGCCTTCCGGGAAAATGATCATGGATTTGCCTCCCCGGAGCCTGGCGGCCGCGTCATTGAGGCTGCGGATGGCCTGCTGGCGGTTTTCCCGGTCCACGGGCACGCAGCCCAGGCTATGCAGGGCTTGGCCGAAAATGGGAATCTTAAAAAGGGACTTTTTGGCCACAAAAGCAAAGATTCCCGGCAGAAAAGCCAGCAAAACGTAAATGTCAAAATTGCTGCGGTGGTTGGCGGCGAAGACGTAATTCTGTCCGGGGACCAGGTTTTCCCGTCCCTGCACCTGCACCGGAATACGGCCCATCCAGGTTAGAGCCCGGCCCCAGCAGCGGGCCGCGTGCTGCGCCATGACGCCGCTCCGGTCCACTAAACTGAAGGCTATGGCTGATGTCGCCCCAATCAGGGTGATAAGCAGCAGCCAGAAATGGAACCACAACCCAAAAGCCAGATAGAGTTTTTCCCGCACCGGGGTCATGGGCATATCTTTACCTGGAAATGGGGTAGGCGTCAACTGGGGACCTGTGATTAGGGGCCAGGGGCCAGGGGGCAGGGGCCAGGGGGCAGGGATTAGTGGTCAGTGGTCAGTGATCAGTGATATAGCATTTGCCAAAAGTTCTTTTCTCTTATCCCCTCTCCCCCCAGCGGGGGGAGAGGGCTAGGGTGAGGGGGGGGGCGGAAAAAAACTTTTGGCAACCAGTATAAGTGAAAAATCTGGACAAAATCCCGCTAATTGTCTAGTGATCGAAAGCCTATCCTTAGAATATCAATAGGTTACAAGTTCCTCAAAGCCGGATAACTGGACAAAATGCGAGGCAGGGCGATAGGGCGGGAAAGTGCCGCGCCTCCCTCCTACAACCGGCTGACACCAAAAACCAAAAACGGAAAACGGAAAACGGAAAAAGCTACTGGCTGCTGATCATAGGCAGCCGCACGGTGAAGGTGGTGCCCCCCTGGCCGCGGCTGTCCACTTCGATCTGGCCCCGGTGCTGCTGGGCGATCATATAGACCTTGGTGAGGCCCATGCCCGCGCCCGCCATCTTGGTGGTGAAGAAAGGATGGTAAATACTGGTGAAGTGCTCGGGGTGAATGCCCCGGCCGCTGTCCGTCACCTGGATGACGGCTTTGTCCCCTGCGGCGTAGACCTGAAGGCCCAGGGTGCCCCCCTCGGGCATGGCCTCCACCCCGTTGCGCAGGATCTGGAAAAACATCTCTGTCAAGGACAGGGCCTCCCCGTGAATCCTTAGATCCTCCATGGGCCCGGTTTCCAGGATGATGGCTGACAGGTCCATTTCCCCGTGCAGCCGGGCCAGGGCTGCGTTCAGGACTTTTTCCAGGTGCATGGCCGAGAATTGGTCCCGGGAGGAGCGCACGTACTGGAGATATTCATCGATTTCCCGGACCATGGCTTCCATGCGCAGGATGCCTTCCCGGATGGCGGGCATATAGGCCTGGCCCGGGGCATCGGGAGACAGGCCGCGCTCCAGACGGCGCACCAGCCCCCCTACCGCCAACAGGGGGTTGCGAATTTCATGGGCCATGCCCGCGGCGATCTGGCCCAGCGCGGCCAGACGCTCGCTTTCTTCCACCCGCAGTTCCAGTTCCTCTTGGGCGGTGAGGTCCCGCAAGACCAGGATGGTCTCCAGTATTCCCCCCTCCAGGCGGTGGACGGAGCCCCGGAAATAGATGGGAAAAGGGGGGCTCCCCTCCGGACTGAGGAGAAAGCGGCCTTCATAGGAGCCGGCTTCCAGGACCCGGGTCACCGCCTCCGCCAGATTATGGAGACCTTCACCGGTGAAGGTGACCCCTTCCAGGGCCTGGGCCGGCAGGTGCCCGGGGGGCAGATGACAGAGTTTCCGGGCCACCTGGTTGGCGGCCAATACCCGGCCGCTAAAATCGGTGGTGATAATGCCTTCGTCCAGATGGTCCAGGATGCGGGCCAGATAGGCTTCGCTTTCCAGGATGCGGGTCCGGAGGTGTTCATTTTCCCGGCGCCAACGCTGCCGCTGTTCATAACTGCGGACCCATTCCACCAACATCGAGGCGGGCAGGTCGTCCGGGAGCACGCCTTCCGCGCCCACCCGCAGCACTTCCCCCTGGGTTTCCAGGGCCACGGGGCCCAAGACCAGGGGGATGACGATGGGGGCCATTTTCCGGACCAACCGGAGACCTTCCAGCAGTTCCATGCCCTTGAGTCGGGGGTCCAGGATGAGCAGCGCCAGATCCTCGTCTTCCAGCTGCTCCAGAACCTGAATCCAGTTCCGGGCCCGGCGCACCGGCACGCCGGCAGCCGTCAGGGTGGCCGCGCAATTCCGGGCCCCGGTGCTCCCGCCGGCGACGATCACCCCCCGATGTCTCTCCTTGCCCTGGGCCTGGGACCGTCTGCCCCCTGCTCCGGGGAGGGAGCCGGCTTCCCCGGGACTTAATTCGCCCTTGGGCTCCGGGGTTTTTCCCATTTACGCAGACCTCTCGAGGGACAGAACCTTAAGAAAATCTTCCAGGCGCCACTCCGGACCCAGGAGGTGGACGCCAGGACCAGGATAGGACTTCTCCGGGCCCGGCAGGGAATTATGGCAGAACAGCAGGAAATCGCTGCGGGAATCAGGATAGGTGGTGGATTGCAGACGGGCCAGGGCCTCCCCGGGATGGTCCCCTTCCCAGAAGACCAGGGCGCCGTCGACCCCCCCGGCCTCCGGCCAATCTTCCAGGGGCAGGACCCGGGTCCGGGCGGCAAAGGCCTGGAAAAAAAGGGCTCCCGGGCCTAAACCCTGATCACCCGCCAGGAGGATGACTTCCCGGGGATGCAGCCAGTCCACCAGGGCATTGAGCCGGGTGTTCTGGGCCTTTTCCAGTTTCAGCTCTTCCACAAAATCAAAGAAGGCCAGTGGCAAGGCGTGCAGTTGGGAGGCCACTTGCTCCCGGGAGAGTTTCAGATCCTGGAGCAGCTCCGAGGGTAGGGGACCCAGACGGTAATTCCCCCCTTCCCCCAGATTCAGGAGTTTGGCCATCTGGTTGCCCAGATAGAGGGCCCGGCTCAATACCAGGAGAGGTGGCTCGACCTCTGCCACCCGGGGCTCGTGGTGCAGGGCCACGGCTTTCTGAAAGACCTCCGGAAGCTGCCATTTCTCCAGCATCCAGGCCCCCACGGTGGCGTGGGGCACGGTGAGGTATTCGATTTCCACGTCCAGGGGGTCCCGGCCTTCCAGCTGCACCGCCTTAATGGCCGCTAGGAATCTCTCCGAAAAGAGTTCGGTCCACAGGGCCTTGGCAATGTCATGGATCAGACCGGCGATCAGGGCCTCTTCCGGGGTGGGGTAGCCCGCGGCCGAGGCCACCAGGGAAGTGGCCACCCCGCAGGCCTGGGAATGGTGCCAGAGGGACCCCCGTCCGAAGGGCAGGCCGGAGAAGCGATAGAGGCCATCGGCCAGGGAGATGGCCATGGCCAGGTTCTTGATCTTTTCCAGACCCAGGAGGGTGACCGCCTGGGACACGGTGCCCACCCGGGTCTTCATCCCGTAGTAGGCGGAATTGATGAGCTTCAAGACCTTGGCGGTGAGAGCCTGATCCTTGAGGATGGCCTCCGATACCCGGCTCAATGACGAGTAGGGATCGTTGACTGCCTTGAGAATGGCGTTGACGGTGTGGGGCAGAGGCAACAGGTCCTGGATGCGCCCCACCAGGGAGCGCACCAGCCCTGCCTCCAAGGGCTCAAACCCGGTCTTATTCTTGTGGTTCCCCGGCATCGGCATCTATCCCCACATCGACCCTGGAAATTTTTCCCTTTTTACCATGATTCGGATATATGGAACAAATACTCAAATGGCAATTGTGCCGGGGTTGGTCTTAGTCGCGAATTTTTAAGATGCAGCCCGGGTTTTCCAGACTGTGTGGAAGCAAGGGGTGGCCGGGGACGCCCGCTCCACCGACTTTTGGTTATTTTTGCAGGGGCCGAAGATACAGGAACTATTTCCAGATAAAACGCTCAACGCAAAAGTGACATTTGGCATTCAACTCTGGACCCTGCTATAATTTTCGTGAGATTTGGGCATATTGAGGGAATGGCAGGTAAGTTTTAACCTTCGGGAAGATATAACTGTCCCCAACCTCTTTACTAAAGCTGACTGCGATTATGACCATCCCCAAGATCACCGCCGCGGAGTTTCTGCTCAGCGTCCACCAGCCGGGGCAATTGCCCCCGGGGGACCGCCCGGAAGTGGCCTTTCTGGGCCGCTCCAACGTGGGCAAATCCTCCCTGATCAACTGCCTCCTGGGGCGGCGTAATCTGGTGCGCACCAGCAACCGCCCGGGCTGCACCCAGGCCCTGAATTTCTTCCTCATCAACAACCGCTGGTATTTCGTGGACCTCCCCGGCTTCGGCTACGCTGCGGTCTCCAAGGGTCTGAAGGCCGCCTGGGGCCGGTTGGTGATGGCCTATCTCTCCACTCGGAAGAACCTGACGGCCGTGGTCCTTCTCCAGGACGGCCGCCGGGTGCCGGGCCCGGAAGAATTATTCCTCTGGGAGTTTTTTCGGGAACATGGGCTCCCGGTAATTCCGGTACTCACCAAGGTGGACAAACTGAAGCAGGGGGAGCGCGCCAAACAACTCAAAAATATTGTGGTGGCCCTGGCTTCTTTGGGGGTGAAGTGGGAGGAGTTCTTGTGGTTCTCGGCCGTGACCCATGAAGGCCGGGACAAGGTCTGGACCCGGCTGCTGCAGTGCCGGGGGGGGGCGTAAATGGGGGGCGAACCCCGGGGAGAGGGGTTTAATGGAAGCCGGGGTTTAGGAGCAGACAAGATGGTAGGGAAACTTAAAAAGAACTCAAAGCCATCTGTTTTAATCGCTTTGCTGGCCTTGCTCCTGGCACTGGCGTGCTGCGGGCCGGCTGGTGAAGGGCAGGGGGCAAAACCCCCGGGGAAGTGGCTGGCCGGGGATTTTCATCAGCATACCACCCTGACTGACGGCTCCCACTCTATGAAGGATGTCTTTACCCAGGCCAACCGCGGCGGTCTGGATTGGTGGGCCAACTCGGAGCACGGCGGCGCTTACCCCAGGAACGCGCATCTGCAATATTTCGACACCCTGACCCCTCCGGTCGCCTTTTTGGGGGATCCTGCCGGATCCAGCCGCGGCCACCAAAAGATGTGGCGCTGGCAGTCGCTTCTGCAATACTCCTACCCGGTGCTGGACCTTCTGCAGCAACAATATCCGGGCAAGACTATTATCCAGGGGTTGGAGTGGAATGTGCCCGGACATGAGCACTGCAGCGTGGGCATCATTGAGATATCCACCACCCCTGATACCCGCCTGCCCATGGCCCAGTTCGAGTATCTCTTTGACGCCGATGACCAAGATACCAGCGGCGGCAAGGACGCGCCCTTCAACTTTGAGGACCCTGCCCACAGCGGCGTTGCCAAAAACCTGGAAAATAATCACGCCAAGGCCCTCCAGGCCTTGAGGTGGCTGCAACGGCATTACGGCAAGCGAAGCTGGGCCATAATCGCCCATCCGGAGCGGAAAAGCCGCTATAAAATCAGTGACTTTCGGGATTTCAACAACGCCGCCCCGGATGTGGCCTTTGGCTTTGAGAGCATCCCCGGCCACCAGAAGGCCGCCAACCGCGGGGATTACGGCCACCCTGACCCTAGCCAGAATATCACCGATGGCAAACAAACTTACGGGGGAGCCGGCATTTACACCGCCAGGGTAGGCGGTCTGTGGGACGCCCTGCTGTCCGAAGGCCGCCGCTGGTGGTTGTTCGCCAATAGCGACTTTCACCAAACCGACAACGATTTCTGGCCAGGAGAATACTTCAAGAACTGGACCTACGTCACGGACCAAAACCGGGACGGCAGGTTCTCACCCCAGGAGATCGCCAACGCCCTCAGGAGGGGCAACTCCTATTGCGTCCTGGGCGGACTGATTGGCGCCCTGGAGTTTTCACTCACGGCTGGGGAGGCCGCCGCCTCCATGGGGGAAACCCTGCAGGCCCGGGTTGGCCAAGAGGTCAAGATCGACATCAGGTTCAAGGCTCCCCATTACCGTAATGGCGGGGTGACGCCCGGGGTGGACCATGTGGACCTGATCGCGGGTTCCGTCTTCGGCCGGATTGCCCCCACCTTGACGGATGGGACTACTCCCAACCCGGCCTATTCCCAGATCCGTAGCGACGCCAAGGTCATCGCCCGGTTCACCAGCGCTGACTGGCAAGTGGATGGCCAATGGCAGGTTATCCATTACCCCGTGAAAGTGGACAGGGATATGTATTTCCGCCTGCGGGGCACCAACCAGTCCCTGGCCCACGGCCAGTTGGACCGCAGCAACGCCAATCTCGACCCTCTGGCCGATCCCCTGGGCAAAAACACCGCGGCGGCCGCCCTGGCCGACCTCTGGTTTTACTCCAACCCCATCTTTGTCCGGGCGGTGGGGACGCCCAAATAGAACCGGGCTTTCCCAGGGCCTCCAGGGCCTGGGGCACCTCCAGGGCCAAGCCGGCCCTTCCCTCGTGACCTGCGCCCCCGAGGGAGAGCCATTTCACATAACTTATTGTTGTTTAACGATATAATGGTTGCAGCTAACCATTACTTCCCGGGCAATTTCCTCCAGGGGCATAACCTTATCCACTCCCCCTTTTTTAATGGCCTCCAGGGGCATGCCAAAGACCACGCAGGATTTTTCGTCCTGGGCAATGGTCTTGGCGCCCGCGTCTTTCATCTCCATCATGCCCTTGGCGCCGTCATCCCCCATGCCGGTCATAATCACCCCCACCGCATTTTTCCCGGCATAACGGGCGGCGGAGCGGAACAAGACATCCACTGACGGCCGATGGCGGCAGACCAGGGGACCGTCTTTGACCTCCACATAGTAGCGCGCGCCGCTGCGCTTCAGGAGCAGATGCTGATTGCCCGGGGCAATGAGGGCCCGGCCCCGGATAACCGTATCGTTGTCTTCCGCTTCCTTGACGGAGAGGCGGCAGAGTCCGTCCAGCCTTTTGGCGAACGCGGCGGTGAAATGCTCCGGCATATGCTGGACGATGACGATGCCCGGGGCATCCGGGGGAAATGCTTCCAAAAAATTGCGGATAGCTTCGGTGCCGCCGGTGGACGCGCCCACGACCACCACTTTTTCGGTGGTTTGGATCATCGCCTTCAGGGCCGGTCTGCCCAGGACGGCGTCCGCGGTCAGTTTGGGCTCTATCTTTCTTGATTCGGGGATACGTCTAACCTTGGCCATGGCTGCGGCCCGGACCGCATCACAGATGCGCACCCTGGATTCCTCCAGGAACTTCTTGGTGCCGAGGCGGGGCTTGGTGATAATTTCCACCGCCCCGTATTCCAGGGCCTTCAGCGCGGTTTCCGATTTGTTTGCCGCCAGGCTGGAGCAGATCACCACCGGCAGGGGATGCTGGCTCATCAGTTTCTGCAGAAAAGTCAGACCGTCCATGCGGGGCATCTCAATATCCAGGGTGATGACGTCGGGGATGTCCCGGCGCAGTTTCTCCGCGGCCATAAAGGGATCGGACGCGGTGTCCATCACCTCCAGGTCCGGGGCGGCGGCGAAGATCTCGGTCAAGGTCTGTCTCACCAGGGCCGAGTCATCAACGACGAGTACTTTGATCCTTCGATCCATGCCTATCTGCCGGCAGCCTTGACGTTGGTCCATGGGCAGGGGTCACCCCCGGGGTGGCCGGACCAGCGTCAGGGGGAATGGTGATTAAGCTTCTCAATGTCTAGTGACTGGGGGATGCGCCTGGCCCAACTTTTTCAGGAGCACCACCCCCATATGGGTAAAGAAAAAGATTTTTCTGCCCCGGTTGCCGCCCAGGCAGGAGACCTGCACCCGGAGCCCATGCGCTTTAACCAATTCCAAAGCCTGGCGGATATTGCGCTGCCCCACGGTTAGAGGACTGCAGTCTCCCCCGGCCATGTCCAAGACATCCGCGCCGCCAAAAAGCTTAACCTGGATCTGTTTGGGGGAAATATCCCGGGCCTGAAATTGCGCCAACATCCAGCTAAAGGCCCGGTCCACAAACCTGAAGCTC
The DNA here is from genome assembly GCA_020060385.1 of Syntrophobacterales bacterium. Classification (GTDB taxonomy): domain Bacteria; phylum Desulfobacterota; class Desulfobaccia; order Desulfobaccales; family 0-14-0-80-60-11; genus SURF-52. Next base: position 82,405 of record JAGVAH010000082.1, on the reverse strand, counting down.
TTTTCCTGATGCTCATCGATGGGGAGAAGGGCGTGACAGATGGCCCCCAGCCGCTGGTCCTGGTTGAAGAAGATCAAAGATAAGCAGGAGCCCAGGGTGGTGGTCACCACTGCGGGCCGCTCCCCCAGATATAATTCTCCGGGTTTAAGATAAATGATGGGCAGATCTGTATGTAGCGGGTGCATCAGATTCTCCGGTAGATGGTGGGAGCGCTCTGCACCAGGGGCAAGTCCAGGCTGTGGAGGGTTTCCGAATGGCCGATGAACAGATAGCCCCCCGGGAGCAAATGGCGACAGAGACGCTCAAGCACCGCCAGTTGCGTGGCTCTTTCAAAATAAATCAGCACATTGCGGCAGAAAATGACCGCCTGGGCCTCGCGGAGGCCGTAATGCTCCTCCATCAGATTGAGGCGGCGGAAGGTCACCAGTTCCCGGATCTCCGGGGCCATGCACACCAGGCCCCTGTTTTTATCCTTGCTGCGCAGGAGGTATTTTTTCCGCCAGGGCAGGGGCACCGGCTCTATGCTTTCGTGGGCATAGACGGCGCGGCGGGCCTGGTCCAAAGCCCGGGAGGAAATATCCGTGGCCAAAATGGAAAAATGCAGCTCCGGGTGAGTCCAGGAGAACTCGCTCAAAAACATGGCCAGGGTGTAAGGTTCCTCGCCGGTGGCACAACCCGCGCTCCAAATCCCCAACTTGTTTTCCCGGCGGCCCAGGCGCAACCTTTGGGTCAATTCCGGCAGCGCTTTTTGGGTCAGAAAGTGAAAGTGTTGGGGCTCCCGGAAAAAATCGGTCTTGTTGGTGGTCACCACGTCCACCATATGGACGCATTCGTCATCCAGCCCCCCCTGATGGAAAAGGTATTGGCAGTAGTCGGCGAAGTTGTCCAGCCCCAAAAAACGCAGCCGCTTGCGCAACCTTCCCTCCAGCATGGTCTTTTTGGCGGGAGAGAGTTTGATGCCGCAAATGCTGTTGATCAAGCCGCTTAAACGGCTGAAGTCCCCGGCGGACATCACCGCGTTATGCAGATTTTTGGCCGTGGGGTCTAGCAGGGCTGGGTGGGACATTGAAGAACTCGATTCCTCTTTAGGGATTTCCCGTTCCTTAAATACCCAAAACGCGCCCCCGCCTTCCCCATCTGTCTTTCCCGGCAGCAACCACCACTCCAGGGAAGATGCCGGTGTTCTCAGGTGACGCGGGCAAGAGGCCAACTGCCTGGAGAACAGCCACTGGCCCCGGGGTCCGGGGACGGCTGTTCTCCAGGATTAAAGAGGTTGCCAGACTGGGCAGCTTGCTCCCTGTCATCCGGTTTCCGCCAGGGGCAGTTGCTCCCCGCCCATCTCCTGGGCCATGATCAGTTCATCCGCGGAGAAGACCTTGTCGATATCAATGATGATCAGAAAACCTTCCCCTTGTTTGCCCATGCCCTTGATGAACTTGGTATTCAAGCGGGTGCCGATGCGAGGCGGGGGCTCAATCTGGTCGGGGTCCAGTTCCATCACCTCCTGCACCGAATCCACCAGGGCCCCCAGCATGGCGACCTCGCCGTCCAGGTCGATCTCCACGATGATGATGCAGGTGTTCACCGTGGTTTCGGTTTTGCTCAACCCGAATTTCAGACGCATATCCACCACCGGCATGACGCTGCCCCGGAGGTTGATCACCCCCAGCATGAAATCAGGAGTCTGGGGGACCTTGGTGATCTTGGTAAAATCCAGCACTTCCCTGACCTTGGAGATATCCAGGGCAAAGACTTCTTCATCCAGCTTGAAGGTCAAGTATTGTCCGGTTTCCGCCAGCGAAGAGGCGCTCATGAGTCTTTCCTCCTAATATCTCTCGAATTCCACTTCTTCCCCATTACCCTTGCCGTCCTTGGCCAGCAGGTCCAAGGCGATACCGGTGACCTTCCCGGCAGCCTTGGAGTCCTCCTCCGGGTGGGTGAGGGCCTTCAGCTTTTTGCCTCTCTCCGGCTTTTTGGCCGCCTTGGGCAGGGAGGTCTCCGGTTCCAGGGGGTGAACCGCTTTCTTCTGGAGGGCGCCGGCCGGGGCCAGCTGTCTGAACGCGGCGCCGCCGTTGCCGTCGAACTTGAAGAAGCCGATGGTGTTCTGGAGCTGTTCGGCCTGGCCCAGCAGGACCTCGGAGATGGAGGCCATCTCTTCGGAGGCCGCGGCATTCTGTTGAATGACCTGGTCTAACTGCTGGATGGCCTTGTTGATCTGATTCGCCCCGGATCTCTGTTCGTTGCTGGCGGCATTGATTTCCTGCACCAGGTCCGCGGTCTTTTGGATATCGGGGACGATGCGCCCCAGCATTTCCCCGGCCTTCTCCGCCACTTCCACGCTGGAGGCCGAGAGTTTGTTGATCTCCCCGGCCGCGGTCTGGCTGCGTTCCGCCAGTTTGCGCACCTCGGAGGCCACCACCGCAAAGCCCTTGCCGTGCTCCCCGGCCCGGGCCGCCTCAATGGCCGCGTTCAAGGCCAGGAGATTGGTCTGCCGGGCGATCTCTTCAATGATGGAGATCTTGCCGGCAATCTCCTTCATGGCGCTGACCGTTTCCATGACCGCGTTGCCTCCCTCTTTGGCGTCGTCCGCGGCCTTGAGCGCGATCTTCTCGGTTTGCTGGGCATTGTCGGAGTTCTGCTTGATGTTGGCGGCCATCTCTTCCATGGACGAGGAGACCTCCTCCACGGAAGCCGATTGCTCGGTGGCCCCCTGGGAGAGCTGCTGGGAGCTGGAGCTCATTTCCTGGCTGCCGGAGGTGACTTGATGGGCTGCCCCCTGAATATTGCCCACCACCTCGGAAAGCCGGGCAACCATCCTGGCCAGGGCCTGCATCAATTGATCCTGCCCGGAACGCTCCGCCACTTTCACGGTCAGATTGCCGTCGGCCAATTCCGCCGCCACCTGGGTTACTTGATTCATGGCCTGGATGAGCACATTGAGGTTGTTCTTGATTTCATTGAAATCCCCCCGGTATTCGTCGGTGATGGGGGGGGGTATGTCACCCTTGCTGATCCGCTCCACGTATTCCGCGGAGACGTTCAGGGGCCCGATGACCGCGTCCAGGGTGCGGTTGACCCCGTCGATGATCTTGCCGTAGTCGCCCCCATGCTGGCTGGCGTCCACCCTGGTGGCCAGCTTGCCTTCCAACGCGGCCTGGGCCAGCCGGTCCGCGTCCTGGACCAGGTTGCTGATGGCCTTCACCGTGCCGGCCAATCCGCCGTTGATCTTTTGGAAATTTTCACCCACGGCCCGGGTGTCCTCATCCGTGGCCCCGGTGGTGGCATTGATGTTCAGGTCGCCCACGGCCACCTTGCCCAGATTGACCACCAGCTTGTCCACCTCTGCCCCCTGGTAGTCCGCCTGTTTTTGGGCCAGCCGGGCCGCCTTTTTGACGGCCGTCAGGTCGGTGATCACTTCCAGGGCGCCGATGATCTTGCCCTCCAGATCCTTGACCGGCACGCCGGTATAGGAGATATCGAAGTGCTGCCCCTGGGGGTGGGCATCCGTCTCCGCGGTCGTCTCCTGGCCCCGCTGCATGCACTGCCCGGTGGCGCATTTGTCGGTGCGGCAATGGGGGGTCTTAAAGTGATCGTAGCATTTGGTGCCGAGGAGGGCGGCGGCGGAGAGGCCGGTGAGACTGGCGCCGATGCTGTTGATATATTTGATGGTGAATTCCCGGTCGACGATCAAGGCCGGGGCCGGCATGGAATCCAGGTGGCCGACGATGGCATCGATGGTGTGGTTGACCCCTTCGATGATTTTGCGAAAATCGCCCTGGTGCCTGGCCGCGTCCGCCCGCATTCCCAAATTGCCTGCCGCCGCGGCCTGGGCCAGCATGTAGGCATCCGCAATCAAGGCGTTGACGTTATCGATGCAATTGTTCAGGTTGTTCTTGATTTCGTTGAAATCACCCTGGTACTCATCGGTGATCTTGGCGGGGATGTCGCCTTTGCTGATCCGGTCCACGTATTCGGCGGAGACGTTCAGGGGGCCGATGACCGCGTCCAGGGTGCGGTTGACCCCGTCGATGATCTTGCCGTAGTCGCCCCCATGCTGGCTGGCGTCGACCCGGGTGGCCAGCTTGCCTGCCGTTGCGGCTTGGGCCAATTGATCCGCGTCCTGGACCAGGTTGCTGATGGCTTGCACCGTGCCGGCCAAGCCCGCGTTGATCTTCCGGAAGTTTTCCCCCACGGCCTGAGTGTCTTCATCCGTGACTGCGGTGGTGGTATTGATATTCAAATCGCCCGCGGCCACCTTGCCCAGATTGACCACCAGCTTATCCACCTCTTCCGCCTGGTACTCCGCCTGCTTTTGAGCCAGGCGGGCCGCCTTTTTGACGGCCGTCAGGTCGGTAATCACTTCCAGGGCGCCGATAATGTTGCCTTCCTGATCCTTGACCGGCACGCCGGTATAAGAAATATCGAAGTGCTGCCCCTGGGGGTGGGCATCCGTCTCGGCCGTGGTCTCCTGGCCCCGCTGCATGCATTGCCCGGTGGCGCATTGGTCGGTGCGGCAGTGGGGCGTCTTAAAATGTTCGAAACATTTGCTGCCGATGAGGGCTTCCTGAGAGAGGCCGGTGAGGGTGGCGCCAATGCTGTTGATATATTGTAAATTAAATTCCCGGTCGACGATGAGCGCGGGAGCGGGCATGGAATCCAGGTGGCCCACCACGGCATCGATGGTGTGGTTGACCCCGGCAATAATCTTGCGAAAGTCCCCCTGATGCCGCTCCGCGTCCGCCCGGGTCAGCAATTTGCCGGCCACTGCGGCCTGGGCCAGGGTGTTGACAGCGGCCACCAGCGCGGTGATGTTGTCGATACAATTATTGAGATTGTTTTTGATTTCGTTGAAATCACCCTGATATTCATCGGTAATCTTGGCGGGGATGTCGCCTTTGCTGATCCGGTCCACATATTCCGCGGAGACGTTCAAGGGCCCGATCACCGCGTCCAGGGTGCCGTTGATCCCCTCCACGATCTTCCGGAAATCCCCCGGCTGCTTGTCGGCATCCGCCCGGACCGCTAATTTGCCTTCCATGGCCGCGGCGGTCAACATGGCGATATCCTCCCTAATGCCTTTGAGCTTGGCCACCATGTCTTTCATGGCGGCCAGCAGCAGACCCGCTTCATCACTGCGATTGACCTCGATGTCCAGGTTCAAGTCGCCCGCGGCCAGTCTTTGATTCAGGCTTACGGCCGCATTGAGGGGCCTGGTGATGCTGCGGGTGACCAGGAAGGTGATCAACGCGACCAGGGCCAGGGCCGCCAACAACAGGATGATGACCGTGGTCCGGGCGCTTTGGTAGGTGGCATCCGCTTCCTGGCCGGCCTTTTCCACCAAATTGGCCTGAAACTTGATTAACTCGCCGACTTCCTGAAAATATTTGCCTTGCACGGGCCGCAGTTTGCTAAAGAGACCCTGCTTGGCCTCTTCTTTCTTGCCGGCCACGATCAATCGGACGATCTCCTGCTGCGCCTGTCCATACGCGGCCCGGGCCGCGATGAGGTTCTTGAGCCTGGCTTTGCCCGCGTCTGCATGGATGGTCTTGCCCAGTTCGTCCAACTTCTGGTTAATAGCCTCTCCGGCGTCACTCACCCTTTTCAATTCTTCCTTGACGCCGTCGGGGTGGTCCAGGAGGATGGCGTTGCGGAGGCTGCGGGCGATTTCATTGATATTGGCGGTCATGTCGTTGGCCGCCACGGTTTTGGGCCAGCGATCTTTAATGATCACCTCCAGCCCGGCATCCAAGGAGGCCAAACGCGTGATCGCCAACACTCCCAAAAGGAGCATCATCACCATCAACACCGTGAACCCCAATCCTAACCTCCAACCGATCTTCATGTTCTTAAACATCATATCCTCCTTGTTTAATCATTTTAAAATGATTAGTCTCGATATATGTTAAATGTCTGGCGCCATATTAAAGTAATTATTTCTAATCACTGTATAAAATCTTATATTAAAATAATAATAATTAATTAAATGACTTTTCTATTATTTTTTGTTCTATTGTTATATCACTTTACTACATTGAACATTTTGTAGCGTATGTTTTATTATGGTTGCCGCATTTTCTATGATCCCGTCATGCCCCGAATAAATCCTGTTGATCTTCAATTCGACCAATCTCGTTAGGGCAGTTAAAAAGGAGGCGGGATAAGTGCCGCCCGGGTTCAGTATTCTTAAAGGGGTGTCCCCGGAAAACAACAAGCCTTCCGAGGCGCAATAAAGACAGATGGAATCCTCTGAGTGCACCGGCATATGGATGACTTCCAACTCCCGGTCCCCTGCCTTGAGGATCTGCCCATCTTGCAGCTTCTCGGAGCCGCCGTTGGTGTGGGCATAAGCGAAAATCCGGGGCTGATACCAGTTCTTAACGGCCGGCAAGCCGCCGGCATGGTCGAAATGTCCGTGGGTCAGGATCACCTGGGCCACCGGGTTTTTTCCCACCCCGGTATTGATCTTGGCAATCTTTTCAATAATGGAGCCGTTGGCCCCCACATCCACCAGGGTATTGACATCCTCCAGGCGGTTCCAGTCCCCCAGGAGGAGATAGGCGTAACAGGAATAAAGGTGATCATCCTTCAGGGGTACGATCTTCATGGACCACCATCGACCTTCCTAAATAACTGGGCGTCGCCCACCACTTGCCGGAAAAGGGGGGCCATCTCCGGGGGCATTTTCTGGGTCTGCTCGGTGGCAAAGAAACCGCCCGGGGCCAGGGCCTGGTGAAACATGCGGATCACTGCCACCCGCTCCTCAGGCTGGAAATGCAGCAGCACATTTTTACAGAGAACCAGGCTGAAGTTGTGACCCACAGGCTCCAGGGAGAGAAGATTGTGGCGCTTATAAACCACGCTGTTTTTAATCTCCTCAATGATCCGGAAGTATCCCGGTCTCCCCCCGGGGCGGAAATATTTCTGGAAGATCTCCCGGGGTATCCTTTCCAGCTCTTCGGTGGGATATTCCCCCCCGGCGATGATCTCTCCGAAGCGATTGGATTCATCGATGTCGGTGGCCTGGATATAGAGGTTTTTGAAGGCAAATTTCCCCAAATTTTCCGCGAAGAAAATGGCCAGGGTAAAGGGTTCCGGTCCCATGGCGCAGCCCGCATCCCAAACGTGGATGCGGCTGCGGCCCATGACCTCGGGGGCCAGATGCCGCACCGTCAGGTCCAGGGTGTGCTGGTCCCGGAAAAAATAGGTGAAGGCCATATCGCCCCCGTCAATTAAGCAGTTCCCCGGCCTGGCCCTGTACCAGTTGGGCCGCATCCAGGATGAGGGCCACCGTGCCGTCCCCCAGCAGCGTGGCCCCGGAGATGCCAGCCACATGGCGGTAGACCCGGCCCAGAGATTTGATCACCGTCTGCTGTTCACCGATGACCTGATCCACCACCAGGCCCACCTTGCTGCCGTTCATTTCCGTAATGACGATCTGTTCAATGGCGGGGGGTAGCCCCTCCATGGCAAAGCGCTCCCGCAGGTGGACGTAGGGCACGATCTCATCCCGGACCCTGGCCATCTTGTGCCCATGGGCCCGGGCCACGTCCTCCCGGGTCAGTTCCACGCATTCCGTCACCACCGAGAGGGGCACCACAAAATAATCCTCCTCGATGGTCACCAGCAGACCTTCGATAATGGCCAGGGTCAGGGGCAGCTTAATGGTGATGCTGGTGCCCACCCCCTTCTGGCTGTCGATCTCGATGGACCCCTGCAGGGCCTCAATGGCCTTTTTCACCACATCCATGCCCACCCCCCGGCCGGAGACGCTGGTTACCTCCCTGGCCGTTGAAAAGCCGGGGGACATAATAAAGCTGAAGAGCTCTTTGTCCGAGATTTCCACCTCCGGCGCCAGCCAACCCAGTTGCACCGCCTTGGCCCTGATGGCTTCCTGGTCCAGGCCGCGGCCATCGTCCTGCACCCGGATGATCACCTGGGCCCCGGCATGGCTGGCCGTTAAGCTAATCTTGCCCCTGGCGGGCTTCCCTAGCTGGACCCGGACCTCCGGGGACTCAATACCGTGATCCAGACTATTGCGCAGGAGATGCACCAGGGGATCGTTCAACCGTTCCAGTACGGTCTTATCCAGTTCCGTTTCCGCGCCCGCGGTGATCAAACCCACCTGCCTTCCCAGCTCCCCGGAGAGATCCCGGACCAGACGCTGGAATTTGCTGAAGATGGTGCCGATGGGCAGCATGCGCATATTCAGGGCATTGTCCCGCAAGTCCCCGGTCAGCCTCTCCACTTCTTCGGCGATGGCCGTCAACTGGGAGTCCTGGAAATTGATGGCCGTCTGGCTGAGACGGGCCTGCACGGTGACCAATTCCCCCACCAGGTCCACCAACTTGTCCAGCTTGGCGGAAGGCACCCGGATGCTGGCCGCGCCCTCGTTCTCCTGCCGCTTCTTTTGCGCGGCCCGCACATGGCGTTGCTCCACCAAGGCCGATTCCACCTTATCGCCGCTCACCAGACCGGTGGAGATCAAGGCCTCGCCGATCAACTGGCGTTGGGCCAACAGCCGGGTTAAGCTGTCTTCATCCAGGTCCCCCCGGGCCACCAGGATTTCCCCCAGCTTTTTATAGTCCCCCCGGTCTGCCGTTCCGTCATCGATCATCTGAATATCCAGCTCGCTGTCGTCAGCCACAAAGATGAAGACATCGGCAATGGCATCAAAGCCCCGGGAGGTGGTGAGAAATAAGTCCCAGGAGGTGTAGCACCGCTCCGGGTTGATATCTGCTAAGAAGGGGATGGCCTCGGTCTGGGCCACCACGTTAAAATCCCCCAGCTGCCGTAATTCGTTAAGCAGATGGCAGGGATTGGCGCCGCTGAGGAAGATATCGGCGGCAGGTCGAAAGCGGATTCTATAGGTGGCCGGCGCCCCTGCCCAGGAATCTTCCTCTCCGGGAGGGGCCGGGGCCGGGCCGGAGCCGGCTTCCCCGGCAGCCCCGGGGATCAACCCCCGGAAGCCGGCGATAATCCCCGGCCTTTGGTGCACATCCTCCGGTTCGTCCCCCTCCAGCATGGCCCGGATCTCATCCCGGGCCGCCAGGCTTAAGTCCACCAGGTCCTTGGTCACCCGCACCTGGCCATCCCTGACCAGGTCAAAGACGGTTTCCACCTCGTGGGTGAAAGAGGCGATGTCCTCAAAGCCGAACATGGCCCCGGAGCCCTTGATGGTATGCATGGCCCGGAAGACCCGGCCGATCAGTTCCTCATCTTCCGGAGAAGCCTCCAGGGCTAACAGGGACTCTTCCAGCTCCGCCAGGAGCTCATAGGCCTCTTCCTTATAGGCTTCCCGGTTTTTGTCTTTCATCCCAAAACCTTTTTGACCACCGCCACCAGTTGCTCCGGTTGGAAGGGCTTGACAATCCAACCGGTGGCCCCCGCGGCCTTGCCTTCCTGTTTTTTCTCCACCTGGGATTCGGTGGTGAGCATGATGATGGGGATGAACTTGCACCTGGCATCAGCCCGCAACTGCCGGATCAAACCGATGCCGTCCAAATTCGGCATATTCAGATCGGTGATTACCAGGTGCACCGGCTGCCCGTTCAGCTTTCCCAGGGCATCCCGGCCGTCCACCGCGGTAATCACCTCATAGCCCGCGGCCTGGAGAGTGAAGCTCACCATTTGCCGCACACTGGCCGAATCGTCCACGGTCATGATGACTTTTCCCATTACTGCCACCCTTCCTTCCAGATGCAGCTTGCCTGGGTGTCGAGAATACAACCCTTTTCCCGGATAAATCCCGTCTCCCGGACCGCGGCCATCAGGACTTCCGGCCGGGGGCTGGCCAATTTCATAATCTTGTCGCTTCTCACCGCGGTGCGGTGTGCCGAACAGAGCAACTGCACAAAAGTGAGATCGGTGGCCGTGACATTTTCAAAGGTTAACAATAGCTCCGCGGCATTATCCATGGCGGCAAGTAATATCTTCTGCAGTTCTTGGGCATTTTCTATCGTCAGGTCTCCGGAAAATGTTACAACCTCAGTTTTGCTTGCTACTTTCTTCTTCATATCCATAAGATCAACCTCAATTTTAAAAAAGCTCCACATTATCACCAAGATTGTCGTCATCGACTTTTTCATTGGCAGCCACGGTGGTTAAATCTTTATGCTCCACCGGCAACATTGCCTTAGCCACCGGGGTGGGAGAAGAAGTCAAGGCTTGATCATGGGCCAGGCGTTCATCCCGCATGGTATATTGGGCCTTCAGACTTACCAGTTCCTCCTGGCCCAATGCCGTCAACCGGTTCTCCTCCGGAAGATGTCCTTCAAATTGCCTGGACAATTCCATGATGCCCGCCATGACCTGGCTGAGGGTGGCCCCGGCGTATTCGTGCACCGTGATGGCGCCGCTGGCCTCAAGGATTTCGGCGGAGAGGCTTTTCCCCTTCTGGTCCACCCGGGTTAGACTGGAGATGGCGTTCTCGTTGACGCGGTCCAGGGTCTTTAACACTTCTCCCAGATTGGTGACTAAGGCGGCCACATCCACCTCCGGCTGGTCCACCACCGCGTCCGGACCCGCGGCTAACTGGTGGGCCGCGGCTTTGATGGACTTAAGACTCGCGGCCACCGCCTGGGTCTGTTGCCGGGTTTCCCCCACCAGATTTTGGGTGGCTTCCGCCAACACCCCCAAAACGTCTCCTTCCCCTCCCAGATGCGCGGCCTTAATGCAGGCATTGAGGGCGATGCGCTCAATGGCGATTTCTATCCTTTCGATATCCAGTAAGAATGCAGCCATATCAGCGACGGCCGGCACCACCGCGGCCATCAACCCCGCCAAATCTTGCCGGGCCGCGCCATAGTGATGCAGGCCCGCGGCCACCGCGGCCAGATACTCCTCCATCTCCGCCAGAAATGAGCCCCCCTCACGGCTGGCGCCGCCCACCAATTCCTGGACCTGTTGGGAGATGGCCCTGATGTCCCGGGCGATGCTTTTTAAATCCCCGATGATGGAGCCCACCGCCTGGGTCAGTTTGTCCCGGGCAATGCTCAGTTGGGCCTCTTGAATCTGGCAAATATCCTTGGCCAGCATTAGGGCCCCTCGCGCTTCCCCGTTTTGCCTGGATTTTTCTTGCAACAAGGGCAATATATTTTGTAAGGCGCTTTCCACATGCTCAATTTGCTGTCTGGTGATGTCATGAAACTGTAACGATATGATAATATCCGATATATTCTTTGATATATTTTGATAATTACTAACTATATCGGTGATAGTTGTTGAGGACAGAGTATGTTTCGCAGTCAAAGACTCAAGACTGACCATCGTCTTATCAATAACCAGGTGTAATTGGTTTTTTTGGATGGCCTTGATGTTTAACACATTTGCCAAGCTGGAATTTATCTCTGACGAAAGGGAGTGTGATTTTGCATAAATATTCTTGTATTTTTCTTCTATATCCTGGCCGAGCTGATTAATCTCCGTGGCCAGGGTGGAGAAATCCGTGTCCATACTATGCAAACGCGCGCTTTCCACCCGGATAAAAGTGCCCAAGACCGCCAAGGTCTTTACTATTTTGGTGAATCCGGTAATGGAGGTTTGCACCAGGTCCAGGGTCCCGAGAATATCGGTGAGGATGTCCGTTCCCCGTTCGCATTCGCTTTCCAACAGCTGGGTATGCTGGGAAATATGTCCCAACTGGGCAATGGCCTGATTCAGCTCCACTCCGCCGATCATCCTGGCTGTGGCCTCCGAACCCTCCGAAATCTCTTTGGCCCTGCCGGCAAAATCTTGTAAGTAGCCGCCAATCAATAAAAATTCCTCTTCAGTGGCGGCATTCAGCCGCTGCAATTCTCCACTCAGCTCCTGGAGACGAGGCACTCCAGTCTGCCGCAGCCAATGCCCCCCGTTCCCTCTAAAGACCTTGGCCAGGATGTTTCTCAGGCCACCATTATTGGCCATGCTTAACCCCTCCGGGTTGCCGATCCCCGGGCAGCAGCGGGGAGAATTTAGTCTCTCCCATGCTTAACAGTTGGAATAGTCTCATGAAATTAGTCTCTCGGGCCAAAATCAGGGCTGTGCCGTCCATTGTTAGCAAAGGTTTGTTAAGCAAAGATTAAGTTTCCGTTTATTTTTAATCAATATAGTTAGTGTGATTAACATATTGATATTCCATTTAATATCGCAGCAAGATACTTTTTTTCCTTGGGGCCACCTTTAGACCGCAACCTTTTCTTGTTTACATCCCCTTTGTTGGGGTAGGGCGTGCACAGATAGCTGGGGGTATCTCCGGGGCATACCCCAATATCTTCCTTAAGACCGCGGCCACATCCTGGAAGTTGCTTTGGATATTGCTTAAATAACGGGGCCGCAAGCTATGGGCCTGGGCAATGCTTTGGGGATCCCCGTCCGGCAGAATCAGGATGACCCGTAAACTTTCCAGCATCTGTCCGAAAGCCTGCAGTTCTCCCAATCTTTCCCGGCTGGTGGCCAAAAGGAGGGCCACCTCCAGACCCTCATGGGGGCTGCCCAAGACTTGCGCCAAGGCAGCCGCGCTATGCACCTTCCTGGTTATCAGCTCCGGGATTACTGCGGCTACCACCTCCTCCAAGCGGCAACTGGCAAGATGGGCCGGAGGGGTGTATAAAAGCAGTTTTGTTAAGGGCATAGTCTCGACTCTCTCTTTGGGAAAGGGTTATGCTCCATCCGCCGCAACCTGTATATGCCGGTTGCGTGCCCAGGGAGGCAGGAAAGATAATTTTTTTTAGAAGTCTATTTGGTAAGAGATATTAAATGGATACAGATAGGGTAGGGGAGAGAGACAAATTTTGCAGGGGGAATGGAACAGGATATTGTCCCATGAAATGAGAATGACTCTTGGCTAATAAGAATCTGTCTTGTCTCACAAGACAAGATCGATTGAGAATGCCGGGAGGGAAAGAGGAATTATCCCCCTTTTCGAAAGAGGGCAGGGGGGATTAAATAACCACTTGATATTCCCCCTAAGTCCCTTTTAGAACAGGGGAACTGAAAAAATTCTTCTATACTTTTTAGGGGTTGAAACCATTCCTGCAGCCGGGGAAGAGTCCGGGAAAGAGGTTCTGGCCATTATCTAGCGCCACTGCCATGGGGGGTGAAATCCCTTCCTCAACCCATGGTGATGTCTTCGAGACGCCGCTTGGGCACGTGGTGCACCCCTTGTGCGTCCCGCCAGTATTTGATGCTTTCTCCGGCCGCGACCTCCTCCAGGACCACCTTCTCCTTGGGTTTACCCAGGGCCAGGACCAGGAGTATCTCCAAATGGAGGGGGATTGCCAGAAGTTCCCGCAAGCGGTCCCGTTGAATACTGCCCAGCATGCAGCCCCCCAGTCCCTTTTCCCGGGCCCCCAGGAGGATGCTTTGGGCGGCGATGCCGTGGTCGCAGTCGAAGTTCCGGCTGATCTCCTGATCTCCCAGGATGACGATATAGGCCGCGGGCCGTTCCCCCTCAGAAGGGCCGGGCCAATCTTTCAGATAACCGGCCCAGGCCAGGCAGGAGAAGATGGCGGCGTTTTTGGCGGGATCGTTGGCCAGGTAATATTTCAAAGGCTGGAGGTTGGCCGCGGACGCGGAGAGCCGGGCCAGGTTCACCAGCCACTTCAGGGTCTCCAGGGACACGGCCTCGTTTTCGTAAAAGCGCCGGAAGCTGCGGTTGCCGATGATTAATTCTTCAATCATAGGGGGCTCCTGGGTTGAATAGTTCAAAGTTCAAAGTTCAAGGTTCAAGGTCAGAGATTAGGAATTGAAGTTTGTCTTCAAGGATTATCTTTAAGATGTTGAGCCCGGTACGGACCGCATTAACTTTGAACTTTGAACCTTGAACCTTGAACTCACTCACACCGGGGCGTGAGCCGGAAAGTCCCCTCCGGGGTCAGGGCGGCGTTGATGCCGTGGTCCTTCAGGAACCGGGTGAGGGGGCGGCCCAGGATGAATTCCGTGGCCGCGGGGCTCAACTCCCACTCCTGCTGGAGCATCTGCCGCAAGTAGTGGTCGAAATGGAGGGCCTCAAACAGGGCCTCGCTGGCCGTGTCCGGCTCGGTTTCTAGAGTCTTTAGGGCTTGCAGCACCCGTCCCAGATGGCAGCGTTCCTCATGGGCCTGCACCAGGTCCCAGACCTCCGGCACCCTGGCCAGGATGACTTCCCGGTTCAGTAATTCCCCGGGGGCCGGGGGCGGGGTTTCCTCACCCCAGCACTCCTGGCGGCGGCACTGCTCGGGCCGGTCAGCGTAGATGCGGCAGGAGTTGGTGGCGGCCAGATAAAACCAGCACTGAGTTGAGCCCGGGACTTCCCTGATCTTCAGCCGCTCTTCCCGGAGGGTTTCGGGTTTGCCCTCCCGGTTGGTGACCTGCTCCCCGGGCCGCAGAGTGTAGACTTCGTTCCAGGTCAGAATTTCTTTCTGGAAGAGAGCCAGGTCCGGGGCCAGCAGGGTAGGGCTGCCGAGTTCGCAGCATTCCCCGCAGCGCACGCAGGTTTCCCAACCGGCCCACAAGACGTCCTTGGCCGCGCCGATGAGGCCCTTCCAGGCCGCGGCCCGGGCCTCCACGTCCATCTGGTTCCAATCCCGGTAAATTTCCTGAAAATTAGCCTTCTCCTCGATCTGCCGCCGTACCGTTTGGAACCGCCTGCTTTTTTGGGAGGCGTTCAGAACCTCCTGGAGATATTCCTGCCAGAGTGAGGCCATCACCTCTTTGGGGCCCTTGGCCAGGGCCTCCAGGGGGTCTTGCCGGATTTTGCCTAAGAATTTCTTTTCTTTCATGAATATTCCTTGTTTAGTCATTATGTTTTGAGGGGATAGTGTTGTGTCCCAGGAATAACTAACAAAATATCGGCTCTTAACCCCCCCTCCCCACGGGGGGAGGGGGTTGGGGGAGGGGGGCGACTTTGGTCAAGTACTTGTAATCAGTCAAAAAGACGCCACCACCACCCAGACCTTCCCCCCTCAAGGGGGAGGGAGAAAAGACTGCGCTAATTTTGCATATTATTTCCGGGACATGATAATAGGGGCAAAAGAAGCAAATGAATTATCCCCCAAGCATATAAATTTTTTTCAAAAAAATGATTTCTGATATTGTTCATTACTGTTTATTAATTATACACTCTCTTTTTATAGAGAGGGCTAAAGCAACCACTATGTATTTATTGTTGCGATATTACAGTCAAGAAAATTAACAAACCTAAAGATAAGCATAATCCAAGCTATAAAAAATAACACTGTGATGAATATGTAATAAATATTTTGCGAACCTTTTTCAGTCAAGATGTGTTGTTTCATTCCGAGAATACCTTCAATTTCTTTACAACGATTATATTTCTTATTTTTGATATTGCGAAAATCCATCTGAAAAAACCAAAATATCAATGAGAAAAATAAGCCAAGGATACATTAAAAAATAAGATGCTAAATCATATTTTTCTTCTATAAGATTTTTTAATATGATTCCCATCAAAGCCAGGCTGCCGGCCCATAGGATGCTGCTGACGGTCCAGACGAGCCGATCGTGGTGCTCGGCTGATGATTGAGCAGCATTATATTCAGTTAGCAATATTTGTATCTTTTTGCTGTTCCGATCCCTAATCATCGTTCTTCATTTCTTACATATGTACGCGATATCTCTCTGTATTCAATTTGATAAAATAATTTGGTAGGTTATATTAATTTAATCTCAGGCTTTAGTCTAAAGTTATCAAAATGAAATTCCATTGTCACCACACTATTAAAAGACCAAGGCCCCGAAGCTCCGGGTCAGCACTCCCAAGGCCACGGCCAGGCCGAAGGAGATGACCACGGCCAGGCCCGCCTGCTTCCAGCCCAGTTCCCGGGAGAGCGCGGCTATGGTGGAGGCGCAGGGCACGTAGAACAGCACAAAGATGGTGAAGGTGAGGAGCTGGGACATGCTCAGCACCGCGGTGAGGTTGGTGGTGCCCAGGGCCTCGTTGAGCATGATCAGGGACAATTCCTTGCGCATGATGCCGAAGATCAGGGTGGTGCCCACCTCCAGAGGCAGGCCCAGGAGTCGGGTCAAGGGACCCAGAGCGGCGTTGACCAGGCCCTCAAAGCCGTAGTATTTCAGAAGGCTCAGCACCAGGCTGCCGGCAATGAGAATGGGCCAGGCCACCACGATAAAGTCCTTCAGACTGAACCAGGATTTGCGTAAGACGTTGTGCCAGGTGGGCCGGCGGTATTCGGGGATCTCCATGAGCAAACCCGGGGAAATCTCTGGCAGGAGTAGAGTGGACACCCTTCCTAAGATGCCGATGACCAGGAGATTGAAGAGATAGACCCCCAGGGCCCAATAGGGTCCCAGGGCGTAAGCCACCAACGCGAAGATGATCACCGAGCGGGCCGAGCAGGGGATGAGCACCGCCAACAGCGACACCACCAGGCGGTCCCGGGGGGTCTCCAGGATGCGGGTGGCCATGACCGCGGGCACGCTGCAGCCGTAGCCCAAGATAAAGGGAATGATGGATTTGCCGTGCAGGCCCAACAGGTGCATGAGGTTGTCCATCAAGAAGGCCACCCGGGGGAGGTAGCCGCTGTCCTCCAGCAAGGCCAGCCCCGCCAGGAAGGGCACCAGGTAGGGGAGCACCACCGCCACCCCCCCGAAGATGCCCATGAACAACCCGTCCACCAGGAGATGATAGGCCAGGGTCTTTTTGCCCAGCCAGAGCGCCCCCAGTTTCTGGGCCTCATCCAGGTAGCCCACCAGGAAGCTCTCCGTGGTTTGCCCCAGCCGGAAGACCACTTCGAAGAAGAGGGTGAGAACCGCCAGGAGCAGGACGTAGCCCCAAAACTTGTGGGTGGCTATTCGGTCCAGGCGCTCCCGCCAGGTGGGTTTTTGGGAGGGAGTGACCTTGGCCACGGCCTCGAAAATATTGACGCTCAGGGCGTGGCGCTCCGAGGAAATGACGATTTCCGGGGGACGGCCGTGGCTTTCCGCCAGGATTTTCTGGTGATTGCGGATAAGGCCCAGACAACCCGGGTGGCGGCGTCCCACCTCTTCCAAAAGGTAGGGGTCGTCCTCCAGGAGCTTGACCACCAGAAAGCGCCAGGGCAGGCCCAACTCCCGGGCCTGGTCCCGGTCCAGGCGGTCGCTCAATTCCGCGATCTCTTCCTCGATGTCCCGGCTGAACATGATTTGCGCCGGCCGTACCCCGGTGTGGCCCACGGTGACCGCGGTTTCCAAGAGATCGGTGAGGCCCCGGCCGGTGGCGGCAATGGTGGGCGCCACCGGCACCCCCAGCATCCGGGAGAGCTTGTCCCCGTCGATGCGGATGCCCTTGCGGTCCGCTTCGTCCAGCATGTTCAAAGCCACCACCATGGGCCGCTCCAGGCTCATCAACTCCAGGGTGAGTTCCAGGCTGCGGCCCAGGGTGGAGGCGTCGATGACATTGAGGATGACGTCCGCTTCCCCGGCCAGGAGGTAATTGCGGGACTCCAGTTCCGCGGGATCGGTGGAGGTCAGGGAATAAACGCCGGGGAGGTCCACGCAGGTGATCTCCTCCCCCTGGAAGACCACCTGGCTGACGGTGTACTTCACCGTGGTCCCCGGGAAGTTGGAGACCATGGCTTTATAGCCGCTGAAATAATTAAAGATGGTGCTCTTGCCGCAATTGGGCTGGCCGATGAGGGCAACGATCATGGGTAATAGCCGGGCGCCAGGCGTCTCCTTGAGAATTTAACGAAATTCAAGATATCGGCTTTTATCATTATTGATAATCAATTGCAATAGCGTGGCACAATTTTTTCTGCCGGTGCGGAAAGACTCCCTTTGGGGGTATGGCAACGGGCCGCGCGCCAAATCCTCTTTTGATGGTCGAAAATCCCCGATTATCTTGACACTGGTTAAGATTTATATATATTAAATTATTTTGGATTTGTGAGCATTTATTAGCACCCATGAAAGACAAAAGCCTACAGGTCGCCATCAAGGCCATCAGTGAACGCGGCCTGGAGCGCAGCATCGATTTGGGGCCGGATTGGTTCTCCCAATGGCAGGAGGAGGACCCGGCCCTGGAGTTCTCCACCGCCCAGATCAAGGGCAAGGTGCGCCTGGAAAAGCACGGCCGGGACATCCTGGTGCGGGGGCATCTCCAGGGGCATTTGCAATTGGCCTGCAGCCGCTGCCTGGAGAATTTTGTTCTGCCGGTGGAGGGGGACTTCGATCTGCTCCTGGCCCCCGGGCCGGAGCAAATCTCTAGCCAAGACGAGGAATTAACCGCCGCGGACCTGGATGTGGACTATTACTCCGGAGAGCTCCTGGACCTGGGGGCCATCCTCCGGGAACAGATCATCCTCCTGATGCCCCTGAAGCCCCTATGCACCGAAGAATGCCAGGGCCTCTGCCCCCGCTGCGGCGCAGTGCTCAACCAGGAGAAATGCGCTTGTAAAAAAGAATAACCACAAAGGCACAAAGGCACAAAGATACACCAAGAAATAATTTTCCTTTGGCGCTGCAGCGCCAAAGGAAAAAATCATTCTTTGTGATTCTTGGTGTCTTGGTGCCTTGGTGGTTAAAAGTTTTCTTAAGGAGTCGGATCATGCCTTTACCGAAACGCAAGAAATCCATTTCCAAGAAGGGGATGCGGCGCTCCCACGACCATCTCACCCTGCCGCAGCTCTCCAACTGCCCCAAGTGCAACGAACTGCGCCTGCCCCACCACGCCTGCCCCCATTGCGGTTTTTATAAGGGCAGGCTGGTGATCCCCCAGGCCGCGGAGTAATCTCCCGTGGATTACCTGCTCACCGAAGAGCAGCGGATGCTCCAGGACCTGGCCCGGGAGATCGCCCAGGAACGCATCAAACCCATCCGGGCCCAACTGGACGAAGAAGAGATCTTCCCCACGGAGATCATCAAAGACCTGGCCCAGGCGGACCTCTGCGGCACCATCATCCCCGAGGAATACGGCGGGCTAGGGCTGGGCACCCTGGAAAACTGCCTGGTCCTGGAGGCCCTGGCCATGGGTTGCGTGGGCGTGGCCACCACCTATGCGGCCAGCTTCCTGGGGGCCTATCCCTTGCTGATGTACGGCACTGAGGCCCAGAAAAGCCGCTACCTGCCAGCCATAGCCAAGGGCGAAGCTCTGGCCGCGTTCGCGCTCACCGAACCCCAGGCCGGCAGCGACGCGGGCGCCATTGCCGCCACCGCGGTGAAAGACGGCGATTTTTACGTCTTGAACGGCAACAAGCAGTGGATCACCAACGCCGGGGAGGCGGAGTTCTACACGGTCATCGCCCTCACCGACAAGAGCAAAGGGGTGCGGGGGGCCAGCGCCCTGATGGTGGAGAAAAGCGACCCCGGGATTTCCTTCGGCAAGAAAGAGCAGAAAATGGGCATCCGGGCCTCGGTGACCCGGGAGGTGGTCCTGGAAGACTGCCGCATCCCGAAGGAGCGGTTGTTGGGTAAAGAGGGCCTGGGATTCATCATCACCATGAAGACCCTGGATCTGGCCCGGCCCGGCGCGGGGTCCCTGGCTGTGGGCCTGGCTCAGGAAGCGTTGGACGAGGCCGCGGCCTTTGCCAAGGAGCGGCAGCAGTTCGGCGCGCCCATCTTCTCCTTCCAGGCCGTGCAACACCTCCTGGCGGACATGGCCACCAAGATCGAGGCGGCCCGGGCCCTGGTTTACGCGGTGGCCCGCTACATCGACACCAAGCCCAAGGATTATTCCAAGGTGGCGGCCATGGCCAAGCTCTTCCCCACGGATATGGCCATGGGCGTGACCGTGGACGCGGTCCAGGTCATGGGCGGCCACGGCTACATGCGGGAATACCCGGTGGAAAAGATGATGCGGGACGCCAAGATCCTGCAGATCTACGAAGGCACCAACCAGATTATGCGCAATATTATCGGGTTGGCGCTGAATAAGGAATATTCCAAAAAGAAATAGGTGGGAAAAGGGGAAAAGGGAAAAAGGGGAAAAGGGGAAAAGTGAAACAATAATCCGATTGCCATAGTCTTTTCCCTTTTACCCTCTTCCCCTTTTCCCCTTTTTACCCCTGTAATTTCAGCACATATGCTAAAAATCGTCGTTTGCATCAAACAAGTGCCCGAAACCCAGGACGTGCGCCTGGATCCGGTGACCCATACCCTGAAGCGGGAAGGGATCAAGTCCATTATCAATCCCTTTGACCTCTATGCCCTGGAAGAGGGGTTAAGGGTCAAGGACGCTAAAGGGGGCACGGTCACGGTGATCACTATGGGCCCGCCCCAGGCGGAAGAGGCGTTGCGGGAGGCCCTGGGCTTCGGCGCGGACGGGGCAGTGCTCCTGTCGGACCGGGCCTTCGCGGGCGCGGACACCTGGGCCACCGCCCTGACCCTGGCCAAGGCCATCGAGAAGCTGGGGGGCGCGGACCTGATCTTCACCGGCAAGCAGGCCATTGACGGGGATACCGCCCAGGTGGGGCCCATGCTGGCCGCGATCATGAACATCCCTTTCGCGTCCTGGGCCCGGAAGGTGAGTTTCCCTGCCGCTGGCAAGGTGGAGGTGGAGCGCCTCCTGGACCACGGCTACGACGCGGTGGAGGTGGAGCTTCCCGCCTTGATCTCCGTGGTCAAGGAGATCAATGAGCCCCGGGTGCCGTCTTTTAAGGCCAAGCTCCGGGCCAAGAAGGAAGCCATTCCGGTGTGGGGCTTGGGAGACCTGGGTTTGCCCGCCGAAGCAGTGGGCCTGGCCGGATCCTTTACCCAGGTGGTGAAGGTCTTTCCCCCTCCGGCCCGGGGGCAATCGGAGACCTGGGAAGGTGCGGCCCCGGACCTGGCTGCACGGCTGTGGCAGCGGTTGCAGGAGAGGTCCAAGGCCGCGGGCTAGCTCACGCCCAGGCGAAGGTAAACCTCACGCCAGGACGCCAAGGCGCCAAGGCCAAGACGCAAGAATTAGGAATTACTTTATCGTTCCCAAGCTGAGCTTGGGAACGCTTTGTCGGCCAAGCTCAACTTGGCCCAAATTCCCGTTCCCAAATGCAACTTGGGAACGAGGATTTTAAAGCTGCGGGCTATCGCAAGCTAATACGAAAGATTTGCAGGACCTTCAATTTGGCTGCCAGGCATGGAAAAGGGAGGTACTTACCCCCCTTTTCTAAAGGGGGGTAAGGGGGGATTTGTGTCAGCCTCTAAAAATCCCCCTAAATCCCCCTTTAATAAAGGGGGACTTAAGAAACCGGTGCCCGGTGCTCCCAGGAAAAACCGTCACCATTGGCCCAAATTGGCCAAAATGGTTTTTCAATAACCTGACAGGGATACATGGCCCTTAAAGAGGAATTCACAAAATCCGGGGAGTGGCTGTTCCGCTGGCGGAGCTACCTCCCTTTATTATTGATCGTTGTGTTTCTGTTGGCCTTGGCGAGCTTGCGCCACCCTTACGGCAGCCCCCCGCCGGGTGGATTATGGGAGGTTTTTTGCCTGGCCGTCTCTTTTGCCGGGCTGGGCATTCGCTTCTACACCGGCGGCTATGTGCCCGTGGGCACTTCCGGGCGCAACGTCAAGGGGCAGGTCGCGGACGTGTTGAACACCACTGGCGTCTATTCCCTGGTGAGACACCCCCTGTACCTGGGGAACTTTCTCATCTGGCTGGGGATTTCCCTGTTTTGGGGTCTCTGGTGGTTAAGCCTGATCATCATTTTGATCCTCTGGCTTTACTATGAAAGGATCATGTTCGCGGAGGAGGAGTTCCTCCAGGAGAAATTCGGCGATGTTTTTGTAGAGTGGGCCGAGAAGACCCCGGCCTTCATCCCCAAATTTAGCCCTTGGGTGAAGCCGGACCTGCCGTTCTCCTGCAAAACCGCGGTCAGGAAGGAATACTCCGGCTTTTTCGCCATGATCGCAGTCTTTACGGCCTTGAAAGTGGCCGGGGAGTTTTTCGGCCGGGGGCGGCTGGGGCTGGACTGGAGCTGGGCCCTCCTGTTCGGGGTCAGCCTCAGCATTTACCTGGGTGTGAGATACCTGAAGAAACGCACCGCCTGGCTGCAAGTGGCCGGGAGATAGGATAACCGCAGAAAGCCGTAATCGTTTGTCATCCTGAGCGCAGCGAAGGATCTAGATTCTTCACTCCGCTTCGCTCCGTTCAGAATGACAATACTGGGGAAATTAGCGCTGGCGGCGAAAGCGAGAGGTAAGTCTAGGTGATTGCGTTCCCCCGGCATTTGCTAGGATAAAAGAATAAATCATGAGCCTCATTCTTGATACCGACAAATGCACGGCCTGCGGGCAGTGCGTGGACGTCTGCCCCTTCGGGGTCCTCTCCCTGGAGGGGGAGAACCTGGTCATCGGCGAAGGCTGCAATCTCTGCGGCGCCTGTTTGGAGGCCTGTGAAGCAGGGGCCTTGGCCCTGCCGGAGACGGCCGGGCCTTCCCCCCGGCCCGGGGTGCCCCCGGACGGCATCTGGGTCTTTGCGGAGCAGCGCCACGGGGAGCTGGCCCCGGTGGCCCTGGAATTGCTGGGGGAGGCCCGCCGCCTGGCGGAGGCGCTGGGGGTCAAAGTCAGCGCGGTGCTCTGCGGCGGACAGGTGGAACCCCTGGCCCCCGTGCTCCTGGACCGGGGCGCGGACAAGGTCTACCTGGTGGAACACCCCCTGCTGGCGGAATTCCTGGAGGAGCCCTATGTTGCGGCCCTGACGTCCCTGGCCAAAAAATATCAACCGGAGATCATCCTGGCCGGAGCCACCTACGTGGGCCGGGCCTTTATTCCCGGGGTGGCCGCGGCTTTGAAAACCGGCCTGACCGCGGACTGCACCGCGTTCGCCATCGATCCGGAGCCAAGGCTCCTGCAACAGACCCGCCCCGCGTTCGGGGGCAATATCATGGCCACCATCATCACCCCCCGGACCTATCCCCAGATGGCCACGGCCCGGCCCGGGACCTTTAAGCCCCTGGCCCCGGGTTATCAGGGGGACGGCCAGGTGGTGCAGGTGGGTTTTGACCCGGCCGGGGCTGCCGGCCGCAGCCGCTTTTTGTCCACGGTGGCCGAAATCAAGGAACGGGTGGCCCTGGCCGCGGCGGAGGTCATTGTGGCCGGGGGGCGCGGGCTGAAAGAGGCCAAAAATTTCAAGTTGTTGGAAGAGCTGGCGGACCTCTTGGGCGCGGCCGTGGGCGCCACCCGGGCCGCGGTGGACGCGGGCTGGATCTCCTATCCCCACCAGATCGGCCAGACCGGCAAGACCGTATCCCCCAAAGTCTACCTTGCCTGCGGTATCAGCGGCGCAGCCCAGCACCTGGTGGGCATGCAGTCCTCGGACTTCATCGTGGCCATCAACAAGGACCCCGGAGCCCCCATCTTCCAGGTGGCGGACGTGGGCCTGGTGGGGGATGTCATGGAGATCGTCCCGGCCCTGATCCAGGAAATCAAGAAATCCAGGGGTAGCTGATACGGGATTAGGCTGGGGGAGGGGAGGAATCGACCCAGGATTAGGCTCCCGGCCTTACCTGGTGCAGAATCAAGTTTGAAAAAATTGTAACAAACCTCTTTCAATTTCCGGCGATTCGTTTTATTAAAATTAGACGCTTTATCCGGAGTGAAAGAGACCTGCCCCTGAAAGGGGCGGGAAAATCAAGGAATATTCCCAAGTCGATCTGATGACCGAAATTTCAAGAGTAGCCCTGGTAACCGGCGCGGCCCGGGGTATTGGCCGGGCCATCGCCCTGGCCCTGGCCCGGCCCGGTCTGACCCTCTATCTCAATGACGTGGTGATCGGCGAGGAGGCCGAGGCGACACGGAAGGAGGTGGAGGCTGAAGGCGCGGCCGTGCTTTTGCTGCCCTTCAACGTGGCTGACCAGGCCGCGGTGCAGCGGGGGATCGACCAGATCGTCAAAGAGAGCGGCCGCCTGGACATCCTGGTGAATAACGCCGGCATCACCCGGGACAATCTGGTGATGCGCCTGAAAGAGAGCGAATGGGACCAGGTCCTGGAGGTCAATCTCAAGGGGGCCTATAACTGTATCCGGGCCGCGGCCAAGCCCATGCTCAAGCAGCGTTACGGGCGCATCATCAACATTTCCTCGGTGGTGGGGGTGATGGGCAATGCCGGCCAGGCCAATTACGTGGCTTCCAAGGCGGGCTTGATCGGACTCACCAAATCGGTGGCCCGGGAGCTGGCCTCCCGCAATATTACCGTGAACGCAGTGGCCCCGGGGTTCATTGCCACCGAGATGACCGCGGCCCTGCCCGAAAAAGTTCAGGCGGAAATGCTGGCCCAGATTCCTTTGAACCGCTTCGGCACCCCGGAAGAGGTGGCCCAGGCAGTAGTCTTCCTGGCCGGTGACGCCGCGGCCTATATGACCGGCCAGGTTCTGCACGTGAACGGCGGCATGTTGATGGTTTAAGACAATAAGGAGGTTCTTGCCCATGGGCACAGTGGAAGAGAAAGTGATTGACATCATCGTGGACAAATTGGGGGTGGAAAAGGCCGAAGTGACCCCCGAAGCGGTGTTCGTGGACGACCTGGGCGCCGATTCCCTGGACTTGGTGGAATTGATCATGGCCATGGAAGAGGAATTCGGCTTCGAGATCGCGGACGAAGAAGCGGAAAAAATGAGGACCGTCCAGGATGTCATCAGTTTCATCAAAGCCAGGTCCTGAGCCGGAGGTGATCGCCATTGCCTGCGATCACGCCGGTCACGGCCTGAAAACCGTAATACTCAAACTTTTGCAGGAAATGCAGGTGCCGGTGGAGGACCTGGGTTGCGCCTCGGCCGCGGAGTCGGTGCACTATCCCCTCTATGGGAAAAAAGTAGTGGACGCGCTCCTGGCCCGGCCCCGGTCCCGGGGCATATTGATCTGCGGCACCGGCTTGGGGATGAGCATCGCGGCCAACCGCTTTCCCGGCATTCGGGCGACCCTTTGCCATGATATCTTTTCCGCCATCATGGGCCGGCGCCACAATGACGCCAATCTCCTGGTCATGGGGGGGCGGGTAATCGGTCCCGACCTGGCTAAAGAGATCGTCCGGACCTGGCTGAACACCCCCTTTGACGGCGGACGTCACCAGGAACGGCTGAACCTTCTGGAACAATTGGCCCGGGAGGCCCAACCTCTCGCGGGTAAGGCATGATAGACGATTTGGCACATATTGACCCTGAAATCTATGCGGTCATCGAAAGGGAGCGGCAGCGGCAACTCCAGAAATTAGAGATGATCGCCTCCGAAAACTTTGTCAGCGCCGCGGTGATGGAGGCCCAGGGGTCCATCCTGACTCACAAGTACGCGGAAGGTTACCCGGGCCGCCGCTATTACGGCGGTTGCGAATTCGTGGATACCGCTGAAAACCTGGCCTTGAGCCGGGTGAAGGAACTCTTCGGGGCCAAGTACGCCAATGTCCAGCCCCATTCCGGCACCCAGGCCAACATGGCCGTCTACTTTACTTATTTGCAGGTGGGCGACACCATCATGGGCATGGACCTGGCCCATGGGGGGCACCTGAGTCACGGCGCGGCCGTGAACTTTTCCGGACGTCTGTTCAAACCCGTGACTTATGGGGTGGACCGGCAGACGGAAGAGGTGGATTTCGAGACGGTGGCCGATCTGGCCCGGCGCCATCGCCCCAAAATGATCATCGCCGGGGCCAGCGCCTATCCCCGGGCCTTGGACTTCGCCCGCTTCGGGGACATCGCCCGGGAAGTGGGGGCCTATCTGCTGGTGGACATGGCCCACATCGCCGGGCTTATCGCCGCGAACCTGCATCCTGACCCGGTGGCGGTGGCCGATTTTGTCACCTCCACCACCCACAAGACCTTGCGGGGCCCCCGGGGCGGTCTGATTCTAGCCCAGGAACAATACGGCAAGGCACTGGACAGCCAGATCTTTCCGGGCATGCAGGGCGGCCCCCTGATGCACATCATCGCCGCCAAGGCCGTGGCCTTTAAAGAGGCCCTGGCCCCTAATTTCCGAAGCTACCAGGAACAAATCATCAGCAATGCCCGGACCCTGGGCCAGGAATTCAGCAAACGGGGCTACCGCCTGGTGGCCGGAGGCACCGACACCCACCTTATCCTGGTGGACCTTACGAAAACCGGGCTCACCGGCCAGGAAGCCGAAGAAGCCCTGGATCTGGCGGGCATCACGGTGAATAAGAACGCCATCCCCTTCGACCCCCGCCCCCCCAAGGTCACCAGCGGCATTCGGGTAGGGACTCCGGCTTTGACCACCCGGGGCATGAAAGAAGGGGAGATGGCCACGGTGGCCGATTTCATGCACCAGGCCTTGAGCAATCCGAAAGATAGCGCCAGCCTCAGCCGGCTGCAGGGCCAGGTCCGGGATTTCTGCGCCCAGTTCCCCTTATTTGCCGAGGAATGGCAGGTGTGAGAGAGCTGTCAGCTTTTAGCTATCAGCCATCAGCTTAAAAGACGGGTACCGCAGGCTAAGAGCCTGCGGTTTTTTTATGGGCGCGGGGGTGATAGCAAGTCACAGTCAATTTCCAGGGTCGGAACCAAGTGTCCGCCCTGGTGAAGGCGCATACACGGGTACGCCCCTCCTTTTAAGAAGCTGATGGCTGAAAGCTACTTAGCTGCTAGCTATTTAACCTTTTCCCCTTCCCCCTCCTTTGGTATAAGATAATCCCATGCGCTGCCCCTATTGCCACAGCACCAACAATAAGGTCATCGACTCCCGGCCCAGTCGTGAGGCCAATGCCATCCGCCGGCGGCGGGAATGCCTTAATTGCAAGCGGCGCTTCACCACCTATGAACAGGTGGAAGAGACCATGCCCCTGGTCATCAAAAAAGACGGCCGCCGGGAGACCTACCAGCGCCCCAAAATCTATGAGGGCATCAAAAAGGCCTGTGAAAAAAGGCCGGTCTCCATCGACGCCATCGAGAACTTCCTGGACCAACTGGAACGGGAGATGCTGGAGAGCGGCCAGCGGGAAATCCCCTCCGCCTGGATCGGGGAGAAAGTGATGAACCAACTGCGGCAGTGGGATGAAGTGGCCTTCGTGCGCTTCGCCAGCGTTTACCGCCACTTCACCGACGCCACGGACTTCATGAACGAAATCCGGCAACTCCTGGAATCCCGGAAGGAGGGGAAGAAATGATTTACCGCCAAGACACCAAGACACCAAGATTCACCAAGAAATTGTTTTTATAGGCGGGTTTCCCGCCTATAAAAATAGTTTTTCCTTTGTGATTCTTAGTGCCTTTGTGTCTTGGTGGTGAGATTATTTTATGAATGATCAGAAATACATGCAGCTGGCCCTGAGCCTGGCGGCCAAAGGCGCGGGCTGGGTCTCCCCCAACCCCATGGTGGGCGCGGTGGTGGTGCAAAAAGGGGAGATCGTGGGCCAGGGCTACCACCGGGCCTACGGCCTGCCCCACGCGGAGGTGGAGGCCCTGAACCGGGCCGGGGCTGCGGCCCAAGGAGCCGACCTCTATGTCACCCTGGAGCCCTGCAACCACCAGGGCCGCACCCCCCCTTGCACCCAGGCCGTGCTTCAGGCCGGCATCCGCCGGGTGGTCATCGCCACCCCGGACCCCAACCCCCGGGTGAACGGCGGCGGCGCCGGGTTTCTGCAAGCCCAGGGCTTGCAGGTGGAAATCGGCCTGCTGGCGGAGGAGGCCCGGCGGCTCAACGAGGCCTGGTTTAAGTGGGTGGAAACCGGTTTTCCCTTTGTCATCGCCAAGGCCGCGTCCTCCCTGGACGGCAAGATCGCCACCGCCAGCGGCGAAAGCCAGTGGCTCACCGGCGAGAAGGCCCGGTCTTTTGGCCACCATCTGCGCCACCAGGTGGACGCCATCCTGGTGGGCGTGGGCACGGTGATCGCCGACGACCCTCGACTCACAGTCAGGCTGGCGGGAGGGAAGAGGAAGGGTGGGGCAGGGGGCCAGGACTTTTGGCCCGGCGGTGCTCCAAAGACAGAAAACCGGCATCAGAAAACCGGCAACCGCTTCAAAGACCCCATCCGCGTCGTCCTGGACAGCTACCTGCGGCTACCCTTGAGCATCCAGCTGCTACACCTGAATTCTGCGGCGCCTACCTGGATTGCCTGCACGTCCGGGGCCCTCAAAGAGAAAATCCGGGCCGTCAAAGACTTGGGCGCAGAGGTCTTGGTAATGCCGGCAGAAGCCAACGGCCAGGTGGCCCTGAAGCCCTTGCTCAAAGAGCTGGGCCGCCGCCAGGTGCAGAGCCTCCTGGTGGAAGGGGGCGGGGAGACCCTGGGCTCCTTCTTCTACCAGCGCCTGGTGGACAAGTTCTATTTCTTCTACGCGCCCAAGATCCTGGGAGGCAAGACCGCGCCGGGGATGCTGGCCGGCGCGGGGGTGTGGCGCCTGAAGGAGGCCTTGGAGGCCAAGGATTTGAGCATCAGGAGGATAGGCCCGGATTTGCTGGTGACGGGGTATTTGTAGGAAAAAAGGCACACCCAGCGCCAACTTCTTTTAATTTATGCGGGTTGGGGAAGGGGGTTGTGGGGGGGAGTTTGAGGGGAAAGCGGGGGAGCCACAGGCGGAATTAAGTCCCCCTTTTCTAAAGGGGGATTTAGGGGGATTATGAAGCGCTTATTAATCCCCCCTTACCCCCCTTTAGAAAAGGGGGGGTAAAACGCTTTGTTATCGCCGGCATTTATTATAAGCATCCCTCCAATCCTCTCCCCTCCCCGACAATCTCTTTCCAGAAGAGACCTCGGATTATGATGGTCTTGTCATCCTGAGGGAAGCGAAGGAGCTAGATTCTTCGGTCGCTTCGCTCCCTCAGAATGACAATTATGCAAGAATCTCAAGAAACTACCACTATGGCCAAAATCCTCTACGGCGTGCATGGGACCGCGCATGGGCATGCGATTCGGGCCTTGACCATTGCCCGGCGGTTCCCGGAGCACGAGTTTATCTTTGTCAGCCATGAGGCGGGGCCGGCGATTCTGGAGGAAGAGTATCCGGTGGTGGACATCCCCAGTATGGGCACGGTGTTCACCAACCACCAGGTGGACACCCTGGCCACCCTGAAGCTGAATTATCCGGTCTTCCGGGACCGGAAGGCGCTTATGCGCCGGGTCCTGGACCTGATAGAGGGTTTTAAGCCGGACGCGGTGATCAGCGACTACGAGTTCTTCCTGCCCCGGGCCTGCCGGCGGCTGGGGCTGCCCTGCCTGTCCATCGACCACCAGCACGTGATCACCACCTGCCGCCATCCCCTCCCCTGGGGGGAATACCCCAGTTATCTGGCCACCAGCCTGTCGGTAAAGCTGCTCTTCAGCCGGGCCACGGATTACCTGGTGATCTCCTTTTTCCAGCCCGAAGTTAAACCCGGAGTCCGGGCCAGGATACTGCCGCCCCTGCTCCGGGACACAGTGCTGGCCCGGCAACCGGAAGACCGGGACCACGTCCTGGTCTACCAGAGCTATATCACCGACTTCCGCAAGTTTCTGGCCTTTGTGGGGGCGTTAAAAAGGCCGGTGATCGTCTATGGGGTGCCCAAGGAGGGGAGGGAGGGGAACCTGCTGTACAAAAAAAAGTCCGAAGAAGGGTTCCTGGACGACCTGGCTAGTTGCGCCTATGTGGTCTGCGGGGGCGGCCATTCCATGATTTCCGAGGCCCTCTATTACGGCAAGCCGGTGATCTCCTTTCCCATCAAGGCCGCGTTCGAGCAGTTTCTCAACGCCTTTTACATCGAGAGGTTGGGTTATGGGCGCCAGGCAGTGGGCCCCTTTCTGCAGCCGGAGATCATCCCCCGATTTGAGTCCAGGTTGGAGGAGTTCAGGACGCGCATCCGCAGTACCAATTTCTGCGGCAATGAGGAGATTTTTAGGCAGGTGGAGCAGTTTGTGCGGGAGAACAAGTTAGATTATTAAAGACACTGTAGGGTGCGTCTCACGCACCATAAGATGCTAATACCGCTGCTTTTAAGAATATTTCTCCAATAATTTCTTCAACTCGCCATAATTTTTGACGGAATCGAATTCCTGGGCCACCCGGCGCTTCCCGGCCTGGGCCCGGCGGCGGGCCTCAGCAGGGTGATCCAGGGCCTCCCGGATGGCCTCCGCCAGGGCCTGGGGATCACCCGGGGGCAGCAGCCAGCCGGTCTTGCCCGGCACCACGGCCTCCCTGACCCCGGAGACGTCGGTGGACACCACCGGCACCTCATGGGCCATGGCCTCCAGGATGACGTTGGGGATGCCGTCCCGGTCGCCGTGAGGGTCCACGATGCAGGGGAGGATGAAGAGGTCGGCCCGGTGGAGCAGGGCCGGCACCTGGAAATGGGGGACGAAGCCCGGGAAGGCTACCCTCCCTGACAAGCCATAGTCTATCACCAGTTCCTGGAGTTCCTGGCGCTGGGGTCCATCCCCGGCCAGGGTGAGATGGAAATCCAGACCTTGAGCCGCCAAGACGCGGCAGGCCTGGAGCAGAATGGGCAGACCCTTTTTGGGCACCATTCTGCCGATGCTCAGGAGTTGAAAAGGGGGCCCGGGCCGGCGCCGGGGCCCGGGCACCGGGGTCAGAGGCACGCCGTAACGGATGACCGCCAATTTTTCCGCCGCGTCCGGGGCCAGGGCCGTCAAATAGCCCCGGTTGACCTCGGAGACGACCCGGACAAAGCTGGCGGCCCGGATTTTTTCCTCCAGGGCCCCATCCGGGGGATAAATATCGTGGGCATGGCCGCAGAAGCTGAAGGGCAGGCCACTCAGGCGGGCGGCCACCCAGGCCCCGGTGGCCGGGCCGTTGGCCCAGGCCGCGTGGATGTGGTCCACTCCCTCCCGCACCAACACCTGCCCCAGGTAGGCCCCGGCCAGGGTGGCCCACAGGGCCTCCCCCGCGGTTTCCAGATCCCGCC
The DNA here is from genome assembly GCA_020060385.1 of Syntrophobacterales bacterium. Taxonomy (GTDB): domain Bacteria; phylum Desulfobacterota; class Desulfobaccia; order Desulfobaccales; family 0-14-0-80-60-11; genus SURF-52. The sequence continues at coordinate 51,682 of JAGVAH010000082.1, read as the reverse complement.
AGGGCCGGATCAGGGTCTCGGCCAGGACCAGCCTGGCCAGGGGCCGGTGGTCCCGGAAGAGGCGCAGGAGATGCATTACTAAGGCGCCAAGGGAAGCAAGGCCCAGCCGTTCCACCGGCACCAGGACTTCCCCCATGCCCGAGACCCGGGGCCCGGGCCGGGCCCCATAAAAGGTGTGGACCTGCAGGTCCAGTCCCAGCCGGCACAGGGTGTTGGCTTCGTCCAGGATGAAGGTCTGGGTGGGCTCGGGGAACCAGAGGAGGAAATAAGCCACCCGGGGGCCGGATTTGGGGCGGGGGCAGGAGGGGAGGGCAGGGCCGGGGGAGGGCAAAGCCGCGGCCGCCCCGGCAGATTCTTTGACCGCAAGCTGGGTGGTGAGTTTCCGGGCCAGAAGATGGGCAAAGACCTCTTCATGGCGGCGCACCATGACTTCCAGAGTAAAATCCCGCTCCACCCGCTCCCTGCCGGCCCGGCCAAAGGCCTGAAGGGTCCCGGGGTCCGCCAGGAGTTGGGACATGGCTGCGGCCAGGGCGGGGACGTTCCCCGGAGGGGTTAACCAGCCGGTCTCCCCAGGGGTGACCAACTCCGGGAGGCCGCCCACCCGGGTGGCCGCCACCGGCAGGCCCATGGCCATGGCCTCCAGGACCACGTTGGGAAAGGCTTCGTGCCGGGAGCTGAGGACAAAGAGAGAGGCCTGGGCCAGGAAGGGCCGCAAGTCGGCCTGGCCCGGCAGGAAGCGCACCCGGGCCCCGGGCAGGGTCTGCTGCACCAGCCGCACCATGGCCGGTTTCAGGGGGCCGTCCCCCACCAGCCAGAGTTGCGCGTGCGGATGCTCCCGGCTCACCAGGCTAAAGGCCCGGATCAGGGTCCCATGGTCTTTTTCCGGGACCATGCGGGCCACGGAGAGGATAATGGGCTTTCCCTTGGGAGCAGGAGGCCCGGGCCGGAAAAAGCCGGTATCCACGCCATTGGGAATCACGGTGACCCGGGAGGAGCATATCTTACAATCGTTGTTAAGAATGTCGGTTAGGCTATGGGTATTACAAAGAATATGGTCAGCCAGGGGCCAGAGCCAGCGCTCAAATTGGTCCCCGGGCAACAGACTCCGGACATTGCCCACCACCAGGGGCGCTCCGGCCAAGTAACCCAGAAGACGGCCCCAGATATTGGGGAGCGCGGTCAGGCAGAGGAGCAGGTCCGGGGGCGTCTTCTTTAGTTGCCACCAGAGGGAGGCCAGGCCAATGGGGCCCGGTTTTCTCCCGGCAGAGAGGCGGACCAGGGGGACTCCCCAGTCCCGGGCCAGGGGCGCCAGGTCCTCTCCGGCGGCCATGAGCCAGATTTCGGGCTGAAAGCGGGTCCGGTCCAGGCCCCGGGCCAATTCCAGGGCCTGGCGCTGGGTGCCCCCGAATTTCAGGTCCTCCAGGAGCAAGACGATGCGGGCAGGGCGGGGTACATTCAAGTCGGCCATATCATAGCTTACCTATCAATATCCCATCAGGCCGCAGCAGCGGGAGCAGACGGGCATCAGGCCGTCCGTGGCCAGGCTGCGGCGGAAATGGCGGTAAGGCGGGGAGTTCCACAGCTCGGTAATGGTGGCCTCCTTGATATTGCCCACCACGTAATCATGGTAGTCCCGGCAGGGGGAAAGATCGCCGTTGCTGTTGATTTCCACCACCTGGAAAATGGAGAGGCAGCGGTCGTACCCGAACCTGGCCCGATGGTCGGTGTAATAGGTGCGGAGGTCCCCCGCCCCCAGGATGGAAGGGATCAGGGTGACCGGGGGGGACGACCAGGAATGGGAGCGCCGCAACAGTTCCTGCAACTGGCGGTTCAACTCCTGGTAGTCGTCCGGCTTCCAGTCCGCCACCCAACCCCAGGGGCGGGTGGGGACAAAGCCGAAGCGCCGGGCAAAATCCTCGGCGTGGGCCTTGGCGTTCTTCCGGTCGATCCACCAGGCCAGGTAAAAGACAAAGAGGTCCACCTGGTCCCGGAAGGCCTCATAGATGTCCACCAGGTGCCGATAGTTTTCCTTGGAGATAGTAGTGAGGGAGGCGATGAGGGGCAGGCCCCCCGAGCCGTTTCTCAACCGGGCCTGGCGCACTGCGGCCAGGCCGGCCTGGATGTCCGCAAAATTGTCAGCTTTGCCCACGCCCGGCCGGGCCTGGTTATGCAAGGCCGCGGTGGGGCCGTCGATGGAGACCTGCATGAGGAACAGGGGGGCCTGGACCAGGCGCTCCGCCACTTGGGCGATGCGGGTGCCGTTGGTGGCGATGGAGGTGGGAAAGCCCAGTTGGGTGGCCCGGTCGATGACCTCCAGGGCCCCTTCGTAGAGCATGGGTTCCCCGCCCCAGAGGTAGAGCAGGGGCCGGTGGCCGTGGCGCACCAGGTCTTCGAAGACCTCCAGATAGCGGCTGGGGGAGACTTCCCGCTTTTTAAATTCCTTGAGGTCCTGGCCCCGGAGAAAACCCTGGTCCCCCCATTGGCCGCAGGTATGACAGCGGAGATTGCAGATATCGGTGATCCTCAGGCTCACCTGCCGGATGCGGCGGCCCAGGCCTTCTTTGGAGGGGGGATAAGAGAGGTTAAAGAGCCATTTTTCCCCCTGCAGAGCCGCAAGTTTGGAATAGATCCAGGGGTGGCGGGCCAGGCGGCGCATGCTTTTCAGCACCACCCCCAGGGCCACCCGGCTATGTTCTCCCATGATGATCCTTGAGGTTCAAAGTTTAAGGTGCAAAGTTCAAAGTTCAAGGTTAAGAATTAAGGGTTAAGGGTTCTCAAATCTAAAATTTTTATATTAATCTAAATTACTTTAATATCCAAGCAAACTTCCGAGAATAACCTTGACAAAGAGGGGTTGCCAAGGCAAATAAATTATGAAATTCCTCGAAACCTCATAATATTAACTTTGAACTTTGAACCTTGAACTTTGAACTATTCTCAAAAGTTGTTCTTTTTTAATACTGACTACGAACAACTGGACCCCGACCCCTGATAAAGCCCATGCAAGCCCTGGTCTATACCCAGTCCATTCCCCGGTATCTGTTGTCCCGTTGGTACTACCTGTTTTGCCCCCGGCGGTTCTGGCCAGCCCTGGCGTCCATCAGGTTGCAGGAACTCCCCCTTCACCCTCCGGCCCCGGATTGGGTGATTCTCCGCAACCGCGTTTGCGGCATTTGCGGCTCGGACCTGCGTCTGCTGAAAGGCGCGGAATCCTATCTCCTGGAACCCTACGCCTCTTTCCCCGCGGTCCTGGGCCACGAGGTGCTGGCGGAGGTGGCGGAGGCGCCGCCGGGCTCGGCCTGGCGCCCCGGGGAGCGGGTGGTGGTGGAGCCGGTGCTGCCCTGCGAGGTCCGGGGTTTGCCCCCCTGCCCCCCTTGTAACCGGGGGGAATACAATCTCTGTGAAAATTTCACCCAGGGGAGCCTCTCCCCCGGGGCCATCATCGGCTTTCACCGGGACGCGGGGGGCGGCATGGCGGAATTCATGGCCGCGCACCCCAGCCGCCTGGTGAAGGTGCCGGCAGATCTGCCGGACGAAGTGGCGGTGCTCACGGATTCCCTGGCCTCGGCCCTGCAGCCGGTCCTGGACCACCTCCCCGGGGAGGGGGAGACCGCGGTGGTCTATGGGGCCGGCATTATCGGCCAGCACCTTCTCCGCTTGATTAAGATCCTGGCCCCCGGCGCCCGGGTGGTGGCCGTGGCCCGCTACCCCTTCCAGGAAGACCTGGCCCGGGCCGGAGGCGCGGATCTGGTCTTAATTGATCCCAGCCGCAAGGAGCTGGCCGCGGCCGTGGGGGCCCGGATGCTGCCCACCACCCTGGGGGGCGGCAACCCGGAAGGGGGCGCGGAGTTCTTCTTTGACTGCGTGGGCAGCAGCAGTTCCCTGCAGGAAGGCCTCCTGGCCCTCAGGGCCCATGGCGCCTACGTGCTGGTGGGCACCGCCGGCACCTTGAACCGGGTGGACCTCTCCAGCCTCTGGTTCCGGGAACTGCGCCTCACCGGCTCTTCCATGTTTGGCTATGGCCATTTTCAAGGCCAGAGAGTACGCACCTATGAAATGGCCGTGGACCTGCTGGCCCGGGGGGATTACCCCAGCCAGGGGCTTCTCTCCCATACCTTTCCCCTGCGCGAGTACAGCCAGGCCTTCCGGGTGGCCTTCAACAAGCGCCGCTTTGAGAGCGTCAAGGTGGCCGTGGATTTGCGGAAATAAAAAATATAAACCACCAAGAAACAAAGGACACAAAGAATCGCAGAGAATATTTTTAAGTAGGCGGGTTCCTCGCCTACTTAAATGTTTTGTCTTGGTGCTCCTTGGTGCTCTTTGTGTCTTTGTGGTAAATAATTATCAATGAAACTGGTCATCAGCATCGACGTGGAGGAAGAAGGGTTATTTGCGGGTCAATATCCCCGCATTCCTCCGGGGGTGAGTAATGTGGCCAATCTGGACCGCCTGGAGTTCATCACCCGGGAATTCGGCTGGCCCCTGACCCTGCTGGTCACCTATCAGGTGGCCCAAAACCCCGGGGCCCGGCAGGTCCTGGAGCATTGGCGGGATCATTACCGCGCGGAGATCGGCGCACACCTCCACCCCTGGAATACCCCGCCTTTTCCAGACCTTGCCGAACCCGAGCCGGTGCCGTCGGCAAAGATGCCCCTGACGATCCTCAGGGAAAAGCTGGCCAATCTGGTGGGGGTTATCCAGGAGAATCTGGGGGTGACGCCCCTATCTTTCCGCATGGGGCGGTTTGACTGGGGGCCCCGGCTCCTGTCGCTGTTGCCGGAGATGGGCTTTCAGGTGGACAGCAGCATGGTGCCCCTCCGCTTCCAGCCCGGCGGGGCCGATCATTTCCTGGCCCCGGCCGATCCCTTCCGGTTGCCGGTCCCGGGCCCTTCTGGGACTTCCCTGCTGGAGGCGCCCCTGACCATGGTGCCGGTCTGGGCCGGGAGCCCCCCCCTGATTTACCGTCTAGGCAAAAGCTTGCCCGGAGACTGGGGGCCCCGGCTCCTCTCCTGGTTCCCCTACGTACTGGCCGCGGGCATCCATCCCGTCTGGTATCCTCTCCGCTCCATGCGCCTGGCGGTGCGGCTGCACCGGCGCCGGGGGGGGCGGGTGCTCAACCTCTTTCTGCATTCTTCGGAACTGGCGGCCGGGGGCTCCCCCCAATTCCCCACCGAGGAAGCGGTGGCCCGGCTGATCGCCAAAATCCGGGCCTTCCTGAGATGGCTGCAGGCCGCCGGGCCGGTACAGGGTGTTACTCTGTCGGAGCTTTACGAGGAGAGCAGTTAAGTTCCGGGTTTAAAGTTCAAGGTATTGCATGTTGCTCGTACAGGATAGACCACACTTTGAACCTTAAACCTTGAACTGTAAAAAGGATGGAAACCGCGCGTTTGCTAATGGCGCGAGAGCCTATGCTCGGAGTAATATGGAGGATTAAGCAGGCCGCGCCCCATGGGGGAATAGATGCGGTATTGGCCCCACCCCCGTTTCTCCAGGAAAAATTGCAGGGAGGTGGCCAACACCCCCAGGCCGTATTTCACGCTCCGGGGGAAATTGATGGAGGAGGCCTCCGGGAAATAACGGGTGGGACAGGAGGCCTCCCCCACCCGGAAGCCGAAAAAGATGGCCTGGGCCAGCATCTGGTTATCAAAGACAAAATCGTCGGAGTTTTCCCACAGGGGCAAGGTCTCCAGCACCTGCCGGGAAAAGGCCCGGAAGCCCGTGTGGTATTCCGAGAGCTTGGCCCCCAGGAATAGGTTCTGAAAGGCGGTGAGGAGGCGGTTGGCCAGGTATTTATACACGGGCATGCCCCCCTGGCGGGACTTGCCCCCCAGGATGCGGGAGCCGATGGCCACGTCGTATTCGCCGCTGGCCACCAGGCCGGCCAGGGCCGGGATGATCTTCGGGGAATACTGATAGTCCGGGTGGAGCATAACCACAATGTCCGCCCCCGATTTCAGGGCCTCGGTATAACAGGTCTTCTGATTGCGGCCATAACCCATATTCCGTTCATGTAAAAAGCAGCGGATCCCCAGGCGGCGGGCGACTTCCAGGGTTTCGTCGTGGGAGGCGTCGTCCACCAGCAGAACTTCGTCCACGACATCGAAAGGGATGTCTTGAAAGGTGCGCTCCAGGGTGCGGGCGGCATTGTAGGCGGGCATGACCACCAACACCTTTTTCCCTGCCAACAAGTTCTTTCCCCCCGTTTGCTCCTCTGTTATAGTAGACGCGCAGGCGCTTTCTCCACTTCATACAAGAGTTGCCGGCAAAAAGCAACTCGCTCACCCCAAGGTGGCGGCGAGGTCCTGGTCCGGCACCGGCCAGGATAGGGGGATAGCCTTTTATCAATAGATTCCGGGTGATCTGGCCGGGTGATCGCCGCGTCAAGAGGCCGGGGTAATTGATCCGGGGTCTGGCGTTATTAATCATTTTGATATTTTTTGCCGAAAACTAACCAAGAGAAGTTTAGTGAGACGTGCACCCACCAAGCCCCGGAGTATTTATCTGGCCGGATTGGCCTTGCTCTTTTTGGCACTGCCGGTGGCCCTGTTTTGGCGTCCCGGCCACTTTTTTTTATTGAGGATGATTGGGCCATTCTCTCGCAACTGGTGAGCCACCCTTTCTGGCAATACTTGACCATGCCGGACGGTGAAGTCTGGATGCCTCTTTCCCGCGGGGTCTATTACGGCCTGGCTCAAATTTACGGTGAGCATTACGACGCCTTGTTGCTGATTAACTGCCTGTTAAGCGGCTTGTTGGGCTTTCAGTTCTACTTGTTTTTAAAACAACACTTTAATTCCCTGCCGGCATTGGTATTGGGGTTGTTTTATGGGGGGGCCGCGGTCCATACCAGTCTGACCCAGGTGGCCTTTTACAACAACGCCCTCCTCTGTTTCAATTTCTTCCTGCTGGCTTTGCTGCTGACCCATTATTACCTGCAGACTGCCTCCCGGATCTTGCTGCCAGGCATCACTCTAGGCGTCTGGTGTTCCCTAATTTCCTGGAATTTTACCATCCTGGCGGTCTGGGCCTTGCCCCTGTATGTGGCCATCGTCGGGGGCAAAGAAACGCGGCCCCGCTTCTGGGCCGTGAGCCTGGCCGTGGCCCTGGCTTTCCTGGCCTTTGCCCTGGGATATTTTCATTATGCCGGCTTCGCGGCCGCGGCCAGCCATAACCGGGGCATAATGGCGGGCCTGCCCGGTCCCACTTATCTGGTGCACTGGTTTTTTGGCGCTTTTCTTTCCCCTTTTACGTTTCTGTTTTGGGGGCATTTTCATTTCCCGGTATGGGCCCACGTTTTGGGGGCCATGGCCCTGATCCTGAGCGTAGCCTTGATCTGGCGCTGGGGGGACGACCAGGAGCGGCGCCTGGGGCTCTGGGCCCTGACCTGCAATGCCTTGCCCATCTTCCTGGTGTCCCTGGCCCGTTACCAGAGAGGGGTGAATCAAGCCTTTGTCCCTCGCTATGCAGTGTTCACCCTCATGGGAACCTTGCTTCTCTTGGGCACGGCCTGGGTTATTCTCAAGCGGCGGCTGCGCCCTGGCCTGGCGCTCCGCCTTTTGCCGGTGGCTCTGCTGGCGGTGATGGTGAGCGGCCAGATCCTCAGCCTGCCCCACTGGGAGAAGCTCTATGGACAGATGAGCCGCGCGTCCAGGGATTTTTATCAACGCCTGGACCGGGGCGCGGCCAGACCGCCGGAGGCCGCGCCCCAGATGGTGCCCCCCCAATTCTGGTATCCGGAACGTCTGCACCTGACCTGGGGACAAGCGGAGAGCATCCGGCGGTTTCTCTCCGGGACGCCGCCATTACGGCCGCGACCAAGGTCTTAACTATATGTATTGCCAGGAAAAAATAAATTACCCGGAACGACCGGTGTTATTAATCTGACTTGGATAATAATTATGGATATTTTTCTTTCCATAAGGCCTTTTATTCTGGTATAAAAGCGGAATATCCCTTAAAGTAGGAAACACGGGGAAAATCATTGAAGATAAAGGAGGCCGATCTTTTTATTACTCCCAGTACTTGCCGGGGGCGAGCCTACTGGGGGAATAGGCGTTTATGGTATGAGGAAGATGGTCTGCCGCTTCGGGGGAAGGTCCTTGTGCCTTATGTGGGCCTTGTGATATACGGTTGACTTTTTCCGCAGATACCATTAAAACGTTAAGGACATACGGGGGAGGAACAGATTCTTGATATGTCTCTGAAAACTCGCTGCCAACCTTTTGCCCGCTACGTGCAATCCGCCAAAAATGCGGGGTACTACCCGTATTTCCGCCCATTATCCCGGTCCTGGGGGACTGAGGTGGAGGTGGACGGACGGCGGTTAATCATGATCGGTTCTAACGACTACCTGGGGCTGAGCCATGAGCCCCGGGTTATGGAAGCGGCTGCAAAGGCCTTGCGCAGGTGGGGTACGGGCGCCGGGGGATCCCGTTTTCTCTGCGGAAACTTAGTCTTACACGAAGTCTTGGAAGAGCGCCTGGCGGCTTTTGTCAACAAGAAGAAGGCAGTGGTCCATGTCACCGGCTTTAGCACCAATCTGGGCGCCATCGCCTGTTTGTTAACTCCCCAGGATGTCATCCTTTGCGACCGGGAGAACCATGCCAGCATCTTTGAAGGATGCCAGGCCTCCAGGGCCCGGCTCATTCCTTTTGCCCATAACGATGTGGAGGCCGCTGCTAAAAAGCTGGCCTCTATTCGCGAGAAGAAAAGCCAATCCCTAATATTGCTGATCACCGAGGGGGTGTTCAGCATGTCCGGAGACATGTCCCCGCTGCCCGAACTGATCCGTTTGAAGGAGGAATACCCGGATCTGCTGATCTACCTGGATGATGCCCACGGCCTGGGGGTAATGGGGCCCGGGGGCCGGGGAACGGTGGCCCACTTCGACCTGACCAGCCAGGTGGACTTTATTATGGGCACCTTCAGCAAGGCGTTGGCTTCGGTGGGAGGATTCATCGCCGCGGATGATGAAGACGTGCTGGAATATCTGCGCCATAATTCCCGGCCCCTGATTTTTTCTGCAGCCTTGCCCGCCAGCAATGCGGCCACCGTCCTTGGCTGCCTGGACATCTTGGAGCAGGAACCGGAGCGGGTCGAGCGTCTCTGGGACATCACCCGGAGGGTGCATGCCGGCTATCAGGAGATCGGCCTCATTACCGGTGATTCAAAAACCCCCATCATACCCATCCACATCGGGGACGACCTGAAGGCCGCCACATTTGCCCGGGACCTCTTTGAAGCCGGCGTATTTGCGCTGCCCGCCATCTTTCCGGCAGTTCCCCGGGGACAAGCCGTAATCCGCACCGCTTATATGAGCACTCATGAGGAGCGGCAGATCGAATTCGTCTTGGAGACCCTGGATCGCCTGGCGAAAAAACACCGGATCCGCGCCACGGATTTGGCAGGTCGAGAGCCGTTTCTGACCAAAGATCAATTTTCGTCCCAGAGCCTGCGCGTTTGAATCGAGAAATCTGCAGGGTTTGCCGATTAGATAAAAGGGGGACCTTTTCCTTTGCACCTCGGTGACCTACTGCGAGTCAGCATCCGCCAACTCCTGCGCCATCGGCGGCGCTACTGGGGAGTAATGCTGGCCATCGCCATAGGCACCGCCGGCTTTATCACCATTATCACCATGGGCCGGGATCTCAAAAAGAATTTCAATCGGGACCTGGAACTCTTGGGCAAAGCCACCCTGATCAGGGTCTACTTCGAAAAACGACCCTCTTTTGCCTATCAAAGATTTCAGCCCTCCACTCTGGACGCCTTACGCCGCCTGCCGGGGGTGAGCGAGGCCAGCTTGGTGGCCCAACAGCCCTGGGTCCTCGCCAGCTGGCAGGGACGCGATTATAATTTAGCCATGCTGGGCGTGGATGCAGCATTTTGGCAAGTCAACGGCTTGATCCCTCGCAGGGGCAAGTTTTTTACCCCCGAAGACCTGCGCTTCAGCCAGCGGGTGGTCATTTTAGGCCCGGAATTGGCCCGCACTATCTTCGGTCGCGACAATGTGGTGGGTGAGCAACTGACCATCCAGCAAGAGCTATACACGGTGCTGGCCGTGCTCAACGGCGCGGGTCTGGGGGATTATGCCCATTTCGCGTTTATGCCCTTGAGCACCGCCGAGAATCGCATTATGAGGATCAGCCCCGCGAACCGCATCTACCTGCGTTGCCGCACCTGGGAAGACGTTAGTAAAGTGGCCCCTCTTATTCCCGGGGCCATTCAGGCGGTCCAGCCCGCCCAGGGCCTCAAGGTGGAAGTGGCCTGGGAGCATTTGCGCCGGGTGGAGGCGGTGGCCTGGTGGGTGGAGTTTTTCATTTACAGCTCCATTGTGGCCACCTTGATCCTGGGGGGATTGGGCATTTGGACGGTGATGATGGCGGCGGTGCGCTCCCGCACCCGGGAAATCGGCCTGAAAAAGGCCATGGGCGCCGAGGATCGAGCCATTATGGCCCAATTTCTGGCGGAAGCCGTGTGTCTCAGCGTGGCCGCCTCCCTGTTGGGAAGCGCCTTGGGATTCATATCCGTGGAGGTCACCAGCCTCTTGATCCACAGCCACCCCGGCGAGGGGCTCTTTTTGATGTGCGTTCTGTTGGGTCTCCTGGTGGCGGTGGGACTGGGGGTGGCCGCGGGCCTCTATCCTTCCCTCCAGGCCAGCCGCATGGAAGTGGTATCTGCTATCCGTTATGAATAGGGGTTTTATGCTCCCGGGAAATGGCGGCCCCTTGATCCGGGTCACCAGATTATCCAAACATTACAGCAATGGCCAGGGGGTCATCCCGGTACTCCGGGGAGTCAACCTGGAGGTGCGGCCCGGAGAGATGGTGGCGGTCATGGGCCCCTCCGGTTCGGGGAAGTCTACCCTGCTCTTTATCTTGGGCCTGCTGATGCCGGCGTCTTCGGGAAATTATCAGTTCATGGGCCAGGACATGCTCGCCCTGAGCCGCGCGGCCCAAGCCGAATTCCGCCGCCGCCAAGTGGGCTTCGTTTTTCAGAATTGCGATCTTTTTGAAAACTCCACGGTTTACGAAAATCTGGAGTTCCCCCTGGTCTATGCCAAAGTCGAACGTCAGGACCGGCCAGAGAGGATCGCCGCGGCTTTGCAGAGGGTGGACCTGGCCCACCGTATCCACCACCAGGCCAATCATCTTTCCGGGGGGGAGAAGCAGCGGGTGGCCATCGCCCGGGCCCTGGTCAATGAACCCCTGGTGATCCTGGCTGACGAACCCACCGGTCATCTGGACCGCACCCACGGCCACATGGTGATGGACCATTTTTCCCAAATCGTGGCTGCTGGGGACACCGCCCTTATAGTGGTGACCCACGATCCCCAAGTAGCGGCGCGCTGTTCCCGGATATTTTCCCTGGAAGACGGCATCCTCAATGAGAATTGATCCTCGGAGCGCGGTCCCCAAGAGTCTGACCAAGCCGCACCCGAGAGGAACGAGGAGGCGGCTGGGCCCAAGACATCCCTTCGTCCTGGCCTTGAGCCTTCTGGTTCTGGCCCTGGCCGCGGCGGCTCCTGGGGTCCAGGGGGCAGAGGGGCCTTTAGGGAGCGAGGCCCAAGAGTCCCAGGCCGTTACCGGACCCGTGGACTTTGATAGAGGGGTGCGACTGGCCCTGGTCCGCTCCCCATTTTTCACCAGAAGCTCCCTGGAGATTGAGGTCAAACGGCTGGATGAAAAGGACAGCAAGTTTGATCTGGTGCCGCCCGTAACTTTCCGGACCCAGTACTACGTGGATCAACCGTCGGATGTGCGCGGCCGTCCCTATTCCCTAAGTTTTCTCAGCACCAATTATAATCCCGTGGAGTCTTATTTCAGCTTGCAGGCCAGGAAATTGATCACCCAAATAGCCGTCCTGGCCCACATGCAAGTCATTTCCGAAGGTATCCGCAAGCTGGCCAAGATGTTTCTGGAGATGGAGGCCCTGCATCAAGCCGCGGCCCGTCAGGATAACCTCATTGATCTGGCCCGGCAGAATCTGGCCTTTTTGCAGAAGCGGCTCCATCTCGGCGCCATTACTTCCCTGGAAATAAAGGTGGCCCAGCAGGAGTTGGCAGGGGCCCAGGCCGAGAAAGAACATATTATCTATTCCCAGAACCGGCTCCGGGACAATTTGCGGGCCTTCATCGGCTTGAAGGCCGGCCAGCCTCTGGAGCTGGACTACAAGGAGGCCCGGCGCCAGGTATTGGGAGCCTTTGACAAGGGTGCGGCCAACCTGGAGCAGGCCAAGACCCACTCCTACGAACTCAAGATTGCGGCCCTGAAAAAAGAGCTGCAAAATTATAATATTTTATTGGCCAAGGCCAGATTGCTGCCATCCATCTTTATCGGCGCCACGAGCCCCGATCCTTTAACCTCCAATTCCCGGGGCCTTTTCTTCTCGGTGGGCCTGGACGTGCCGGTTTGGGATGGGTTTAAACGGCTCCGGAACATCTCCCGCCAAAAGACCATCATGCGGCAATTTGAGGCGGAAACCCAGGAAAAAGAGATGGGCCTGGCTGATCAGTGGCAGGAAGCCCAGGAAAACGTAAGAGCCGCAGACGCTTCCAGGAAGGCGGCCCGAGCCCAGGAGGAACTGGCGCGCCTCAAGGAACGGCAGAGCCAAATCCGTTATCATTCCGGGGGAGAGCCCCTGGCCGTGTATCTGGATGGGCGCAAGATCTTGGCGGAGGCCCAGAAAAATACCTTTCTCAAGAATCTGGACTACGATCTGGCATTAGTAAAGCTACGGCAACTTTCCGGAGACTTAGATGCAAGTTATGTGGATGCGAGTTCTTGGCGGCAATAGGCGGGCGGTCTGGCTGGCCGGGGCCGTTATCGTTATTTGTCTGGCCCTGGTTAGCTCCCCCTCCTGGGGCACCAGCTCGGAGAAGGCCCCGGGGCCGGATAAGGTCACCGGGCCGCTTCCGGTGGAACCAGGGTTGTCGGAAATCTCCTTTATGGGGAAATTCAGCTGCCCCGTGAAGCGACAGGTGATCCTGCCCTTTAAGGGGATTATCACTTCCCTGGCCGTCCAGGCCGGGCAAAAGGTGCAAGCAGGGGAGGTTTTGGCCCGCTACCGCCTCACCACGGAGGCCACCATGCAGTTGCGGCGGCGCTTATCCCCACCCCAAATCAAAGACCTGGAGATGAGACTGGCCGAGGTGCAAAGGGCCCTGGACCGGGCGGCCGTCAAACGCCGGGAAGTCATCCAACTGGCAGAGCAAAAACTGGCCTCCAACCAGGCCCGGACCCAGGCCGAAAAAGAGTGGCAGCTCCTGGTGAAGCAGCGGAATGCCGTGCAGGCCAACCTGCAGCAGGAAAAGGCGTTGGCCGCTGAGGAACTGCAGGTCTTAAAGACCCAGATGGGGGACTCCCTGAGTCCCGGCCACTTGCTCAAGGAGGCGGCCCTGAAGGCCCCCATCGACGGATATGTGCTTTTTGTGCATCCTGATCTCCGGGAAGACGCGGAACTGGGACCCAATACCGTGGCCTTTCAGGTGGGGGTCATGGACCCTCTGGTAGTCAAGGCCCAGGTCCATGAAATGGAGACTCTCCGCTTGCGGGTGGGAGACCAGGCGGAGATCTTCCCGGAATCCCTCCCCGGGCGCAAGTTTGAGGCCCGGATCAGCCGCCTCTCCTGGGTGCCCATGCAAGGGGGCCTGGAGCAGCCTTCTTACTATGAGGCGGAGGTCCAGGTGCACAATCCCGACCTGACCCTCAAAGAGGGCATGAAAGTGCGCATTGTGGTGCGCAAGCCCCGTTAGGCCTGTGCCGTTCATTGATAAACGGGAGGGAGTTACGGTCATTCCCGTGCGGGGGGAGGGGGGCTTGTGGGAATTTCTCCGCCTGCCCTGGCGCATCTACCAGCACGATCCCTATTGGGTGCCTCCTCTCCTGGCCCACCAGCGGGACTTCCTGGACCCTGCCAAGGGCCCTTTCTTCGAGCACGGGGAGGCCCAATATTTCCTGGCTCTCCAGGGAGGACGGCCCGCAGGGCGCATCTCCGCGCACATCAACCACCTCTATGACGAGATTTACGACCGGGTAACCGGTTTTTTCGGTTTTTTTGAAAGCCTGCCGCAGCCCCAGGTGACCGCGGCCCTTTTTCAGGCTGCGGCCGACTGGTTGCGGCAGCGGGGCCGGACGCGGCTCTTGGGCCCCTTGAGCTTCTCCATTTACGATGAAGTGGGTCTGCTGGTGGATGGTTTCGATTCCCTGCCCGCCATGTTCCAATCCCATAATCCCCCGTATTACGCCCAGTTTTTGGGAGACCTGGGGTTTCGCAAGACCTTTGATTTCTATGCCCTGCGCCTCACCCAGCGTTTCCCTGTGGAGCCTCTGGAAACAAAGATCGCGGAAATCCTCCAGGGCCAGAACTTGCGGCTCGCTCCCTATGACCCCCGGGAGTTGGAGCGCCGCCGGGAAGAGGTCTATGAGCTCTTTAATGAAGCCTGGAGCTCCAATTGGTGCCACATTCCCCTCACCCGGAAGCAGTTCCAGTCGTTTTATGAGGAACTGAAGCTGCTTCTGCGTCCCAATCTGGTGAGCAGCCTGCTGGACGGCGATGATTTGGTGGCCTTCTCCATCGTCCTCCCGGACCTCAACCCCCTGGTGAAGACCTTCAACGGTAAATTGTCCTTCTGGAACAAGCTGCGGCTCCTCTATGCCGCCAAATACCAACCCGTCAAGAAGGCCCGGGCCCTGGTGCTGGGGGTGCGGCAGCGCTACCAGAGGCGTAAGCTGCATCAGGCCCTGATCCTCAAGAGCTATGTGGACGCGGTCCGGGAAACCCCCTGTGAGTTTTGCGATCTTTCCCTAATCCCCGAAAACCTGCGCCACTACATGAAGGCCTTTAAGATTTTCGGGGCCGAACGCTACAAGACCTTCCGTATCTTTGAAAAGGAAATCTAACCCCACCGCCAGTACGCCGCCACCGGCAACCATCCCCTGGACTGATACGGTTCTGGTAGTCATCCTCTCCGCGGTCATTTTCGTCTTGGCCCACTTTCAGGCCTTGACCAGCCACTGGGTCATCAATGACGACGTGCGCCAACAGATTTATTGGATGCAGCAATGGGAGGATCCCCAGCTTTTCCCCGATGATCTCCTGACCGCCTATGCCCGGACCTATGTTCCCTGGGGGGTTAAAGGGCTCTATTGGCTGGTCTCCCCCCTGCTGGATCCCCACACTTTTGCGAAATTGTTCCCGGGCCTGTCGTTGATATGCCTGTCCCTGTGGGGCACGGGGCCATATCCCCTGCCTGCCGCGGGGGTGGGTCCCATCATTTTATCCAAGTGGCTGCCGGGTCTGTTGTTCGTTTTTCTGGGTTGGTGTTTGTTCCGGATCGGCGCCTGCCTGGGTTCCCGCCGCCTGGCCTGGTTCTCCCTGGGGGTTTACTGGCTGATGCCCTTCTTCCTGGACAACCTGTCCGGGGGTCTGGCCCGGGCCTTTGCTGCGCCCCTGTTGGCCTTTTATTGCCTCTGCTGGCTGGCGGGCAGTCCCTGGGGCCTGGCCCTGGCCCTGCTGCTCCAGGCCCTCTTTATTCCCTATATCTTCCTGGTGGGGGCCGGGGCCGCGGCGCTGGCCTGGCTGGCGGGCCGCACCGGCAGAGGGGCGGCACCGTCCTGGCTGAATTGGGGCCACCTCCTCGCCGTGATCCTGGGAGCCGGATTGGTCTGGCTCATGAATCACCAGTACAACGCCCTGGGCTTCGGTCCCCTGGTGACCGCCGCGGAGATGGCCCATCGCCCGGAATTCACCGCCCAGGGCCGCTTCCCCATCGTCCCTGTGCCCTCGATTTTTTGGGAAGTGCTCAGTCCCTGGGAGTCCATCGCGCCCTTCGACTTGGGGGTGGGCGGCGGCGTCCTGGGAGGGGTCTTCCTTCTGGGAGTGGCGGTCTGGGGAGGCAGGCTCCTAAATTGGCAGGACCTGAAACCCCGGCTGCAACCCTTCTGGTATCTCCTTTGGTCCTCCTTCCTCCTCTATTTTTTGGCCCGGCTCTTTCTCCTGAAGTTATTTATTCCGGACCGGTACCTGGTCTATACCCTTAACCTGGTCTATGGCCTGGGCCTGGCCCTGGGCCTGGAAGGGGCCACCCGGGTCCGGCCCTGGCCCCGCTGGCTGCCCGTGGTGGCCGTGGCCCTGGTGGCGGTGCTGGCGGGCTTGCGTCTGCACAATGTGGGCCTGAAAGATTTTTCCGCCTACCGGCCCTTGTACCGGGCGGTGGCCCAGACCCCCAAGTCCGCGATCTTCGCGGGTCACCCCAACCTGATGGATAATCTCCCCACCTTTGCCCGGCGCCCGGTCCTGGTCAACTATGAGCTGGCCCATCCCTGGAGCCGGGGCTATTGGCAAAAGATCAGGCCCCGTCTACAGGATTTTTTCCAGGCTTATTATGCCACCGACCCCCAGGTGGTCCGGGATTTTTGCCGGAAATATGGGGTCGCCTTCCTGGTGGTGGATGAACGTCATTTTACCCCGGAATTCCTGGCCGGAGGGCGGTTCCTGGCCCCCTTTGACCCGCCCTTGCGGAGCAGCGGGCCAAGGCTGGGGGAACGGGTGGACTGCCCCTTCTTTGCGCCTTTCAACCGCGAGATCCGCGGCCTGATCCGGGCTCAGAAGGGCTTTGTCCTCTTGCGTCCGGACGTTTTTCCTGGCATATTTGTAAATGCCCAGCAACGGCTTCTGGATATGCGAGCCTGTCTGCGGGGAGAGGGGTCTTGCAGCAGGACGCCACCCCGCTAATGTGCGACTCGCCTTTGCCCCGGTTCGATCTTTTGGCAGCCTGAAGATTAAACAATGATGGACATCCAGATCTCCTGGACTGCCTTCATATCCAGGAGTGTGGCGATGGTTCAAAACAAGGAGATGATCTGGCTTAAGGCACAGAAATTCAAGAAGATTTTCACTGGGCAGAGAGGTTCTAAAAAACCATTTTTTGCCCAGGGTGGCCGAGGGTGCGGCCGCATCCCGGATTAGAGCCCTTCAAGAGCCACTTCCCCACAAACCTCCCAAGGCAGCTAGGGCCGCGGCTGATTGGGGTCAATGAGGAGCTGCATGCGAATCTTACTCATCGCCATGCCGGACACCACTGAGGTTATTGATTTTCTCACCCGCTTGCCCAATTTGGCCCTCATCTCCCTGGCCGGCAATTTGCCGGGACATGAAGTTCGGGTCCTGGACCTGGTGCTCCACAAGCCCCGCATCCGCAAACCCCTGGAGAAAGCCCTGGCTGATTTGCGCCCGCAGGTGGTGGGCCTGAGCGCCATGACCTTCCAGTTCCATACCCTGTTGCAGGTGGCCCGGTATATCCGGGGCTTTGACCCATCCATCAAGATTGCGGCCGGAGGGTATCACGCCACCCTGATGGCCAAAGAAGAGACAGCCGCGGCCGGAGAATTACCCTTGGATTTCCTGATCCGGGGTGAGGGTGAGGCCACCTTTCGGGAATTGATTGCCGCATTGGCCGCACCGGAACCGGAATTGGGCAAAATAGCGGGGTTAAGCTACCGGGGAGATAAGGGTTGGGTGCACAACCCTGACCGGGCTCTGTTGGATTTGGAGACCATTGCTCTCCCCCGCCGCCAGGCCAGACTATCCCAAGATTTTTATCTGCTGGATCTGCCCATGGACGTGGCCGAAACCTCCAGGGGCTGCCCTTATAACTGTAAGTTCTGTTCCATCACCCGCATGTATGGCCATACTTACCGGCGTTTTCCCGTGCCCCGCATCATCGCCGACCTGGAAAACATCCGCAGCCTCGGTTTCCGGGCGGTTTTTTTCGGCGACGACAATATCACTTATGACATCGATCATTTCCGGGGAGTTTGCCAGGCCATAGTCGAGCATCGATTAAATGACATGCTCTTTGTGACCCAGGCCAGCGCGGTGGGCATCGCCCAAAATCCCGAGCTGGTGGCCGACATGCAGCGGGCCAATTTCCGGATAGTCTTTGTGGGCTTCGAATCCATGGACCCCAGTTACCTGAAGGGGGTGAAGAAGCCCACCAACCCGGAAATCAACCGGAGGGCGGCTACTTTACTGCGGCAGCACGGCATCGCCATCATCGCCGGCTTGATTGTGGGTTATCCCGAAGATACCCGGGAAACGGTCACCAAGAACTGGCATCTGACGGAGCAGCTGCAGCCGGATTTAATCTACGCCCAATACCTGACCCCTTACCCCAAAACCGTGGTGCGCCAGGAACTATTAGAGGCCGGACTCGTGGTCAACCCGGATGACTTTCGCAGTTACGACGGTTTCAACTGCAACATCCGTACCCATCATCTGAGCTGCGACGAACTATACCGCCTTTTGAAAAGATTGGGGGTCAAGAGCAACTTTAACCTTTCCCAAATAAAGATTAATTACTTTTTGCGCCATCATAAGGGATACTTTCTCCGCAGCATCTTAAAAGCTATTGGCGCTGATTTTTACAATACGATCTCCGGGCGTCAACGGGCGCTGAAATTGGATATTTAAACCCTGGACCGAAAGTGACTCTGGCCGCGGCTTAATGAGGAAACTCAGTGCGCCTAGCAGGGATGGAGGCGGAAAAAGCTGGCCTTTAGCGGGTATGATTCGCTATTATCAAGACAAGAAGCGGCCTAATCGCGGCCGGGATGGAGTATAAAGACTATGCGGGCTTTGTTGGTATGTCCGGAATTTCCCCTTTCCTTCTGGAGTTTTCGGAAATCCATCGGCTTTATGGGCGCCAAAACCATCGTGCCGCCATTGGGCCTTCTCACGGTGGCTGCCCTGCTGCCGGCAGCATGGGAATTGCGCCTGGCGGATCTAAGCGTCAGAAAAATCACGGAAAATGACTGGCAGTGGGCCGATTTGATTTTACTGTCGGCCATGTACATTCAAAAGGAGGGCTTCCTGGCCCTGGTCAGGGAAGGCAAGCAGCGGGGCAAAACCGTGGTGGCCGGAGGCCCGTACCCCACTTCCCTGCCGGAAGAGGCCCTGAACGCGGGCTGTGATTTCGTGGTGCGGGGCGAAGGGGAGAATACCATCCATTTGCTTCTGGAGGCGATGCGCGACGGCAAGAAGGGAGTGGTCGAAAATAAGGGAAAGCCGGATTTAACCACCTCGCCCATCCCCCGGTATGATCTGATCCGGTTAGAGGATTATACCAGCGTGGCGATTCAGACCACCAGGGGCTGCCCTTTTGACTGCGAATTCTGCGATGTGGTGAATCTCTTTGGGCGCAAACCCCGGCATAAAACCACCCAGCAGGTAATCGCCGAACTGGAAAACCTCTACCGGCTGGGCGCCACCGGCAATGTCTTCCTCTGCGACGACAACTTCATCGGTAGCAAGAAGTATGTCCTGAATCTCTTGCAGGAAATGTCACCTTGGTTGAAAAGCCGGGGGGAGCCCTTCTGCTTCATGACCCAGGCGTCCTTAAATCTGGGGCAGGATGTGGACTTGATCGACCTTATGACCGATGCCAACGTGGGGACGGTTTTTATCGGCATCGAGTCCCCTGACGAGAAAGCTCTCCATATCAGCCACAAATATCCCAACCTCCATAATCCCTTGGTAGAATCGGTCAACAATCTCAAGCATAATGGGATGATTGTTATAGGCAGTTTTATCCTGGGCCTGGACGGGGAAACCAAAGGCACCGGCCAGCGCATCTGCGCCTTTATGGACCAGACTTCCCTGCCCATCGCCATGCTCGGTCTCCTGCAGGCTCCTCACCATACCAAGCTATGGCAGCGATTGGAGAAAGAAGGAAGGCTGCGAGCTGAGGAGCATACCGACAAGGGTGGGACCTTTGGCGCCATGAATTATCATCCGGACCGGCCGGAAGCGGAGATAATGCAGGAATATATCGATGCTTGGAACTATCTCTACGAACCTTCTCATTTTCTGGAGAGGGCCTACCGCTTCCACCTGGCTATGCGGCCGACGCGCCGGGCCATGGCAATAGCTAAAGGAGAACTCCCGCCGAGCAGCAGCGTCTATGAGCCCCGCAAGATGACTTGGCGTCAGAAATGCTATGAGATCCGGGCTTTGCTTAGGCTCCTCTGGTGGCAAGGGATCCGTTCGTCGGCCCGGCTGCAGTTCTGGAAACAATTAATCGGGATCTGGAAGCAAAACCCCACCAGATTAAAGAGTTATCTGAATTCCTGCGCCATGGGCGAGGACCTGATAATGATGCGGCAGATCGTGGGGGAAAAAATCACGGTCATCATGCAGGAACGGGGATTGGATGTTCCTCCGGGTGACCGTATCTCTCCCAAAGTCTTATTACCCATAGCCAAATAACTTTTGGTCCATCCGCCATGATGGGAGAGTCGCAGTGGGGTGCACAGTTCTCAATTAACAAAAGGGGCCAGACAGTCCCCTATTTAATGAATGTAAAATAATCCAGGAAGATTTTTCATATACTATTAAAAAAAATTAAAGCAAGCTTGAATACCGATAAGAAAAAACGAATCCTGCTTTTTTTGTCATTCCCTGGCTTGAATATATCTTAACAATCATGTACAATATTTAACAAGCTCTTAGAGGTATAGATCCTATTATAGTTCAATTAGTTGAATTTACATAAGATATAGTACATATTTTGTATTACCTAATCATGGGTCCCTGCACTATTGATCATCATCCGCAGTCACCTCGAGGTGTTCGACTTACTGGCATTCCCACCCTAGCCGCTTCCCTCCCAAGTATTCAGGTGAACGTCCAGCGTTTTGATTACCACGAGAATCCGCGGCTTAAATATTTCGGTTTGGGGGCTGTCTAGCGCCAGGTCTAAGGGTTTATGGACAGTGCAGAGCCATGTTTTCACTCCCTGTGGGGGTACTCATGTGTCCGCTCCGGAAGTTTAGCGGCGATCACTGGAAAGACGATATAAGAGGCAGGAATGGATGTCAGCACCGTTTTAATAGTATCCGTGGTTTTACAAGTTATCGCCGCCATCCTCGCTTTCCGGCTGATTCCGGTCACCGGGAAGCGGCTGGCCTGGGGGCTGATCTCCGTGGCCCTCTTGCTCATGGCCCTGCGCCGGGCCGTCAGCTATTGGCATCCGGAGTCGGTGGCCTGGTTCTCTTCTGCGGATCTCACGGCGGAGTGGGTGGCCCTGATCACTTCCGCCCTCCTGTTACTGGGCATGGCCTGCATCAGTCCCCTGTTCCGCTCCATCCAACGCACCAATGCGGCCCTGGCCCGGAGTGAATCCAGGTACCGGGATCTGGTGGAAAACGCCAACAGCATCATCATGCGCCTGGATTCCCAGGGCAGGATCACTTTCTTCAACGAGTTTGCCCAAACCTTTTTCGGCTATGCCGAAGAGGAGATTCTGGGCCAGAGCCCGGTGGGCGCCATTGTGCCGCCCAGGGACAGCCAGGGCCGGGACCTGGGGGCTTTGATGGCGGCAATCGTGGCCCACCCCGAGCAATATCCCAACAGCGAACATGAAACCCTGCGCCGCCAAGGGGACCGGGCCTGGGTCACCTGGACCTACAAGGCCGTGCTGGATGAGCAAGGCCGCCCCATGGAATTACTGTGTATCGGCAATGACTCCACGGCCTTCAAGAAAGCCCAGGAAGAGCTGCTGCAAAAGTCCTCGCACCTGGAAGCCTTATATGAGCACACCATTATTCCCATGGTCATCCTGGATACAAATTTTAACTACATCAGGGTGAATAAGGCCTTTGCCAAGGCCGCCCAGCGGGACGTTGCCGATTTCCAGGGGAAAAATCATTTTGAATTATACCCCAGTGAGGCGCGGAGCGTCTTTGTGCGGGCGGTGGCAGAAAAAACCCCCGTGCAGAAATTCGCCCAGCCTTATACCTTCCCGGATCATCCGGACTGGGGGGTGACTTTCTGGGATTGGACTCTAGTGCCCATTTTGGACCACGAAGGCGCAGTGCAATTTCTGGCCCTGTCCTTGAAAAACGTTACCGACCGCCAGCGCGCGGCCGAGGCCATCCGGGCAAGCGAAGAGAAATACCGCCTGCTGGTAAATAATATCCCGGCCCTGGTCTTTAAAGGATACGGGGACTGGACCGTGGATTTCTTTGACCGGAAGATCGGGGATTTGACCGGTTATCCCAAAGAAGAATTTGACTCCCGGAGAATCAAGTGGTCGGATCTGATCCTCCCGGAAGACCTGCCGGCCGCCCAAAAAGTGGTCTCCGCGGCCTTAAAAGGTCCCAAGTCTTATACCCGGGAGTACCGCATCAAAGCCAAGGATGGCAGAATCCTCTGGATCCAGGAAAGAAGCCAGATCATCTGTGATGCCGCCGGGGAGTTCGCCTATATCAGCGGCGTCTTCTATGACATCACCCATACCAAAGAGACCGAAGAGGCCTTGCGCCACAGCCAGGAACAGCTTCTCCAGGCCCAGAAGATGGAAGCCGTGGGGCGGTTGGCCGGGGGGGTGGCCCATGACTTCAATAATCTCCTCACCGGCATCATCGGTTACGCCGAACTGTTACAGGCGCGCCTGGAGCCGCAAAACCCCCACCGCCGGGAAGTGGAAGAAATCAGGAAAGCCGGGGAGCGGGCCGGGTCTTTGACCAAGCAGCTGCTAGCCTTCAGCCGCAAGCAGATCCTGCAACCGAAGAAGCTGAACCTCAACACCGTGGTCAGGGACATGGAGAAGTTGTTGCAGCGGCTGATCGGGGAGGACATTTACCTGGTCACTAATCTGGAGGCCGGGCTGGGCGCGGTGGAGGCAGACCCCGGCCAGATCGAGCAGGTGATCATCAATCTGGCGGTCAACGCCCGGGACGCCATGCCCCTGGGCGGCAAATTGACCATTGAGACGGCCAACGTGGAGCTGGACGGGGCCTATGGGTACCGGGACATTAATTTCCTGCCCGGCTCCTATGTGATGCTGGCGGTAAGCGATAATGGCGAGGGCATGGACGAAGAGACCATGGCCCGCATCTTCGAGCCCTTTTTCACCACCAAAGGCAGTCAGAAGGGCACTGGCCTGGGCCTGTCCACGGTGTATGGCATCGTCAAACAGAGCGGCGGCTATATCTGGGTTTACAGCGAGCCCAAGTGGGGCACCACCTTTAAGATCTACTTGCCCCTGGCCACTTGCGGCCTGGAAGTGGAAAAAACCCGTCCGGAAACCATCGATCATCTCCAGGGCTGGGAAACCATCTTGCTGGTGGAAGACGAGGAAGTGGTGCGAGACCTGGCTTGCTCCTCCCTGCAGCAGAACGGCTACCAGGTTCTCGCGGCCCAGGATCCCGAGGAAGCTCTGGCCATTTGTGAAAGGTATGGGGGCGCCATCCACCTCCTGCTCACCGACGTGGTCATGCCGGGGATGAGCGGCAAGCAGCTGGCGGAACGACTGACTTCCCAGTATCAGGACCTGCGGGTCTTATACATCTCCGGCTACGCGGAAAATGCCATCTCCCATCACGGCGTCTTGGACCCGGGCATCGCCTTTCTGGCCAAGCCCTTCACCCCCAATGCCCTGGCCAGCCGGGTGCGCAAGGTGCTGGATATGCCCACCGTGGATCTGGAAACGATCTCCCCGGGAACAAGCAAACGGCCCCTGCCAGTGGATGATGCCCAGAATTCCGACGAGCCAAAGAATTAGAATGGGGAAGGGCCAGGGTAAGGGATAGCAGGGGAAAGGTAGGGAAGGCGCCTGCCGGCAGTGCGGCGGCCACCCCACTTAGTGCCTGCAAAAAAAGAGGCCAGGTGGCCGCTTCTTTATTTTGCTACCTCAAAAGCCTGTTTTCCTAGCCTAGGCCCGGATATCGAGGATGCTCCCGAGCATCTGGTCCGCGGTCTGCATCACCTTGAGGCTGGCTGCAAAACCCCGCTGCCCCAGCATGAGGTCCACCATCTCCCGGGCCGGGTCCACGTTGGCGCCCTCCAGGGCCCCCTGGACCACGGCGCCCGGCGCCCCCTCCAGGGCTGGTCCGGAAACCCCGGTGGGGGCAAAATCATTCTCCCCTAAACTCTGCAGGCCCTCCGGGTTGGCGAACCTGAACAGGGGGATAGCCGCGCTGGCCACAATGTTGCCCTGCGCGTCCAGGGCCGTCAGATGCCCGTTTCGATCCACCTGGATGGAGGCCGCGTCCTGGGGCAGCTGGAGGTCCGGCTGCAGCCGGTTGCCCTGGGCATCCACCAGATAGCGGTCCTGGTCCAGGCGGAAGGAGCCGTCCCGGGTATAGACGTCCTCGCCGCCTCTGCTCACCCGGAAGAAGCCGTCTCCCTGGATGGCCAAATTTATATCGCCGCCGGTGCTGAGGAGAGGGCCGGAGGAGAAATTCCGGGACACGGCCAGGACTTGGGCGCCCCGGCCCACTTCCCCCCCGCCCCGGGACGAGGCCCCGAGGGTGCCCACCTGCACGCGGCTGCTCTTATAGCCGGTGGTGTTGAGGTTGGCCAGGTTGCCGCCGGCGTTGCTGACCATGGCGCTATGCACCGCCAGTCCGGACAGGCCGCTGTTGAGGGCGCTGATCAAATTTCCCCGCTCTTCTAAAAATTCTAATACCATTTCGCAATCAAAAGGCATGGAACTGTAGGGGTGAATCTTGTATTCGCCCTGTGTGGGCGGGCGAACACAAGGTTCGCCCCTACAAAAAAATACCCTTAGATTGCGATTTGGTATATTACGGGAGAGAGTTCTTCTCCTGGCTAGATTATCGGCTTAAATGCGACGGGGTTAAAAAAAAGAGGAAAAGGAGGCAGAGTCAAGCAGGACTGAGGCCGGGGCGATTTCAGGACGGTCCCTCGTCCTCCAGGACCTCCTGCACCTTCTGGATGAGACTGTGGATTTTCACGGGCTTTTGGATAAAATTGAGGCCCGCATCCAAAACCCCGTGGTGGACCACGGCGTTGGTGGTGTAGCCGGACATATAAAGCACCTTGATCTCCGGTCGCAATTGCCTCAGGCGTTCCGCCAGTTCCCTGCCCCCCATTTGCGGCATCACCACGTCGGTGAGCAGCAGGTGGATGGGCCCTTTTTCCCTTTTGCTGATAGCTAAAGCCTCATAGCCGTTGGCAGCCTGCCATACCAGGTAACCGTATTTCTGGAGACCTTTGGCGATCACGCCTTTGAGGGCCTTATCGTCTTCCACCAGGAGGATGGTCTCCCCCCCAGTTCTCGTTTGCAGCGGTTTGCCGGCAGGCCGGGGGGCCGCGGCCACCAATCCTTCTTCGGCCCGGGGGAAATAGACCTTGAAGGTGGTGCCCCGGCCCAGTTCGCTGTAGACCCAGATATGGCCGCCGCTTTGTTTGACGATGCCATAGACCATGGCCAGCCCCAGACCGGTGCCTTTGCCCTGGTCCTTGGTGGTGAAGAAGGGTTCGAAGATATGCTGTAGTCTTTCGGGCTCCATACCCGCGCCATTATCGGTGACCGCCAGCATCACGTAAGGACCGGGGCTAACCTCCGCGTGACTCTGGGCGTAGGACTCGTCTAAATGGACGTTGGCGGTTTCGATGGTCAGCTTGCCGCCGTAGGGCATGGCATCCCGGGCATTGACCGCCAGGTTCATGAGGATTTGCTCCACCTGACCGGGATCGGCCTTCACCAGATCCAGTTTATCCCCGCAATGGGTGACCAGATCGATGTCCTCGCCGATCAAGCGCCGCAACATCTTATCCATATCGG
Organism: Syntrophobacterales bacterium; assembly: GCA_020060385.1. Taxonomy (GTDB): domain Bacteria; phylum Desulfobacterota; class Desulfobaccia; order Desulfobaccales; family 0-14-0-80-60-11; genus SURF-52. Next base: position 26,094 of record JAGVAH010000082.1, on the reverse strand, counting down.
TGACGATGTCATTGAAATCAATCAGCCGGGGCTGCAAGATCTGTTTGCGGCTAAAGGCCAGAAGCTTATTGGTCAGAGAGGCCCCCTGTTCGGTGGCCTTCATGATTTCCAGGGCACACGGATAGAGAGGGTCATCTTTTTTCAGGTCCAAAACCATGATTTCGCTGTTACCCATGATGGCCGACAGCAGGTTGTTGAAGTCGTGGGCGATGCCGCCGGCCAGAAGCCCCACGGCCTCCATCTTCTGGGCTTGCAGCAATTGATCTTCCAGGAGCTTGCGGTCGGTGATATCAAAGAAAACGCCGCTGATATAGTCTTTCTGGTTGGCGGGGTCCTTGATTATTTGATTCCTGACCTGGATCCAGCAGACTTCCCCGCTTTTTTTGCGGATCCGGTATTCATTGACGCAAAAGCGATCGGTGAGGCGCGCCTCGGCAAAACGCTTCCGGGCTTCTTGGATCTCTTCGGGGAAAATCAGGTCGAGCCAGGTGGCCCGGCGGGAATTGAAGTCTTCTTTGGAGTAGCCGGTGATTTTCTCGATCTTGTCATCATAACATTCGAGGCTCCAATCCAGGTAGCCTTTATACACCACCGCGGGCACCTGGTTGACCAGCAGTCGGTATTTCTCTTCGCTCTGCCGCAACTCTTCCTCAGACTGCTGGCGCTCGATTTCCCGCTTTTGCAAAGTAGTGGCCATCTCATCAAAGGCCCGGGCCAACTGGTCGATTTCCCCGATACCGTAATTTAAACCGGTGCGCGCGCTCAGATCACCTGCGGCCAGCTTTTGGGTGGTGCGGGTCAAGATGTTCATGCGGCGGATGACAAAGAGCAAGCCCAGGAGCCAGGCCAGGCTCAAGGCCAAGAGCGTCGCCAATCCCAGGGAGGTCAGGTTGCGGATCAGGGCCTGCCGGGCCGGGGTCAGGATGGTTTCCAGGGTGATGCCGGCAAAGACAAAGCCTGCCTCGGGGTTGCCACCCAGGGGCAAAAAGGCGTACAACCTTTCCTGGCCGTGGATATCCCGGGCCTGAGCCAGGCCCTTTTTCTGCGCCAGGATTTTTTGAATAACCTCCGTATGGGAGAAGTCTTTACCTATCCATTTTTCGGGCTGCGGATGCCGGAACATGATCCTGCCCCGGTTATCGATAATGGCGAAGCAGGAGTCCGAAGAAAGCTCTTTAATTTGAAAGATATGGGTGAGCCGCTTCAGATTCAAGCCCGCGGCCACCACTCCCTGGATACCTCCGGAGGGGTCGAGAAGGGGGTAGGCCACCGGCAGGGTGGCGACCCCCAGGGCCCGGCCCCATACTATCTCCCCCTGAGAGAACTGCTTGGTATTAAGGATACGCTGGAAATAGAGGCGGTCTGCTAGATTATGGGGAACGTGGGCAGGAAGCGGTTTGGCGCTGGCAAATATTTGGCCGTCGCCCTTGGTGGCCATAATGTTGTAATACAGGGAATCTTGCCGGATCACTTTGGCAAAAAGTTCGGAGGCGGCGACGCTATCGTATTGTTTTATTGCGGGAAATTCTACTAAAGTGGCCAGCAGTTGCTTGGTTTGCTGGAGGATATGGGTGTAATCGGAATTACAGTTTTGGACCACCCGCAGGAGGTTTCTTTCACTGTTTTGGCGGGACAGTTGCCGCTGTTCCAGGTCATTGTAAGTAATCAGGGCCGCCATGGGCAGAAGAGCCAGAAAGACAATGATCATTAACCGGAAGCGGAGGCTGCTCATTAGAGATTATCCGTATTTTCAGGCATCTTGGGAGATTCACACCTCAATTGGACATTACTTAGAGAGTGGATTTTTTTAAAAGACGTTCACTGTTGGATGCAATGTTTAACATCCGGTGAAAATCAATTATTTATACCGGGGTTATTAGTAAAATATATCGGAAATTTAGGTAAATAAGTTCAGCGCCGTAAACTTCCAGGGAGAGAAATGACGATATCAGCGTATGATTGGTGACAAGTGGTACCCTATTTAAGGTAGGGAAGATAATGGGAGATGTCAATATTTTCCATAAATTTAGGATATTTATCAGGGGCTCTATCTGGGGGCTGCAGCCGGTGCTGCTGCTGACTTGCAGTGGGCGGGGCTGGCGCCAAGCTACAGTAACTCCTGATGATTTGGCGGCACCCCGGTGACTCTGTCACTTTCCTCAACAATCTGTGGAAATAGAAGTGGGTCCTACATCGCTAAGGAGGTCCGGGATCATAAAACGGGATAACCCAAAAACTTTTGAAACTGGCAGTATTTTAATGATTAGTTTGACATTGGCTTATTTTAGCTGTATAGTTAATCTCAGTTTAGCATGTCAGACTGAAAGCAGGGCCGCGAGTCCTGGAGATTTATCGGACGGGGATGCTAAAGATCCTCACCGATTTTTTTTTTGCCTGACTGCTCTGCGGCCTGCTTTTTAAGCGGGATAATTATTGCAGGAGGTTGTTCATGAAGGAAACTGGCAAAGTCAAGTGGTTTAATGACTCCAAGGGCTTCGGCTTCATCTCCCGGGCCAACGGACCGGATGTGTTCGTGCATCACAGCGCCATCGTCGGCGAAGGTTTCCGGTCCCTGTCCGAAGACCAGGAAGTGGAGTTTGAGGTGGTCCAGGGCCCCAAAGGCGCCCAGGCCCAGAACGTGGTAAAACTCTAAGCCGCAAGTCTTGAGACCCAGGACTCCGGAGGTCTTCTGGCCCCGGAGTCCTGGCATTTTGGGGCCAGGGAGGTGTTGATTTGGCAAGAAACCGTTATGGTTGGGAAAAGCGGGCCAAAGAAATGGCCCGGAAACAGAAGAACGAAGAAAAAATGAAACGCCGCCAGGGGAAAACCACCACCGCTCCCCCGGAGGAAACCCCGCCGCCATCCGGAGAAGAATCTTAAAGAGCTGCACCAGACTACCTATACCTGGAAGGGGAAGCGATGAGTATCAAATTATATGTGGGCAATCTCCCCCAGCAGATGACCGAAGAACAGTTACGAACCCTATTTGCCGAAGCGGGCAACGTGGCCTCCGCCAAGATCATCACCGACCGGCAGACGGGCTTGCCCCGGGGGTTCGCCTTTGTGGAGATGGACACCAAGTTAGAAGGCCAGAAGGCCATTTCCATGTTCAACGGCAAGAATATTGAGGGCCGCACCCTGGCGGTCAACGAAGCCAGACCCCAACAGAAAAAAGGCTTCGGCGGCCGGGGCGGCGGCGGCCGCGGCGGTGGTCGCGGCGGCGGTTATCGCTGACCACCATGATCATGGGTGCAGCCGCAGCGGTCTGCCCCACCAGCCCCGGAACTTTGGGGATATCCAAAAGGCGGCCTCCGGGCCGCCTTTTGGAATGAGCAACTTCCCCGCATATTGCCCTCAAAAGGAAGATTTTAAGGATCTGGAAAAGTTTTGATATATAGCGAAGCTATCAACAATTTATAGCATTTGCCAAAAGTTCTTTCCTCTTGTCCCCTCTCCCCCCAGCGGGGGGAGAGGGCTAGGGTGAGGGGGGGGCGGAAAAAACTTTTGGCAACGGGTATATGATCTACTCCCTTAATAGTTTACGAAAAAAGAGGCAGGGCCATTTCTGACCCTGCCTGGTGAAATGTTTATTCATTGAGCCTAGGGCCTAATTTTTCCCCTGATCATGCGGTACTAAAATTTTCACATTAGCGGTGCTCTCATTGCCGGACTGATCCGTGGCCGTGATGGTGATGGTATATTGCCTGCCGCTTCCCTTCCCCTGGCGATCGGCTTGAAGTTGCAAGTAAATCATCGCCGTTGCCTGGTCGATGACCGGGGTTGTCCAGTACACTTCCCCGTTTTGAGCCTCATTACAGGCCACCACGACATTCAATGTAACCGGCTGGCCGCTATTGTCACAGGCATTGGCTTTGATGGTGACTGGCACCATCCGCTTGTTGGGCGGCCACAGCATGGTTTTGTCGGCTACGGGGGCCAGGGTCGGAGCGGTAGTGTCGATGATGTTGACGGTAACAGTCTTGGCCACCGGGCTGTTTACCCCGTCACTGGCTAGCAGCGTCAGGATATGGGTGCCCACCGGCAAGTTAGAGATGGTAAAAGGAGCAAGGTTAACCGGCGCTCCCCCTGCCGCGGTCTGCACCTGGGCGCTGTTTAGGACTGTCTCTCCCTCTAGCCACTGACAGGTCAACTGATCGCCATCATAGTCCGCCACTTGTCCAGCCAAGGGAACCGGGGTGTTTAACTGAAAGGTGCCTGCTCCGGTGGGGGCCACAGACGGGGCCGAATTGCCAATGGTAAGGATCATCGTGTCCGTGGCGGTAGCATAGCCGTCGCTTACCTCCAGGTTAAGGGTGTGCTGGCCAATGGCCAGCGGCATGGATAGGGTTCCCAGGTTAAGGGGCGTCTGCCCGCCCACCCCTACCTGCTGGCTGGGGGCCAGGGCGGTGGTCCCTTCCAGCCATCTGTAAGTCAGGGAATCACCGTCCGCATCACTGGCAGTGCCTCCCAGGGTCGTGAGGCCCTGGTCTTTGCTCAGAATTGTCAGGTTACCCGCAACTTTAGCAACCGGCGGGGTGTTCACCCACAGTACGTTCACTGCACACTGGGCGGTGGATTTGAGTCCGCCCATGTCGGTCACCGTCACCTGGAAGGTTAGCACCTCGCCGCCGTAACCCACATGCGGGGCGGTGAAGGAGGGTTGGGCAGCCGTGGGATTACTCAAAGTGACCGGCGTCCCGGCTAGCTGCGTCCATTGATAGGAGGCGATGCCGTCATCGTTATCAGTGGAGCCGGCGCCGTTCAGGGTTACCGTCTCTCCGGCGTTCTTCGTCTGGTCACCGCCGGCATTGGCCACGGGCGGCTGGTTGACCCAGGTCACGTTGACAATGCAGGAACTGGTATTAGTGAGGCCGTGGTTGTCGGCTACGGTTAACTGGAAGGTGAGAGCCGCGCCGGCCATGCCTACGGGCGGGGCGGTGAAGGTGGGATTGGCGGCGGCGGGATCGGAGAGTAGCACCAAGGGGCCGCCCGTTTGCGTCCAGGCATAGGAGGCGATGCCGTCATCCGGATCGGCGGAGGCGGAACCATTCAGGGTTACTGTCTCCCCGGCGTTCTTCGTCTGGTCACCGCCGGCATTGGCCACGGGCGGCTGATTGAGCCAGGTCACCGAGATCGTGCAGGTGGCCTGGGAACTCTGGCCGTTTCTATCGGTTACGGTTAATTGGAACACCAGGGAGGCGCCGCCGCTCCCCACCTGCGGGGCGGTAAAGGTCGGCCTGGCAATAGTGGGGTCGGACATGGCAACTGCCGGTCCTGATAACTGCGTCCATTGGAAGGAGACGATCTCTCCTGCCGGAGTGGAGTTGGAGCCATCCAGTTGCACCAGAGCCCCGGCCTGCACCGTCTGGTTGGGGCCGGCATTGGCGGTAAGCGGTTGTTGTGGATAAAGCTCCGCACTGGTTAATTGACCAGCAGCGCCAACGCCACCTGCCACTAACACCTGGCCGTTGGGCAAGAGAGTGGCCGTGTGTCGGAAGCGGGACTGGCAGTGGCGGCCGGTGGGGGTCCAGGCGCCGCTGGCCGGATCATAAAGTTCCCCATAATCCGCAGAATATAAATAACCGTCGGCGCCACCTGAAGTAGTGTTGCCGCCACCTGCCACTAACACCTGGCCGTTGGGCAAAAGGGTGGCCGTGTGCCAGGAGCGGTACTGACTGAGGGAGCCGGTGGGGGTCCAGGCGCCGCTGGTTGGATCATAAAGTTCCGCAGTATATGCATAAGAGCCATAGCCGCCCGCTATTAACACCCGGCCGTTGGGCAGGAGAGTGGCCGTGTGATGGTAGCGGCCCGAGCCGAGGGAGCCGATGGGGGTCCAGGCGCCGCTGGCCGGATCATAAAGCTCCGCGCTGAGTACATTACTGTAGTAGTGGTTATAGCCGCCCGCCACCAACACCTTGCCGTTGGGCAAGAGGGTGGCTGTGTGTACGTAACGGGCCTTGCTGAGAGAGCCAGTGGGGGTCCAGGTGCCGCTGGTTGGATCATAAAGCTCCGCCCCGGCTATATAACCAGCGTAGCCCCAGCCAGATGCCACTAACACCTTGCCATTGGGCAACAGGGTGGCCGTGTGATTGAGGCGGTTCTGGCTGGGGGAGCCGGTGGGGCTCCAGGTGTCGCTGGCCGGATCATAAAGCTCAGCATTAGCTATTAAACCGTTGCTACCTAAGCCACCTACCACTAACACCTTGCCATTGGGCAACAGGGTGGCCGTGTGAGAGAAACGGGCCTGGTGGTTGGTGCCGGCGTAGCTCCAGGCGCCGGTGGCCGGATCATAAAGCTCCGCACTAGTCAGTTCATTCGCATTAGGCCAATTACCGCCCTTATAGCCGCCCACCACTAACACCTGGCCGTTGGGCAAGAGAGTGGCCGTGTGATAGAAGCGGGACTCGTGGAGTGAGCCGGTGAAGCTCCAGGCGCCGGTGGCGCCGGTGGCCGGCAGAGCCAAGCCAAGGGTCAGGGTTGCCAGAATAATTATGGCTGCCAGGTGCCGCGGTTGAGGAAAAGTACACCAACTCTTCCTTAGCCTGTCCATGCTGTTATCTCCTCTAAATAAAAGGCAGATTGTGCTCCCCTGGTTGTAACAAAAAAGCCGGATTGCTTTTTAGGCAACCCGGCTATCTCTCCTAAAGCGAGACCCGTGGTTTTCCGTCTCCGCCTCACGACGGATTTGGCTTTTTCATTAAAAATCCACACTAGGAGTAATGAAAAATTTTGTCAAGAAAATTTAAAAATTTCTCTACAAAAATGATAACCCTAAACTTGTTTAAAGAAATTAAATTTGGTTGAAATTACTTCAAAACTAAATGAACCCTAAGACTATTATTTTGTTGGTTTATCTGTCGCCCCTAAAATTGTGGTCTGCTGTTCGGTGAATCTGGACCGCCCCATCGAAAATTTCCTCCTTGTCAGAATGGTTATCTTTGCAAAATTCTCTCTTTTTGAATGCTCTAGTTTTTGGGGAGCAGGCCAATTTAGAGGGGGTAAGAGAATGAGCAGGAAACAGTATGCTACAGAGCAGATCATTGGTAAGCTGCGGGAATCAGAGATGGCCTTAGCGCAAGGACAGACGGCGGCCCAGGTTTGCCATACCTCGGGCATTGCCAATCAGAACTAATCGTGGGATCACTTGCCAATATCGGCACTTTTCAATGAAGAGCGAATTATGGAAAACAATACCAACCAGGCCCCTGGGCGAGGCCCAAAATTGAACCAGGAAGGCGCTTATGCCATTTTTTATTCCCTATTGCTTTCAGGCCCCGCCCAAGAAAAACCGCCATTGGCAGATCATCTCCGGGGGGTGGGGATCCGGGGGGGCGAAGACACACTCTGTTTGAATGCGGGGGTCGATCTCCCGGGCAAAGCTGTCGAACTCCAGCCGGTGCATCTCCTTGCAGTGATATACTTTGAGGCCCCTTTGCAGCCGGGCTTCCTGGGTGGGGCAGGAGGGCACGGAGATGATGACTTCTTCTGCCCTTTCCTCAATCTGGTAACCCACCAGGAGATGCCAGGGCCAATACCGCAGGGCCTGGACAAAACCCTTGAGCCCCTTCTCCCGAATCTGGAAGCGCTTGACCAGATCCCTGGCCCCCAGGGCCGGGATCTTGCCCCAGACCTTTTCATTGAGCCGGTCTGCGGTAGCTTCGTCAAAGAGCTCGGTGATATAGATGTACCAGAAGGAATCCATCACCCGGTAATGCCGGAGCAAGAACTGGATATACTGGCGCAGGGCCGGGGCTTCCATTTGGTCAAAAATATGGAGATCCATATCTTCCCCTTTCTTCAGGGTTGTAGGTATCGTCTGCCAGCGGATAAATATAACCGGATACGGAATATTATACTGCCACAAAAAGAGGGGAGGAGGCCAAGGGAATATGGTCCCTTGCAGGGCCAGGCCCCCCATGACGTATTATAATATGCGGGCCTCCCCAGGTCTGGAAGGGGATGCCTGGATCATGAGCGGCGGCAAACCCCTTCCCCCTCAGGGAGACAACCCTCTATTTTTCAGCAGAAATTGGTCTCGGAGGACCTTATTATCTTTCTCCCTGGCTGCCCCCGAACTTGACTTTTGTTGGCATCCTCTTTAATATTGTTAAGAAAAATTTCCTTCAAGTTACAGCCTTAAAAAAATTTACCCTCCTTCGTGGGCGCTTATGATCTGGCGAGCCGGCATTCCCACCATGATCATGGCCGGGCTGCTTCTGGCTGCTCCCGCGGCCGCAGGCATCCAGAAACATGTGGACAGCCAGGGCGTCATCCGCATCAGCAACATCACCAGGGACCAGGGCGAACCAGGCCGCAAAGAAGGCCCTGGCCCCCCGTCTGCGGCCCGGAACCAGGGGGGTCAGGAGGCCCAGCCCCTCGGAGCGGCCGCAGTGGAGCCCAGCCCCGGGGGGGCGCTCCCTGCAGCCGCCACGCGGCCAAATTCCCTCCCGGCTCCCGGCCCCCATCCAGCTGCAGTCCCCAATCCCCAGCCAAGTCCGGAAAAACAAGGGCTTCGGGCGGCTCCGGAGACCGGGACCGCTACCGGGACCTTGCCGGTAAAACGGGCGGCGTTCAACGGATCTGCGGCCGCGGCCGCAATTCCTGATCCCCAAGCCACCGCCCCCCGGCAGCCAGAGATCATCAAGGAAGGCGGCATCCGGCGTTTCCGGGACCACCAGGGGGTCCTGCACATCACCAATGCCCCACCCGGCCGGGAAGATTCCGGACCTCGAATGCTACCCACCAAGACCCCCGGGGTTTTGACAAAAGGCATCTTGAAAGAACCCTCTCACCAGGATGGCCTAGCTTCCACCACCCTGCCCCTGCAAAATGTGTCCTGGGGCCCGGATAACCCCGGTCCCGCCCCTTTAACCCCTACCTCTGCGACCAGGGGGAAAGCGGCGGCAGGCCCGGAACAGGCCATCCGTATCTACCGGGACAGCCAGGGGGTGATTCATATTGACAATGAGGGTTCCGGGGACCGGGAATCCGGCCAGCAGGCGTCGCTGTTGGCCCGGGCCGGACCGGGGGACGAAAGGGCGCCACCCCCGGAGTCCCGGCCTCCACCCCCGGAAGGGGCTGGAGACCAGTTGGCCCAACAACCCGGGGGTTGTTCAGGGTCAGGGGTTCCCAGCCCCCCCACGGCCCTGATCTCAGCCCCTTTCTCCAAACCTGAAACCACCCTCCTGGGAAATATCCGGTGCTACCGGGATGGGCAGGGAGTTACGCACCTGGAAAACATGGAGCCAGCAATGCCGGGAGGACCACCGCAGCTGCCGCGGCTGGATGAACTGAGCCAGAAACTGACCCTGGCCAGCCTCAACCCGGGGAGCGCTCCCCCCGGGGCCTGGGGGCAGGCTGGCGACGCCCAGGGGAGCGGCTCCGCCCCTGTCCGCAGTTATGGCGGCATCGCTGTGTTCCGGGACCCCCGGGGCAGACTGACCATCAGCAATGCCCTACCGGCAGCCGGGTTGGGGAGGGGCCAGAGCGTGGCGGAGGCCCGGGTTCTCCTGGAGCCTCTTATCCAGGAGGCGGCCCGGACTTACGGCCTGCCGGCCACCCTGATTCGGGCCGTGATCAAGGTGGAGTCGAACTTCGCCACCCGGGCCGTGTCCCCCAAGGGGGCCATGGGTCTGATGCAACTGATGCCCGGGACCGCAGCCTTATTGGGAGTGCAGGAACCCTTTAACCCCCGGGAGAATATCATGGGAGGATGCCGCTACTTACGGCTTCTCATCGACTCTTTCGGGGGTTCGGTGCCCTTGGCCCTGGCGGGTTATAACGCCGGTTACCAGCGGGTAGTGGATTGCGGCTACCGGGTGCCGGCCATCAAGGAGACCCAAGAGTTCCTCACCCAGGTCATGGGGTGGTTCCTGGCGGAAGAAAAAAAGGCGCTCCTGCCCCGCATTTGAACTAGGCCCCCCAGGGGGCTGCTATTTGGAAGTGGTTACCATCAAGGGCGGGTCCCCCGGTGATCTGACACTCCGCGGGGTCCCGCCCTTGCAGTTTCCCGCCGTTCTGGGACGCAGCCTGCCCCCTATTTCTGCCCTCTCTTTTGGTACTGCTGCCACATCTCCTTATGCCACCTTTTAAGGCCAAGATAGACTTACCCTGCTGCCCCGGGGCCGGAGCCGGAACTCCTCCTGGCGCTGAGCCGTGACGGTTTCCAGGAGTCGGCCATGATCGGCGCAGACCCCGGCTTTTATCTTGGCCTCCTCGGCTTTGGGGGCGTCCAGGGCTTTCCCAGTTCCCTTTCGTTCTTCTTGATCCGGTCAATGAATTGCTTGGCGGGTCCGGGCGTATTTATCGTTCACCGCCTGAAATTCTCTGGCTTTTTCAGGAATGGACGACAAGAACCGGGATGGAACCAGAGGACGTAAAGACCCAAGGGCCCTTTCAGGCCCCTGGGTCTTTTATTATACTGAGGAGAAAATGCTGCTGCTGAACCTGGATGCCAGGTTATTTATGTGTTGCACCTGGCGGCGGTTGCGGCGTGCCTGGGGTTGACGCTCCATGATGAATAGAAGGCAGGGCTGGCTGCACACCCGCGCCTGTTACGCTGGGACTGGTCAGATCCCTGTAGGTGCTATCTTGAGGAACCAGAGGATTCCCGAGGCCCTCTGGCCCACCCGTGATGAGTGCCGGTGATGGCGCACTGACCTGGTCAGGCAACTGCGTCTGTCCGGATTGGGTCTGGTTGATATATTTCTGCCTCATGTCAGGAGAAATAGCGCCGGTCTTTATAGGCAGGCCCGGCATAACCCGGGCCCAAATTCCCGCGGGCAAGTCGATGATTTCATTGGTGGTGAGGCTCTTCACCCATTCCGGGGACTTGCCGATATTCAAAAACAGGTCAGGGCTGTGGACTTCAATGATACAATCGGAGCCGCGGACGCCCATGACCGCAGTGGTGCCTTGAACTTCCACTCCCGGTGGCAGACCCTGATAAAATTTATGGATGATGAAGCGCATGGTTCCCGACAAGACCTTGAACAGGGCGTTCTGCCGGCGGTTCTGGTTGTCCATCTGGAACTGGGAGATGTCCAGGGTGGTCTTTTCTCCCAGCATCAAGATGCTTTCGTCCTTAAAGAAGAGCTTGGCCCGGGATTTCTCCAAGGTGCGCACCTGGTCCCGGGCATAGAGAGGATCCTTCAATTTGGCTTTGCGAAACTGAGCTTCAGGGGGCGACTTGATCTCGGCAGTTCCCACCAGGGCGATGATTTGGGCGACTTCTTGCCTCTCCTGGGCCTGAACCCCCGGAATGGCGAGGGTTAAACTTCCTGCCAGGGAAGCCCAGATTACCCACAACCAAAAAGTCTTGCAATTTTTCCTCATGGCGTAAACCTCTTTTCACCAGGCCCTGAGACCATTAATAGTGAAGCTGGAGCAACAAAGAGTAGATGTTGCGATGGTACCGGTAATCTCCAATGTTGCAGCCATCATTATTGGAATGCGTGTACATCGCCACCGCGGTGGCCCAGGTGGTAATGGGTCGGCGCAGCTGGGCGATTACCGTGAACAGATTGTCACGGCGACGTTTCTGATAAAGATAATCTTGATTCGAATAGGCGCCATAGGCGTATTCAAAATAACCGTAAGCGCTAATCTGCCAGGGCAAATTCAGGGTGCCTTCGATGGGGAAATGGTAGATATTTTGGGTCCAATTGGGACCGCTGGCAACTTCCCGTTCCCAATAAAATCCGGCCCTAACCGTCGCTTTTGGCAACTTGACGGTTTGGAAAAAACCCACTTGATTCACATAGCCATCCCGGTGAATCTGCCAAGGCAGATTATAGGATCTCAACCACTTGTAATCCTGGGCCTTGAACATGTACACCAGGTCCCCGGTGAGCCACGAGGTCTCCTGCAGGGTCAGCCGCAGGCCCACGTCGTTGAACATGGCCCAGGGTTGGCCCCCCACCCAGGTGTAATCGAAAATATAGAAGGGATTGATGGTTAACCGGTTAAATTGATACTTTAAATAAAGTTCCCCATATTGCTCATAGTTATTGAAATTGTCCAGATAATAATTGAGTCCCACATAGCTATAATAACGGACTCCCATGGTAGTGGTGGGAGTTCGCAGCGGTTCATAATAAGCCCTGATAATTACAGGAGTGCGCCAATCGGCCTTGTGCCCCTTGTATTGTCCCCCGAAATTCGCCTGGCCCACTGCCGAGATATTATCCGGCAGGACTTTGACATTGTCATCATATTCAATGCCGCTGGTGAGGGCAATGCCGTATGGCCTGGCGGCCGCCATGGGCGCTTGGGCCGCCTGGACGGCGCTTCTAAACCCCGGGCTATGGGTCGGATCTAAAGATATGCCTATTTCCAGCTCCTGCAGGGCCTCTTGGGGTTGTTGGGCATGGGAGGCCAACAGCGCCAAATAGTAACGGGCCATGGCATCGTTGGGGTTTATCGCCTTGGCTTCCTGGAGCAGGCGTTTGGCCTCCACCAGGTTGCCCTGATAATAGCAGGTTACTCCCAGGAACATCTTTCCCCGGGGCACTTCCGGATTAAGGGCGATGGCCTTGGTGAGGGCTTCTTTGGCGGCCGGGTAGTCTTTAAGGGATATATTGGTGGAACCCAGGGCGGCCCAGATCTCCGCATTCTCGGGATCAGCCTTGACGCCCTGGGAGAATTGTTCTTTGGCCGCGAGGTGCTTGCCATCCAGATAAAGCTTGGTGCCCCGGGCCAGGAAGATTTCCCCCGCCTCATTGGCCCAGGCGGTGCTGACGATGCCCATCATCATCAATAGTGACAGGTTGGCAATCAGAACAGACAGGAGTGTTTTCCAGAAACTTGTGCGAATGATTTTGCTCTTCATAGTCCCCCCCTTAATCACAGCAAAATCCAAATTGAAACTGCCGGATGACCAGAGATAATTTAGGTATTAGACCTCCAAGAAAAAAAGGCTGATTTCCCTCCTCTACTTACCCACCTGGTTCTGGCTGTGGACCAGGCTGAGGGGGCACCCAGCCAAGCTGCGCCTCCATCCCTGGCGGCTTTAGCTGCGCGGCCGTGCGGGTGGCGCCACCAATTTTCTTGATCAGGTGGTGCCGCCTCCATCCCGGAAGGTTCTTGGGAAGGCAATACCCTCCCGTCTCTCGGAATGGTTTCCTTTTCAAGTAATCGGTGATGCCTTGACTCGGCCTGCCCCGGAATTCCAGGCTCCTTTCTTGTCTCCCCCAGAAAGGTTCGCCTGGAAAACCAACATTTTTGTCAGAGGCAGGATAGCATAAGTTTCACTAAAAAAGAATTTTTTTCTTTATTTTTTAAATTTCACCATCTTTCTTATGGAGCTAACTGCTAATGCTAATTTTTGTCACTGCAACGGCTCAAATCGGTGGAACCTAATTGGCGTTGGGAATTGTTGGTTATTTTAATAAGGATTTTTAACTATGGGAGGATGCGGGGAGGGCAGGGGGGTATAGGAATAAATCTGTGGGACTATGATGTTCCCCGAGTCCGGATAATTTTCATGATTCAGTTTTCTGGGGGGAGGCGCAACGGCCAGTGGTGATCCGCGGGGCTGGCACGTAGTGGCTAGGTGTGGCGGGATCATTGGTGGCGAGGCCCAGAATCGAACTGGGGACACGCGGATTTTCAGTCCGCTGCTCTACCGGCTGAGCTACCTCGCCCCCAAGCGATTTTTCTATCCCGGCATCCGGTTTTTGTCAAGACCAAATCACCCTCCTATTGCGGGCTTGAGTCAATATATTCCGGATAAAATTAGGGAAAAAAGATGGGGACGGGGCAAGAGGGGAGGGGGGGTGATGTCCCATTGGCGGGAAGCCAGGACGCTCACCCCAAGCCCCTTTTTAATGGCCCCATTGCCGCGCAGTGGCAGCAGCTTAACCTCTCTCCAGATAACAATATGCTGGTTGGGGAAGAGGGGGGTGGAGGGCAGCGAGGGCCACAGGCGGGACGCCTGTGCTCCTTCCCCCATCTACTATTATTTCAAAACACCTTCTTGCTGTCCAGGAGCAGGGTGACGGGGCCGTCGTTGATCAGGCCCACTTCCATCATTTGGCGGAAACGCCCGGTGGCGACTTTTATGCCGTACCCCGCCAGGGCCGCGGCCAGGTCTTCGTAAAGCCTCTCCGCCATCTCCGGGGGGGCCGCGTGCTCAAAGGAAGGACGCCGGCCTTTGCGGCAGTCGCCCAAAATGGTGAATTGGGAAACCAGCAGGGCCTCGGCCTGGAGGTCCACCAGGGAAAGGTGCATCAACTTGCCTTCGGCGCCAAAGACCCTGAGGTGGGCCAGCTTCTGGGCCATATGGGCCACGTCCTCAGGGCCGTCCCCCGCGGCCACCCCCGCCAGAATCAACAGGCCCGGGCCGATTCTAGCCACCTCTTCCCCCTCGATCAATACCCAGGCCTCCTTCACCCGCTGCACCACCGCCCGCATTGCGCCTCCGAAAATAGTTCAAGGTTCAAGGTTAAGAAAATTTCCATATCAGAACGACAATCAAGATAAAGGAAGTATGGCGATGGTGTCAAGATGGCGGTGGGCACAGACCAACTTTGAACTTTGAACCTTGAACTTTGAACTATTCTGTCCGGTTGCATCCCCCGGTTAAATGAGCTAATTTAAAGCGGAAGAATTCAACAGAAGGAGAACGTAAGCATGGCCCTGATCGCGCCTTCGATTCTGTCCGCGGATTTCGCCCGCATGGGGGAGGAGATTAAAGAGATCACCGCGGTGGGCGCGGATTGGATCCATATCGACGTGATGGACGGCCACTTCGTTCCCAATATCACCCTGGGGCCGCCGGTGATCAAATGCCTGCGTTCCTATACCCCCCTGACCTTCGACGTGCACCTGATGATCTCCCAGCCGGAGCGTTATATCGACGACTTTGCCGCGGCCGGGGCCCAGATGATTACCGTGCAGGCGGAGGCCTGCATCCATCTGCACCGCGTCTTAGAGCAGATCCGCCAGGCCGGGTGCCAGGCCGGGGCAGTGCTCAACCCCGCCACCCCCCCGGATGAGGTGGAATACGTGCTGGAGTATCTGGACATGGTCCTGGTTATGAGCGTCAACCCGGGCTTCGGGGGACAGAGCTTCATTCCCGCGGCGCTTCCCAAGATCCGCCGACTCCGGGAGATGATCGACTCCCGGGGGCTGAAGGTGAAGATCGAGGTGGACGGGGGGATAAACGCAAAGACCATAGGGGCTGTGGCCCAGGCCGGGGCCGACGTCTTTGTGGCGGGCACCGCCATCTTCGGGGCCAAGGACTATGGCCAGGCCATAAAAGAGCTGCGCCAGCAGATCGATAAGGCCCTCAAAGGAAAATAATAGCAAGATTCGGTAAGTACAGGCTCATCCCCTAATCCCTATGTGGCTTTACCTGACCAAGCGCCTAATCATCATGCTCCCCATGCTCCTGGGGATCACCCTGGTCTCCTTCACTGTCATTCACCTGGCCCCGGGCACGCCCGTGGAACTGCAGACCACCATGAACCCCAAGGCCTCCCTGGAGGCCCAAAAGCGCCTCAAGGAAATCTACGGCCTGGACAAGCCCCTGTATATCCAATATTGGGACTGGCTCAAACGCATGGCCTTCCTGGACTTCGGCCGTTCATTCTCCCCGGACCGCCGCCCGGTGTGGGACAAGATCAAGGAGCGCATCGGCATCACCTTGGGCCTCAATCTTTTGAGCCTGATCATCATCCTGGCGGTGGCCGTGCCCATGGGGGTGCTGGCCGCGTACCGGGCCCATTCCTGGTTTGACAAGGCCACCACCATCCTGGTCTTCTTCGGCTTTGCCATGCCCAGTTTCTGGCTGGCCCTGCTCCTGATCTTGTTCTTCGGCGTCTATCTGGACTGGCTGCCCATCTCCGGGTTGACTTCCCTGCAATTTTCCCAATTCACCTTCTGGCAAAAGGTCCAGGACCTGGCGGCCCACGTGACCCTGCCGGTGCTGGGCGCGGCCTTCATGGGCCTGGCCGGCATGTCCCGCTACATGCGGGGCAGCATGCTGGAGGTCATTCGCCAGGATTACATCACCACCGCCCGGGCCAAGGGCCTGCCGGAGCGCACCGTCATTTTCAAGCACGCCCTGCGCAACGCCCTGCTGCCGGTGGTCACCATGTTGGGGTTGAGCCTCCCGGGCCTCATCGGCGGCAGCGTCATCTTTGAGTCCATCTTCGCCATCCCCGGCATGGGACAACTCTTCTACGGCGCGGTCATGGCCCGGGACTACCCCCTGGTCATGGGAGAACTGGTCATCGGCGCGCTCCTCACCCTGCTGGGCAACCTCCTGGCGGACGTGAGCTACGCCTTGGTGGACCCCCGGATCCGGGCGGGGTAGTAGGATTGGAGAGAAATTAAAGTTTTCTTGCCTGTTGTCTCTAAGGAGGACATGGCTATGGAAGACCCCATCTTAACCGAGATAGTCTCCCGTTTAGTGGCCGCCTTCAAGCCTGAGGCCATATATCTCTATGGCTCTCGAGTCAGAGGAGAGGCTCGTGAGGATAGCGACTATGACCTGCTCATGGTGGTTCACGCCTCATCCCTGCCCCGATATCGCCGGGACCAGGAGGCCTTCCGGGCGCTTTGCGGCCTGGGCGTCTCCAAAGAGGTTATTGTCATGACCCGGGAAGAATTCGAGGCAAAAAGGACGGTAATTTGTTCCTTGGCGGCTACGGTGTCCCGGGAAGGAATGCTTCTTTATGCATCCTGAGCAACTGGCAGAAGTGAAATCCTGGCTAAAAAAGGCGGCCGACGATCTTCGGGGCGCGGACCTGGATTTGGCGGCTACGCCCCCTTTCCTCGAAGACGCATTATTCCACTGCCAGCAGGCTGCCGAGAAGTACATGAAGGGGTTTCTTGCCGCCCACGACCGGATTTTTCGCAAGACCCACGATTTGGACGAACTGGCTATGGCTTGTGAAGCTTTGGACCAAGGATTGAAAGAATTCTTGGAGCCCGCCAGGGACCTGACAATATTTGCCTGGGAATTCCGTTATCCCGGTGACGCCCCGGTTCCGCCACTGGAGGAAGTAAAGGAATACCGCCGAGTCGCGGGCCTTGTCTATGAGGCCATTCGGGAACGGCTTTCTAATAGCGTCTCTGGGCATTAAGGATCTCACCCCAAGACGCAAAGACAAGACGCTATGATAAAACGCGAATTCTGGGCGCGCTTCCGGCGCAATCGCCTGGCCATGAGCGGCCTGGTCCTGGTGGCCGGGATGGTGGTGGTGGCCCTGGCCGCGCCCTGGCTGGCCCCCTACGACCCCAACTTCATCGACCTTAAGGAGGTGCTCATGCCCCCCAGTGCGGAGCACCTCCTGGGCACCGACACCCTGGGCCGGGATGTCCTGTCCCGCATCATCTTCGGGTCCCGGGTCTCGCTGCTGGTGGGGTTTGTGGCCGTGGGCATCGGCACCCTCATCGGCTTGCTGGTGGGCGCGCTGGCCGGATATTACGGGGGTTGGGTGGATCAGGCCCTGATGCGCCTGGTGGACCTGATGCTCTGTTTCCCCACCTTGTTTCTGATCCTGGCGGTCATCGCCGTTTTGGGGCCCAGCATTTGGAACATCATGGTGGTCATCGGCCTCACCGGCTGGATGGGGGTGGCCCGGCTGGTGCGGGCGGAGTTTCTCTCCCTGAAGGAGCGGGAATTCGTGGTCGCGGCCCGGGCCCTGGGGGCTGCGGATGCCCGGCTCATGTGGCGGCACCTGCTGCCCAACGCCCTGACCCCGGTGATGGTCTCCGCCACCCTGGGGGTGGCCGGGGCCATCCTGGTGGAGAGCGCCCTCAGTTTCCTGGGCCTGGGGGTGCAGCCCCCCACCCCCAGTTGGGGCAACATCCTCACCTTGGGCAAGGACAACATCGAGATCGCCTGGTGGCTGTCATTCTTTCCCGGGGTGGCCATCCTGGTGACGGTAATGAGCTATAATCTCCTGGGGGAGGGCATCCGGGAGGCCATTGACCCACGTTTGAAGGAGTAGCACATGGGTAAGCTAATTTCTAAGACGCTGCTGGTGGCGGCCGCGGTGGTTTGGGTGGGCTGGGGCGCCGGCATTTCCCCGGCATGGTGCCAGAATGGCCAGAAACTAACCCAGATGATGGTCCAGAGTTATGACCTTCTGGAAGGGGGCAAGCTGGAGGAAGCCCAGAAGCTTTACGAGGAGGTGCTGAAAGAGGACCCGGGCAACCCCCTGGCCTTGAATAACCTGGGAGCCATTATGGTCACGGCAGGGAAGTACCGGGAGGCCATTTCTTACCTGGGCCAGGCCTTGCCCAAGGCCAAAGGCTACAAAGTGAAAGTCAACCGGGTATGTGCGGTCAAAGGGATTTGCCTCGCCTTCCGGCCCCTCCAGGAGGTCTACGGCGACCAGGAGTTGGAGCCTTTGATCCGCTTGAATATCCAGATGGTCCAAGGAAAGGTGGCCGCAACTCCGGGGAAATGATTCACCCCAATGACCCAAAGATTGTTAAGAATCAACAAGCAATGATTATTACTTGGTGCAGCGCTGCCAAGTTAAAAATTCCCTTAGCTGCGTCTTTATATGATGCGCGCCGGCGCGGTTTAACTTTATCTCTTGGTCTTCCCAAGGTTTGATTTCGAGAAGACGTGGGGGCCAGAAAAACTTTTGCACAAGGCCCATTAGCCTCGCAAATGCATTGACAATTACGCTAAAAGCCCCTATCTTACTGCGCAGGGCGGCAATGTAGAGATGGTACCATCAATTCGAGGGAGGATTTTTATGATTCGGACTTCGGTTAAAATTACCGCCATTGTTTTGGCTCTCATTATTTGCGCCGGCGGCCTGGCCTTCGCGGCTAAAGCCAAGAAACCTGCGAAGGAAATGGATGTCGGGGCGATGTTGATGCAGAGCTTTGAGTTGATGGAAAAGGGGAAATACCCTGCGGCCCAGAAACTGCTGGACCAGGTTCTGGCCAAAGATCCCGGCAATCCCCTGGCCCTGAACAATATGGCGGCCATTATGGTCAAAATGAAAAAATTTGATAAGGCTGACACCTATCTCAACCAGGCTCTGCCCCGGGCCAAGGGCTACATGGTGCAGATCAACCGGGTGTGCGTGGTCGGTGGCATCTGTTCGGCTTTTAAACCGGTGTCCGGTGGCACCGGCAACCAAGAGCTGGAGCCCCTGGTCAAGTTGAACATCGATATGGTCAAGCAATATATGTCCTCCGAACCCCTGTCCGGGAAAGGCCCCAGATAATAACTAACTGCCGCCCAGCAGGAGCTCCTGGCCCCTTCGGGGGCCTTTTATTTTGGAAACTTATATTAACGCCGCGTTGACTTCCCATCTCCTAGTCTTATGATAAGCTAAAACGGACAGGCGCAGATCGGTCCCAGGCGGGACCACGGTGGCTTGGAGCTGAACGCTGCGGGCCGGAAAAAACTTAAATTCAGGAGTTGCAATCTATGAGACGTTTATTTTTGGTATCGGCTTGGCTGTTCCTGGCCAGCCTGCTGCCCGGCCTTCTGGCTGCGCAGGACGTGAAGACCCACGTGGACCAAGGGATTGCCAACTGTGAAGCAGGTAAATTCGACCAGGCCATGAAGGATTTCAATGCGGGTTTAAAGATGAAACCCAAAGACCCGGCCTTGTATGATTACCGGGGGATGGTTTACCGCTGTAAGGGCCAGAATGATAAGGCCATCCAGGATTTTAACAAGGCCATGGAGCTGGACCCCAAATTCGCCCGGGCTTACCGCAATCGGGGCATGGTCTATTTTGATCTGGGGGAATTCGACAAAGCCCTGACTGATCTGAAAAAGGCCCAGAGCCTGGGGCACAAGATCGATGAAGACTTTCTGAAGATGGTGGCCAGAAAGGCCGCGGAAAAGAAATAACTCTCCCAAATAAAGTACTTAACCACAAAGACCCAAAGAGCACCAAGTCGCACCTGGGAAAACATTTATGCCTTAGCGCCAAGCCTAAAGCCTTTCCCGGTGCGACTCGGGGTCCTCTGGGTCTTGGTGGTTAATTTTTTCCCTTATTTCTTCCGGGCCGCGGCCGCGGCTGCGGCCTCTTTTTCTTTGATATAGGTTAATAAAGCCGGGTCAGGAACCTTGTCCAGGAGTTTTCCCCAATACTGGGCCGCGGCCTTAGGTTCGCCGGCCTTCTCCAGGACCAGCGCCAGGCGCCGGTACATCTCGTTTTGCAGGGGTCTGGCGGCCCTTTCCACCACCGGCTCCAAGGTCTGGGCAGTTTTGCGGTAATCTCCCTGGGCTTCGTAACAATAGCTGAGGCTCTCGGCAATCAAGGGGTCCCAGCTGGACAAAGGGCCCTGCAGCAGGGCTTCATAGGCCTTGGCTGCCTCGCCGTATTTTTGCATTTGGTAAAGGAGATGGGCCCGGAAGATGGAAGCCTCCAGGGCAGTGGGGGTGCCGGGATAATCTTTAAGTATCTGGTCCAGGGCCTTCAAGGCCCCGGCCGCGTCTTGGGGATTGCTCAACTGCTGGGTGATTTTGGCCATGGCGGCCCCCGCCTGCTCTACCCGGCGAGCCTGCATCTGGGCCATGATCCCCCAGGTGGCCAGGCCCATGAAAACCACCGCCAGGCCGGCGGCCACCCACTTCCAGTAATCCTTGAGATATTGCAGCAACCGCAGCTGCAGGGTCAGGATCTCCGGAGGCTGTTCCACAAAGTCCCGTTTGCGGGAACCTGGTTTGGCCATGATGTTTCCTCTCTTTGAAAGCTTACAGCTTCTTTATAACCATTCCCGGGCCAGCCGCGCCGCCAGTTCCTCACCCCGGGGGCCATGGCCCCGCATGGTGAACTCCCGGGTGGTCTCCCCGGTAATCAAAATCTCTATTTCCAGATAATCCTTGGGGAGCAAGGCCCCCAGCCTCTCGGCCCACTCCACCGCCGCCACCCCGTCCCCGGAGAGGTATTCCTCCAGGTCCGGCAGCATCTCCGGGGGCAGGCTCTCCAGCCGGTAGAGGTCGATATGCACTAAGGGCAGCCGGCCCGGATATTCGTGGATCAGGGTGAAGCTGGGGCTGGCCACCCCCGCGGCCGGGTCCACCTCCAAACCCTGGGCCAGGCCGTGGACGAATTCCGTTTTGCCGCTACCCAATTCCCCTTTCAGGGCCAAGACGTCCCCCGGGGCCATCCACCGGCCCAGAGCCGCGGCCAGGGCCCGGGTGGCGGCGGGGCTGGTGCTGGTCCAGGCCAGGATCCTCACGCCTCCGATTCTTGGGTATGGGCCCGGATCAGGTCGGTCTTGCCGATTACCCCCACCATCTTCCCTGCGGCCACCACCGGCAGGGTATGCACCTTTTTCCGGGTCATGAGCGTGGCAATCTCCTCCACCGAAGTTTCCGGGGAGACGGTGAGGGGGTTGGGAGTCATCACTTCCCCCACGGTGACCCCCAGCATCTTTTCCAACCGCTTTTTAAAATGGGAGGGGGTTTCCAGAAAGATACGCAAGTCAAACAGGGCGATGGTGGGGGGCAATTCCAGGTCCCGGGCCCGGGCCACCAGGTCGCTCTGGGTGATCACTCCCACCACCAGGCCAGCTTTATCCACCACCGGCACCCCGCTGATGCGGTGCTGTTCCAGCAGGGCCGCCGCGTCCGTCACCTTAGTGCCGGGGGTGATGGTAATCACTTCTTTGGTCATGATATCACGCGCTTGTAGCATATATCTTCCTCTGTCGGGGGAATATGGCCTTGGATAAATTGATTGACAACTTCAGGAAAAACTTCCAGCAAGTCTCCGGCGATCAGCCCTCGGAGTCCGTAATGCGCGGCCAAATAGTCCGCGGCCAGGCCGTGGAGATAGACCCCCAGGCGGGCCGCGTCCCAGGGAGAGAGTTTCTGGGCCAGATAGCCGCCGATGAGGCCGGTGAGCACGTCGCCGGTGCCGCCGCTGGCCAGGGCCGGATTGCCCGTGGAGTTGATGCTGACCCGGCCCCGGGGGTCGGCCACCACGGTCTGCGCGCCCTTGAGCACCACCACCGCCTGGGTGCGGGCCGCAGCTTCCTTGGCGATGCCCAGACGGTGGGCCTGCACCTCCGGCACCGTGAGGCCCATGAACCGGGCCATCTCCCCGGGATGGGGAGTGATCAGGCGGGGGCCGGCCGCGTCTGTTAATAGCTCGGGAGCGCCGGCCAGGGCATTGACCCCGTCCGCGTCCAGGACCAGGGGCAGGGCCAGGTCCCGGGCCAGGTGACGCACCAGTTCCTGGGTCTCCGGATGGGTCCCCAGTCCCGGCCCCAGGGCCGCGGCGGTCATATTTTTCAGAAAATTTTGTATGGGCCCCAGTGCCCCCCTGCCTAAGGCCCGGACGTCTGCCGCTTCCGGCAGGGGCAGGGTCATGGCCTCGGTGACCTTCACTTCCAGGATGTCATTGAGGCTGGCGGGAATCCCCAGGGTCACCAGGCCGGCGCCGGCCCGCAGGGCTCCCTCCCCGGTCATGGTGGCGGCCCCGGTCTTGCCTTCCGAGCCGGCCAGGACCACCAGGTGGCCGAAGGTCCCTTTGTTGCTGGCAAAAGGGCGGGGCGGGAATAAGGCCCGCATCTGCCCGGCCTCCGCCAGTTCCACCGGCAACTCCCTGGCCAGTTCCGGGGGAATGCTGATATCCACCTGCCAGAGCCGGCCCGCGCAATCCCGGCCCGGAGGCAGGATCTGGCCAATTTTGGGCCAGCCGTAGGTGACCGTGACCTGGGCCTGAACGGCCGCGCCCAGGGGCCTCCCGGTATCCCCGCAGAGGCCGGAAGGGATGTCCACGGCCAGGACCGGCGGCCGCAGACGATTGACCTCCTCGATCACCAGCCGCATCAGGCCCCGGACTTCGCTGTTCAGACCGGTGCCCAAAAGGGCGTCGACGATGAGGGCGGAGCGGGCCAGGCGGTGGGCCAGGGGGTTCAGGTCTCTTTCTTCCCGGACCTCCACGATTTCCACCCCCAGGCGGGCGGCAATCTCCAGATTTACCCGGGCGTCCCCCTGGACCTGATCCCGGGCGGCCATCAGGAAGACAGCCACCGGCATGCCCGCCTGGGCCAGGTAGCGGGCCACCACGCAACCGTCACCGCCATTGTTGCCCCGGCCGGCCAGGACTGCCACCGGTCCGGCCAAATCCGGGAATTCCCGGCGGAGAATCTGGTAGGTGGTGCGCCCCGCGTTCTCCATGAGCACCAGGGAAGGGATGCCCACCTCTTCCATGGCCCGGCGGTCCAGTTCCCGCATCTCTTCGGCAGTGACCAGCTTCATGTCCGCCCCAATCAGGCAAGTCAGCCCCAGGCTTTCTCCGGTGCTGACCCTTGATTTATTTAGGAAGTTTGAGGGTAAAGATACCACAATCCCTGGGAAAAAGCCAAGCTTGCTGGCAGTCCAGGGCCGCGGGCCATGGAGGCATAGGGGGGGATAATGACCATCGCTTCGTAAAATATTTTAAAAAAAATATAAAATTTTTAAACTTTGTTAAAGTTGATTTGACTTGACAAGGGGCTGATCCCTCTTTAACTTTACAGAAACCAGAACAAGCCGAACCCATCGTGAGGTGGGGGCGGAAAGCCGCGGGTCTCAGCTTGCCAGAGATAGCCGGGTTGCCTGGAAAGGGGCCCCGGTTTTTTTTTGTCTTCTGGGGGTCTGGAAAAAGGCCCCGGTTTTTTTGCCGTCTGGGGGGCCAGTAATTAGCGGCAAGTGGGAAGGGATGGAGAAGAGCATTGCCTGATTCCGGATAAAAACCTGAGAGCCCGGCAAGAAGCCGGAAAGCCGACAAGAAAAGGAAGTTCTTTTGGGTTTTGTGCAACCTATCCAGAATCTGGGGCAAATACCCTGGCCTGATCAGAGGGCTGGACAGCACTCAGCCCTAATAAAGCCAGCCCCGTGGCGTCTCCAGGCCTTATTAAGCCCCCCCGGGGTCGAGACCCCGGAAGAAGCCCTGGCCTATATCCAACAGCTCCAGCAAAACGGACGAACCCAGGAGCTGGCCACACTTCTCAGAGGCAATCCAGTTTTTCGGGAGGCCTGGCAAACACAGCAGCAATCTGCCGCCAGCCTCTCTGAGGCCGCCTGGAGCCTGGCCGGGCCCCAACCTGACCTGGCCCCGGAACCGGCAAGCCTTCCCGTTCTTGCCCCGGGCCAGAGAGCCCCAGACCAACTCCCCACCCCCAGCCAAGATCAGGCCGCGGCCCAAGTTGCGGCCACCCTGGGATTCTCCCCGGAAATCCAAAAGGCCCCATCTAATCTCGTGCCGGTCCCCAAACCTCTCCGGACCCTGGCCGCGGGTCGCCAGGTTTACGAAAACCAGGCCCTCTATTATGCCCAGGAAAAGGCCAACCTCCCCCGGATCAATATCAGGATCTAAGCCTTCGTTCTTATTCTTTCTTCCAGATAATCTCCTCAATAACCTGCAGGGTTGATAACTTCTGACCGTGAAGTACGGAGAGGGACCAATCCTTTTCTGCCGCACCTGGCTTTCCCTTCAGGAGATAGCAATAAGCTACGGGTGATGCAGATTTTTAGTTAGTAATAGAGGGTTATTGTCCCCCTGCCCCCCCTTAAAGACAGGGGTGAAGCAGATTATTATCTGCAGTCCTAATCCTTTGACTGGCAGGTTAATGGCATGGTGGCGCGGTGCATGGTTTTCCCTGGGGAGAAATTATGGCGCAAGTAATCGAACAAAAGGGGGAGAGCGACATCATCGTCAATAATTTGGCAGAGGCAAACATCCGCTGCTAGCAGAGCTTATCGCCGCAAAATTTATTGGTTATCTGCAGTGATTTCCCAGGGGCAAAAGAGTCTTTGGTAGCAAAATTTAAGAATAGTGGCTGACCAAAAATACAAAATTAAAATAAAAATCTTGACAATATAAAAAATTATAATAAAAATTAGAGTGCTCTCTGAAATACATTTTACAAAAAAAGCGAGGAATATGCCCATGGCCAACGAAGTTTTGAAATTAACCGCTCAGATTGTAATCTCTCACGCCTCCATGAGTGAACTTACCCCAGCCGAATTAGTGGATGAAATTAAAGAGGTCTATAATACCCTGTCTTCCTTGGAAGGAGAGACGGGACTGATGGAGGTGAGCGGCGCGGCAAAAGGCAAAGAGGCTGAGGTGGTAAAGAAGCCTTCGATTCCTCTTAAAGATATTGTTAAAGAAAAGTACGTGGTTTGCTTGGAGTGCGGCAAAGAGATGCGCACCTTAAAGGCCCATATCCGCAAGGCCCACGGTTTAATGCCCAAAGAATATTTCAAGAGATTCGGCCTGGACCCCAAAAAATATCCTTTAGTATGCAAGGAATATTCTGAGCAGCGCCGGAAGCTGGCGGTGGAAAAGGGCCTGGGGGCTAAAAGAGGCGCCCGTAAGGCGGCCAAGCCCGCGTAAAAACGACCAATAAGTCTTTATAGGCTTTGGCCCCGGGGGGCCACCTGCACAGGTGTAGGTCCCCCTGGTGTGCTTTGGATAAGGGACCCGTCCGTGGTCCCTTTTTCTTTGGCCCATACCAGCGATAATTGGAGCTACGGTTCCAGGACCCACCCAGATAATCCCACATTACCCGGGACAATGCGGTTCACATTTTCCGTGATTGCCCCGGCAAGAAAGGGCAAAGGACGCGCTGGCCGCGCCTCCCGTTTTGTCTCATTGCACCGAAAAATAGACGCTCTTTTCCGAGGTGCCCAAGCTGCTCATGATGCGGAAGGTGGCCACATAATCGCCGGGGGGGATGCTGGGGGCCAGTTGATAAGCGACCCGGGCCCCATAGGTGCCGTTGGGAACCTGGCGCTCCTCCTGATAGGGCTGGTCGATCAGTTGTCCGTCCTTGCTGATCTCCCGCACCAGTTGCAGGGGCACCGGCTGGTTCCGGGGGCTCGTCACCCGGTATTTCATGGTGAGCATAATCTGGCTGCCGGGCCGGGCCCGGCTGGGCTGGACGTAGACCTGATCAATGGCCACCCCGTTCCCCATCTGCGTACCATACCCGGGATCGTAACCGGGGGGCGGTGGGCCCGGGGGGGCCTGGGTCTGGCCCTGGTACTGGGACTGGGCCTGGTACCGGTTCTGGTCCCGGGCGTAAATGGAACCTACCAGGGCTCCGGCCCCGGCCCCGGACGCGGCCCCGATCCAGGCCCCGGCCCCCGGGTGGCCGGTGGCC
>JAGVAH010000121.1 GCA_020060385.1 Syntrophobacterales bacterium | reverse complement strand
GAAAAAAAATCGCCTCCGGGTGAAATTTTTTCGATGACACTTACTGGTCATCATATGCAAGTTCCTAACCGGACACTGCTGGGATTTAGGGGGATTTCAGAAGGTCAATTAAAATCCCCCGTAGCCCCCCTTTGTCAAAGGGGGGAGTAAAACACCATTTTTCAAGGTCATGGCGGTTATCAAGCATCTGAGAGTGGAGGCCAATAGTTAATGGCACCGGCTTCTCGCCTCTGGACCTCATACTCCCTCACTAACCCCTTGCCAGCTAAAATAATCAACATAATTCCCGAATAAGCTTGGACCCTTCCTTGAACCCCGGCTGCAGCAGGTCCGCCAGGGTGATGGAGAGGCCTGCGCCCGCCAGCATCCCCAGGCAGGTCAACTCCACCTCCAGGGGGTAGACCCGGCGCAGGTGGCTCCGGAGATTGGAGAGGCCCGCCATGGTGCGCGCGGGTTCGGGGAAGATCGCGCCCGCGGCCAACAGGCGCACGGTCTTGATGCACTCCCGGGCCTGTTCCCAGGCGTCGGGCCAACTGAGGTTGGGGAGCACTGGATCGTAAATCAATTGCTCCGGAGACATCCCCGCGGCCAGGGCCTGCTCCCGCAGCTCCACGGCCAGGGCGATCTTGCCTTCCAGGGTGGGGGCCGGAAAGGAGCGTTCGTCCAGGAGCAGCAGCACCAAATCGGTCCGGTGGGCCGCGGCCAGGGGCAAAATCTCCCCGAGTTTTTCGGGCTCCAGGGTCAGGGCGTTGAGGATGGGTTTGCCCCGGCAGGCGGCCAGCCCCTTGGCCAGGATGTTGGCCTTGGGGCTGTCTAGGATCAGGGGCAGGTCCACTGCCTCCTGCACCGCGTCCACCATAAAGGCCAGGCGGTCTTCCTGGCGCTTGCTCAAGAAACCGGGATTGAGGTCCAATATGGCGGCCCCGGCCTCCCGGCAGCGCCGGGCCAATTCCTGGAGGGGCCGGGGGTCTTTTGCCTCCAAGGCCTTGGCTACCACCGGGTTGAAAATCTGCAAATTATCCGCGGCCAGGATCATGGTGCACCTTTGGGAAGAGATTTTGGGGGAGAGGGCCAAGGGCCACAGGCCCCTGCCCCCTCCCCTAAGCCCCATAGGCGCTAACTTAAGAATATTTGTCATTCTCAACGGAGCGAAGCGGAGTGAAGAATCCCTCTCTTTTCAAGAAAATGCGAGATTCTTCGTTGCGCTCAGAATGACAAAAAACCCTAGGTTAGCGCTTATGCTCCCAAGCCCCCTCCCCCAATCCCATATTGGGGGATGGTTAGGGGGCTTGAGGCGAGGAAGGGGGTTTTCCCCTCTTCGACTCCATCTGTGCTTTTATTTGACCAATCCCCGGGCTGCCAGGACAGCCCCGGCCTCCTGGAAGGCCTGGCGGCCCTGGGTCTCAGCCTCCGCCAGTTGCCGGGAGAACTCCTGACGCTGGGCTGCATCAACCACTAAGGGCAGATTGGCCCGGGCGATATGATACGCTCCTTGTAATGTGGCCCCCAGAAACTCCCGGGCCACCTGGAGGTCGGAGACCAGATGTCTTTGGCAGCGCCCGCCCACCCAGGCCACCAGGGCCAGGGCTTCTGCAGCCCGGGCCATGATCTCCCGGGGCACTGCCAGGGCGTACTCCACGGCCTCCTGCCAGTCCCGGTCCCGGGAGCCGGAGGCCCGCACTTGCACCATCCGGGCGTAAGCCTTAACGTCCTCCTCCCGGAGGCGGTCCAGGTCCGCGGTCAACTGCTTGATCTGCGCCAACTTTTCTTCCCAATCCTGACGCTGCCCCTGGTTCCCGGGCCTCTGGGCCTCCAGTTGCACCACCTTTTCCAGCAGCGCCAGGGCCACCATGCCGCCATACGCAGCCGCAGCCCCGCCCCCGGGATCGGGCCGGGGTTGGGCGAGTTGGTCTAAAAACGATGAGGTCATATGTCTTTTCCAGCACAGGCTGGAAAGCCTGTGCCACCAATTTTACCAAATATATGGGATTGGGGGAGGGGGTGTGGGGGAGAGGGTAAAGGTCCGCAGGCTGGAAAGCCTGCGGATACTGCCCCTTAGCCCCCTCCCCCCCAAACCTCTCCTCCCTCCTTCACTGAATCTCCACCGTGGCCTGGGGGTCGAAGGGGTTGGTGCGCACCGCCAGGGAGAAGAGGTAAGGGTAGTGGTTCTTCAGGTGTTGCATGTAATCCAGCCAGGCGCCGATCAGCAGCAGAAAGACTCTCTGGAGGTCCCCGCTCAGGTGCTCCTGGTCCCCGGGGGATAGATGCTGCAGTTCCTCCCGCTTGGCCAGTTCCTCGGCCAGGTGAAAGACAGCCAGCAGGAGGTTGGAGAAGGCGTCGTGTTCCAGCAAGTTGGGGTTTTCCAGGAGGCGCAGGAGAAAATCCCGCTTGTCCGCCAGGAAGGATTGGAGAAACTCCAATTTGACCTCCTCGAGGCGGAGGTCGAAATCATACCCGGGGAGGGCTTTGCGGAAACTGGCGAAGCCTTCGTCCGGCCATTGGTCGATGTTCTTGATTAAGCTGGAAAAATGGTCCGGGCCGGTGGCAAAGGAAGAGAGGGACTTGAGCAGGTCCTGGCCCACTTCGCTGAAGAAGGCGCCGATGACCATGTTCAGTTTGGCCAGCTTGGCCCTTTTGGCATGGACGCCCAGGAGCTGGTTGATGATGATGGTGACGATGAGCACGTTGATGGGTAAAAAACCCAATTGGGCAAAAAACAGCCGGAGCATATAATTTACGTCTCTGAAAAGGAAGTAATGGATGCCGTAGAACATGGCGGACGCCCAGACCAGGGAGAGGCCCAGCCATACTTTCCAGCTAAGGAGTTTCATGGTTAAGATCCTTAAGATATTCAAAAAATAAATTGTGGTTTATTGGTGACAGCGAACTCTTCGCCCCCAAAAATCCTGTTAATACCATTGCAGGCGGATGGCGATTTCCTTGTCTCCGGTCACCGGAAAACTGGCCAGCTCGAAATCCGGACGTTTGCCGTAGTTATTGGAAAAGCCGTACATCTCCTGGGGGATGCCCCAAAAGTTCTTTTTGAGATTGCCGCTGCAGTCCACATCGTGGAAGGCCGCGACAGCATAGGTTCCCTCAGGAATATCTGCAAAAATTACCCTGGCGTTGCCATTGGTGATTTTGGCCTTTTGGCCCTGATAATAACCACGGCCCGACCCGAAATCTTTCCTGGTTTCCAGGTTGTATAGGGCCACCGCGAGGCAACCCTGGTCGCTGTCACTATTGCTCACGGTTACTGTGAGTGTGACGGCCTGGGCAGCCCCTACCGTTAACGCTATCACCAAGACCAGGAACGCTATTGTCCTCATACCGGTCCCTATTCTTTGCCAACTTCCTCGCAGACCCCGCAGCGGCTGCAGACCTGGGGGAGGCAGGGCGGCGTCTCCTTTTCCTCCAAGGCCCGCTGATATTCATCCCAGAGGTAGTCCTTTTGCAGGCCGTGGTCGATGAAGTCCCAGGGGAAGAGTTCATTGGCGCGGCGCTTCCTCAAGGTGAAGAAGTCCGGGTTGACGGGGCTCTCCCGGAAGGCCCGGGTCCAGCCCTGCCGGTGCGCGGCCAGGAGCAGGTCCCCCACCCGCCGGTCCCCCCGGGACAGCAGGGCCTGGATATAGGCCCACTTGGGGAGGTCGGTGTGCACCCGCACCTCTTTGACCCCTTGGACCCCCTGGCGCACCAGTTTCAGACGCTTTTTCAATTCCCCCACTTCCAGGAATGGAGCCCATTGAAAAGGGGTGAAAGGTTTGGGCACAAAGGAGGAGAGGCTGAGGGTGATCTGGCCCAGCCGCCTTTTTCCCCGGCTCTCCTTGACCACCCGGTGCTCCAGGTATTTCACCAGGCGGGGAATCTCCTCCACGTCCTCCAGGGTCTCAGTGGGCAGGCCCACCATGAAATAGAGGCGCATTTGGGGGATGCCCGCGGCGTTCATGGCGATGGCCGCCCGGGCCAGGTCTTCCTGGGTGAGTCCCTTGTTCAGGACCCGGCGCAGGCGCTCGCTGCCCGCGTCCGGGGCCAGGGCCAGGGTGCGCACCCCGCCGGCGGCCAGCAGCCGGAAAAGCTCTTCATCCACGGAGTCGGCCCGGAGGGAACTGATGCCCAAATTCCCCCCGGCGTCCAGGACCTGGCGGCAGAGTTCCTTGATTTCGGGGTGGTCGGAGACCGCCGTGCCTACCAGGCCCACTTTCCGGGATTGCCGCAGGCCCTCCAGGATTTGGGGGATTAAGGAGGCCCCGGGCCTCTCCCGGGGCGGGCGGTAGACAAAACCCGCGGCGCAGAAACGGCAGCCCCGGGAGCAGCCCCGGCCGGTCTCCACCAGGAACATCTCCCCCCATTCGCTCTGGGGGGCCAGGAGATGGCTGTGGGTGGGGTAGGGGGCCAGTTCCGGGAGATGGGGCGGCCGCACCCGGGGAGGAAAACCGGGCTCCGCCGTAAACGCGGCCAGGGTGCCGTCAGAGGCGTAATGGGGTTGGTAACCATGGGGGACATAGACTCCGGGGATGGTTTGGGCCAGTTCCCGGAGAATGACGTGCCGGTCCCGGGCGCCCCCGGCCTCCGCCAGAAACTGGAAAAAGGGGACCGCGCCCGCCTCCCCCTCCCCCAGGAAAAAGGCGTCCACAAAGGGGGCCAGGGGTTCGGGATTGAGGAAGGTGGCCACCCCCCCGGCCAGGACCAGGGGGGCGCCGGGTCCCCGGGCCGCGGCCAGCAAGGGAATCTGAGCGGCCTCCAGGATTTGCAGGACCTGGGGGTAGTCGCCCTCAAAGGAGATGGAAAAGGCCACCGCCCCAAAATCGTTGAGGGGCCGCTGGGATTCCAGGGTCAAAACCGGGGTGCCGGTGCGGCGGTGCTCCTCCCACTCCCGGGGCCCGGGCAGGAAGGCCCGCTCGCAGACCAGTCCGGGCTGGGAATTGAGCAGGTGGTAGATCACCTGGAAGCCCAGGTTGCCCATGGCCACGGGATAGATGTGGGGGTAAACCAGGGCCACGGGCCAGCGCGGGCCCCACTCCCGCACAATTGCGCCTTTCTCGGCGGCCAGAAGCTTTTTCAGGCGGGCTTTGATCTTAGCGGACATGAATTAATTATAAAAAGATATCCTTGCCATTTGCGCACCAAAAAGCGCCGGTGGGCAGCCGCCCCCATTTTTCCATGATTAATTATGCCACGGACCTCTATTTTGCCCAACCATTTGCATGGGGGCCTTTTATACCAAGTTGCGGTCAAACGAGTAATTTTGTCATTCTGAGCGCAGCGAAGAATCTCAAAATACGAGATTCTTCACTCCGCTGCGCTCCGTTCAGAATGACAGCGAAAAATTACTTCTTTGATGGCAACTTGGTATGACACAGACTCCCGGGCTGGCCTGGGGCAAGCTAAACCCTGGGGCTGCCAAATGGAGCCACGCAAATGAGGCTTGTTTTAACTTAATGATTATACTTGAAAAAGCAAGGGGCGTGATAAATCACGCCCCTATTAAAGACCGAAAACTGCAAGCCGTCTGTTAGTGATCAGCCCTCCTTAAGAAAGGCGGGGTGTCCAATTCGTTTTCCTCGTAGGCCAGGTCCGGGTGGACGATATATTTTTTGGCGGCCACCACCCCCAGGTTGGGAGCGGGTCTTTTTTCCGGCTGGCGGCCATCCGCGCTGGCAGCCGCAGACGGTATTTCCGAGGCTTTGCGCAGGATGGTGGGGATTTCCAGGTCGTCGATTTCGGACTGCGTAACAGCTACCTGGGGGGCCCAGGGGATGCGGCCGATTTCAGGACGTTTGCCCAAGCCGGTGGCGATAACGGTGACCCGGATCTCTTCGTTCAGGCCTTCGTCGTAAACCAGGCCCCATTTGATGATGGCTTCTTCGTCGGCCTCTTCCTGGATGATGCCGCAGATTTCCTTCAGTTCTTCCATGGAGATATCCGGGGAAGAGGTGATGTTGATCAAAATGCCCCGGGCGCCCCTGATGGAGATATCCTCCAGCAGAGGGCTGGAGATGGCCTTCTGCGCGGCCTCACAGGCGCGGCTGGCGCCGCCGGAGATGCCGGTGCCCATCAGGGCCATGCCCCTCTCCCGCATGATGGTGCGCACGTCCGCGAAATCCAGGTTGACGAAACCGGGCACCATGATCAGGTCGGAAATACCCCGCACGGCAAAGCCCAGGACCTCGTTGGCCATGGCGAAGACGTCCTTGATGCGGGAGTTCTTCGAGCTCAGTTTGAAAAGCTGATCATTGGGTATGGTGATGATGGTGTCCACCACTTTGCGGAGATCTTCGATGCCGCTGTCGGCCAGACGCCTTTTCATCTTGCCTTCGAACTCGAAGGGTTTGCTGACCACGGCCACGGTGAGCGCGCCCATATCCCGGCTAATCTCGGCGATCACCGGCGCGCCGCCGGTGCCGGTGCCTCCCCCCATGCCCGCGGCGATGAACACCATGTCCGCGCCCTGGATCACCTGCTTGATGCGTTCGCTTTCCTCCAGGGTGGCGTTACGGCCCATTTCCGGGTCGCCTCCGGCCCCCAACCCCCTGGTTACCGTGGACCCCAACTGGATCTTGACCGAGGCCAGACTCCGTTCCAGAGCCTGGGCATCGGTGTTGGCGGCCATGAAATCCACCCCCGCCATCTGGGAGGTGATCATGTCATTGATGGCGTTGCCGCCGGCCCCGCCAACTCCTATCACCTTGATTTTTGCAGATAATTCATTGGGCACCAATTGTATCTTCATACCCACCACCCCCTTGGCAGCATCTTTCCGGGCATTTTCCCTGCGGGCCAGGCCTTGCAGGAAGAGAAGATCACCTTTCCTTGGGGGGAAATATTAGCCTCCCCCACTAACCCGGTCAAAGGAGATGCAGCCAAATTTAGATTACCAAGTCTCTGCCTCGTGGCACCCCTGAACCCCTCCAGGGCTGGCCCTCAAAGGTTTTTCGAGGCATATTAATTAAATTAACAATTATCATTAGTTAAAGTAAGTTATCCCGCTCTTCGGGCCAGGCAGCGGTATACGGGAGGTCTATGACCAATCTCTCGTTTCCTGATATTTCCATCGATTTTCATAGGGGTTCAGAAAAAAAGGATACAAAAAAAGCTATCAGTTGAAATTTAAACGGCAATTTATTTGAGGGAGATTTTGGGACCTCCTGGGCCACCGCGACCTCTAAATGGTTGTGAGCTGCCAGTTATTCATATCCACTCAATTGTTGCTACATAATCTAGTTTATACACTTTTATGGAAATTATACCACCTCCCGGAACCAACTTTTTAACCGGGCCCAAAAACCGCCCGAGGCGCCGCTGGGGCGGCTGCTGCGGCCCCGGCGTCGCTGCTGGTTCTGTTGGGTGCGATGGGCATAGAGTACCAGGCCCACCGCGGTGGCATAAGCCGGGTCGTGAATGACGTCAGAGAGACCGCCCACACCCGTGGGATAACCCCGGCGGGTGGGCAGGTTGAAAATTTCCTCCGCCAGCTCCGGCAGCCCTTCCACCAGGGAGGTGCCGCCGGTGAGGACCGCCCCGGAGATCAGGGGGTTGGCAAATCCGGCCCGGTTGATCTCCTTGGCCACGTAGTTAAGGATTTCCGCCACCCGGAGATGGACGATCTCAGAGAGCTTGCCCCGGGGCAGGCTCTTGGATTTCCGTCCGCCCAGGCCCGGGACCTCCACCAGCTCCTGGGGGTCCGGAATGACATTGAGGCAGCAGCCATAATGCTTCTTCAGCTCTTCGGCGTTTTGCAGGGAGGAGGGCAGGCCGATGGCGATGTCGTTGGTGAGGTTATTCCCCCCCACGGGCAGGACGAAATTATGGCGCAGGGCGTTTTCGGAAAAGATGGCCAAATCCGTGGTGCCGCCGCCGAAATCCACCAGGGCCACCCCCAGTTCCTTCTCTTCCTCGGTGAGCACCGCTTCCCCGGAAGCCAGACTCTGCAGGGCGATGCCCCCCACTTCCAGCCCGGCCCGGTTGGCGCATTTGATGATATTGTTCAGCGCGGTCACCGCGCCGGTGACGATGTGGACCTTGCATTCCAGACGCACCCCGTGGATGCCGATGGGGTCCTTGATGCCGTCCTGGCCGTCGATCATGAAGTCCTGGACCAGGGTGTGGATCACTTCCCGGTCCGAAGGGATGGCGATGGTCCGGGCCGCGTCGATGACCCGCTCCACGTCGGCCTGGCTCACCTCCCGGTCCTTGATGGCGATGATGCCGTGACTGTTGAAGCCTTTGGTCTGGCCGCCTCCCACCCCCGCAAAAACGGTGCGGATCTCGCAGCCGGCCATGGTTTCGGCTTCTTCCACGGCCTTGCGGATGGAGCGGACGGTGTTTTCGATATTCACCACCACCCCTTTGCGCAACCCCCCGGCGGTGGGCGCGGTCCCCAATCCTATTATCTCCACCTGCCGGTCCCGCACTTCCCCCACCACCGCGCAGATCTTGGTGGTGCCGATGTCCAACCCGACTATTAAATCCTGTGGCACTTTGCTAATCCTATTGGTTTTCTTCCATCCCCTTAAGGCTCAGGAGGACCTTCTGGGGATAGTCGAGATTAATGCGCGCGGCCTGGGGCAGAAATCCTTTTTTGGTGATTACCGGCCAGGCCTGGGCCAACCGCTGCAATTTTTCCGGAAATTGCCCCCTGCCCAGATCCACCCCGGCTCCCAGGCCGTTGGCAAACAGTGTCAGTCCCCGCTCCAGGTCCACATGGATTTCGGAGACGTTCTCCAGGTTGAGGGGAGGCGGCGCGTTCTTGAGGAGGTCCATTAACTTAATGATCCGGTCCATGGTCCCCGGCAAGGCCACTTGCCGGGGGGAGAAAAATTCCCGGGGCAACCCGGTGATGATGGGAAAATCATGGGGATCGCCGGGAGACAAGGGCTTAAAGAGATTGCCCCGGCGGTCCACATAATGGAGCTCTCCCACCTGCACCAGGGCCACCGGCTCCCGTTCCTGAATTTGCAGAGAGACGCGATGGGGCCACTGGCGGGTCAGGGTGGCCCGGGCGATCCAGGGGTGGGTTTCCAGGGTCTGTTCCACCTGGAAGGGCCTCAGTGCCAGGAGGTTGGTGTGGGGACCCAGCTTGGCCAGTTTGAGGACGAGTTCCGGTTGCAGCCGCTTGAGACCCGTGATTTCAATGTTCTGGGCATCTTTAATGAAAAACAAATTCCAGTTCAAGACTTGATAATAGAGGAGGGCCAGTCCCAGGCCCAGGGCGGCCAGGGTCAGAAGGCCCATGGGGAGAAATACCGCCCAAGGCCAATACCTGGTGGAGGAGCCTTTATCCCGGCGGCGATAACTATTACGCTTACGCCGGAAGACTCCCTCTTTCTTCACCGGGCGTTGCGGTTTCAGTTTGGCGGAACTCCAGGCCATTACTTTTCTCCCGGCAGGCGCTGGCCAAGTTCGGCTGGCTTGGCTTTAAGCCGCGCCAGCAGCTCTTCCCCGGTTTTCCAAATGTCTCCGGCCCCCAGGGTGAGGACCAGGTCCCCGGGGTGCAGGTGGTCCAGAATAATATCCGCAGTGATCCCGTTTTCCGCCACGAAATGCACCGCGGGGTGGCCGGCATGGCGGATGCCTTCATAAATGGCCCGGCCTGTGACCCCTTCCAGCCTTCTTTCCCCGGCCCCGTAAATCTCGGTGACAAAGACCATCTTGGCCTGGCCGAAGACCGGGAAGAAGTCCGGCAGCAGGGCCTGGGTGCGGCTGTAGCGGTGGGGCTGGAAGGCCACCACCAGGCGGCGCTCCGGAAAGGCCTGGGCCAGGGCGTTGATAGTGGTGTTGATCTCCGTGGGATGGTGGCCGTAGTCGTCCAGCACCAGGATGCCCCGGGCCTCGCCCTTGGGCTGGCAGCGGCGGTGAATCTGCCCCAGGTCTTGCAAGCCCTGGCGCCACACGGAAAAATCCAGGCCCAGGGTCTGGGCCACCGCGCAGGCGGCCATGGCGTTAAGCACGTAATGCCTGCCGGTCAAAGGCAGGGTCACCCGGCCCAGGTCCCGGGCCTGATAAAAGAGGCGGAAACTGGTGCCCAATTCCCGGGGTTCTATTTCCGCGGCGAGAAAGTCGGCCCCCGGTTGGAGGCTATAAGTCAGCAAGGGCCGGCAGGCGGCCTGGAGAACCGGGGCCAGGTGGGGGTCGTCCCGCCAGGCCACCACCCGGGCGTCCGGGCGGAGAGCGGCCAAATAACCTGCGAAAGTTTCCTGGATATGGGCCAGGTCCCGGTAATAATCCAGATGTTCCCGGTCCAGGTTGGTGATCACCGTGATCTGGGGCTGCAGATAGGCAAAGGAGGCGTCGCTTTCATCCGCTTCGGCCACGAAATACTCGCCCCGGCCCAGGACCGCGTTGGAGCCCAGGCTGTCCCAGAGGGCCCCCACCAGCACCGTGGGGTCCAGGCCCCCGGCCCGGAGGATGGCGGCCACCATGGCGGTGGTGGAAGTCTTGCCGTGGGCGCCGGTGATGGCGATCTGGAAATGTCCGGCCATCAGCCGGGCCAGCATCTCGCCCCGGCGCAGCACCGTCAGGCCCTGGGCCCGGGCCGCGGCCAGCTCCGGGTTATCCTCCTGCACCGCGGTGGAATGGACCACGATATCGGCGTCTCCCAGGTTTTCCGGCTGATGTCCCTCATGGAAACGCACCCCCAGGGTCTCCAGGCGGGCGGTGATGGCATTGGCCGCCAGGTCGGAGCCGCTCACCGCATGCCCGCGGCGCACCAAGAGCTCCGCTAGGCCGCTCATGCCGATGCCGCCAACGCCGATGAAGTGGTAGTGTTTGATATCAGTCATATTTTAAGAAATTGGAAAGTGTCCCATACCTTATCTATATCACCAACGCCACAATCTGTTTCATGATTATTTATCGGCAACCATTTTTTGCAGTGCCTGTAAAAGTCTTTTCTGATCATAGTGTGACATTTCCTCAAAATTATCAATGATCTCATCTGAACGACTTTTATAGTATTCGTGAACCCGTTGGACTTGAGCCTCTGTGACTAGATTATGTTGCAGTAGATAATTTTCTTCCTGGTCTTCTAGTTCTTCAAAAAGATCACCCTTCAAAGATTTGATTTGAGCTTCTGGCGTTACAAGAAGCGTCTCAGCATTACCAGTATCCTCAATAAAAATAAAGTATCGATTAGAAATTTTGTTTTTACAAACCTCCATGTCGAAATCTCCCTTGCGAAATGACAAAATCCTACATATATGGAGTCAGACTTCCTTGTCCCATCTACCGCATTTAAGACGCCACCCCCACCCTAACCCTCCCCCCTCAAGGGGGAGGGGATAAGAGCAAAGACATCGGTGCTTTTTGGCGAAAGTGCTTTTTGGCTCATTCTTTTTTTATGCTCTTCGTATGTTGGCAGTTTTCTTTTTTTGGTTTGCCATCAGTTTTATTGAGTATCTTTTTTCTATCAGTCTTCAGAATCAGGGAGGACATTTGCCCTTATCATGTCCATGACGCCTTCCAGGTTGGTTAAGACGTCGTTATTCCAAAATCTTAAGACCTGGTATCCTTCCGTCCTTAACCAATGATCCCGTTCGTTATCTTTGATTTGCCCTGCTTCCTCTCCGTGCTGGCCGCCGTCAATTTCCAGGACCAATCGTTTTTCAAGGCAGACGAAGTCTACAATGTATCTGCCGATGGGGTGCTGCCTTCTGAACCTTAACCCTTCTAAGTTTTTTCCCCGTAAATGCCGCCATAATCGGCTTTCCGCGTCAGTCTGGTTTTTCCTTAGATTTCTGGAAAGACCGACAAGGTCATTCATATCTACTTAGCCCCCAAAAGCCAGTGTTTTATCCCCTCCCCCTTGAGGGGGGAGGGTTAGGGTGGGGGTGGCGTAGGTTTTTAGGTTCCAGCGTATCTTACATTTTCAGCAAATCCAGGCAGCCCCGGACGATCTCTTGGGCCGCGTCCGGCTTGGCCAGGGAGCGGCTGACCGTTTCCATGGCCGCCAAAGAATCGGGAGACGATATGAATTGTTTTATCTTATCAGCCAGAATCTCCGGGGTAAAATCTTTATTCAAAATTAATTCCGCGGCACCCGCGTCGGCCAGGAAGCGGGCGTTAAACTCCTGATGGTTGTTGGCCGCGAAAGGGAAAGGGACCAGCAACGCGGCCCGCCCCAGGGCCGTGAGCTCCGCCAGGGTGGAGGCCCCGGCCCGGCAGACCGCCAGATGGGCCCGGCCCATCCAGGCGGGCACCTCCGGGGTGAAATCAGCCACCGCCGCGGCAAAACCGGCCTTTTGGTAACCCTCGGCCACTTCCTCCCGGTCCTCCTTGCCGGTGATGTGCAGAAAGTTAAGTTGCCCCTTAAGGTCCGCCAGCAAGGGCAGGGCCCCCAGGGCTGCCAGGTTGAGACTGTGCGCGCCCTGGCTCCCCCCCATGATCAGCACCGTAAAGGGCGTTTCGGGCCGCTCCGGGGGCGGCGCCAAAAATTCCGGCCGGATGGGGTTGCCGGTCCACACCGTCCGCTCCCGGGGATAACTGCCGGCGGTGTCCGGAAAGGACAAAAATATGCGCCGGGCCAATTTGGCCAGCCAGCGGTTGGCCACCCCGGGGATGGCGTTTTGCTCGTGGATCACCAAAGGGAGGCCCAACAGATAGGCCGCCACCCCCACGGGCCCGGAGGCGTAGCCCCCCATGCCCAGGACCAGGTGCGGCGCCAGGGTCCGGAGCCGGGTCCGGGCCTCCCAGACATTCCCCGGCAGGCCCATAAGAGTGCGGATGCGGCTCCACGGTCCTTGCCCCTTTAAGGCCCGGCTGGCGATCACTTCCCAGGGAAAGCCGTAGCGTTCCAGGATCCGGGCGGTCACCGCCTTGGGGGTAGTGAGGAAGGTCACGGCCGCTCCCAGGGAAGACTGAAACTCCTGGGCGATGGCGATCCCCGGGAAGAGATGCCCCCCGGTGCCGCCCCCGGCAATGACCACCCTCAGGTCCATTTTCCATCCCCATCTAAACCGTGAGCAGTAAGCAGTGAGCAGTAGAAAAGATAGTCCTATAAATCTTAATTCTTCCTGACCCCTGACCCCTGTTCTATCCCGGTCCTCCTCCCTCATCCTGCTTCTTCTGCACCTGCGGCCTGCCCACCACCCGCACCACACGTTTGGCCTGGCTGCTGATATTCAAGAGGATGCCCACTGCCAGCAGGTTGGCCAGCAGCGAGGAGCCGCCGTAGCTGAGAAAGGGCAGGGACAGCCCCTTGGTGGGGAAGATGCCGCTGACCACCCCCATGTTGATGACCGCGGGCAGGCCGATGAGGAGGGTGAGGCCCAGGGCCAGGTAAGAGCCGAAGGCATCCTCGGCCCGGAAGCTGAGGCGCAGGCCCCGGTATACCAGAATAACAAACAGGGAAAAAACCAGGAGAAAACCCACCAGGCCCATCTCTTCGCTGAAGATGGAGAGGATGAAATCCGTGTGCGCGTCCGGCAGGTAGAAGAGTTTGGCCCGGCTCTGTCCTGGCCCCAGCCCAAAGAGGCAGCCGGAGCCGATGGCCAGGAGGGATTGCTTAAGCTGATACCCCACGTCCTGGCCGTACTTCCAGGGGTCCAGGTAAGAAAAGACCCGGCCCAGCTTCTTGGGGTCCCGCAAGACCATCACCGTGGCCAGGGCCACGCCGCTCCCCAGGGCCAGCAGGATATGGGTGAGGCGGGTGCCGCCGATGAAGAGCATGGTGAAGACGATGGCGGCGATGGTGATGGCCGTGCCGAAGTCCGGCTCCAGGCCCACCAGGATGATGAAGACCCCGGCCACCATCATATGGGGCAGGAAGCCGATGGAAAAATGCTTCATCTTTTCCTGTTTTTTGGTCAGGGAATAGGCCAGAAACAGGGCCATGGCCAGTTTGGCGAATTCCGAAGGCTGCAGGTTAAAGGCGCCCAGCTTGAGCCAGCGGGCTGCGCCCCGCACTTTGCCGCCAATACCGGGGATAAACACCAGGATCAAGGCGATCAGAGTAATGAACAAAAAGGGATAGGCCAAACGCTGATAGATCCGGTAGTTAATGGTGCGCCCCAGGAAGAGGACCCCCACGCCCAGCAGGGCGTAAAGGGCCTGGCGCTTGATGAAGAAATAGGGGTCTTGATATTGGGCCTGGGCCATCACCGTGCTGGCATTAAAAACCATGGTCAGGCCCAGGGCCACGAGGGTCAGGGCGCTGACCATGATAATATGGTCGCAAGAGCGGGGTAAAGCTTCAGGGTTTTTCTGCATCCCGCAGTTCCTCCACCATTCTTTGGAAGGTCTCACCCCGATGGGCATAGTCCTTAAACATATCGAAGCTGGCGCAGGCCGGGGACAGGAGCACCACCTCCCCGGGGGCCGCCAATTCCCAGGCCCGGTTTACCGCGGCCTGCATATCCGCGGCCAGGTGGGCGGGCGCCAGGCCGTTCCAGGTCCGGGCCAGCAACTCCCGGGTCTCCCCCATGAGGACCAGGGCCTTGACCCGCTCCCGGATCAGAGGGGAGAGGAGGCTAAAATCGCTGTCCTTGTCCCGGCCCCCGGCAATGAGGATCACCGGCTGCTCAAAAAAAGTGAGGGAGCGGGCCACCGCACCCACATTGGTGCCTTTGGAGTCGTCATAGAAATCCACCCCGCCAATATTCGCCACCCACTGCAGACGATGGGGCAGGCCCTGGAAACGGGCCAGGACTTCCCGGCAGGTTGTAGCCGTGGCCCCGGCGTCCAGGGCCAGGAGCAGCGCGGCCATGACGTTCTCCAGGTTGTGGCGGCCCGGCAGACGGATTTTTTGTAGGGGAAAGACCTCGTCCAGTTTCCCCGGGAGCAAAACCCGCAGATTCCCCCGATCCAGCCAGGCACCCGCATTCAGGGGCTGGGTGGAAGAAAAGTATAAGACCCGTCCCCCTCCTGCCCCCAGGGGCCGCACCGCGGGGTCGTCGTAATTGAGAACCTTCAAATCTCCGGGCCCCTGGTTGCGGAAGAGACCGGCCTTGGAGGCGATGTAGGCCGGGAAATCCGCGTACCGGTCCAGGTGGTCCGGAGAGATGTTCAGCAGGGCCGCGGCCTGGGGGTGAAAGTGGGGCGCGGTGTCCATCTGGAAGCTGCTTACCTCCAGGACCAGGAAATCCGCGTCCTTTTGCTCCTCGAGCAGAGAGATGGCGGGGGTGCCGATGTTGCCCCCCACCAGGGGCCGCAGGCCCGAGGCCTGAAGGAGTTCCCCCACCAGGGTGGTGGTGGTGGTCTTGCCGTTGGTGCCGCTCACCGCCATCAAGGGCCGGGTGAAGAGATGGCTGGCCAACTCCAATTCGCCCCAAACGGGGATGCCGGCCTCCTGGGCCGCGGCGATCCAGGGCAGTTCCGGGGGCACCCCCGGGCTGAGAAGCAGCAGGTCGTAGCCCTCCCATTGGGGCTGGGATACTCCCAGTTCCTCTTTGATGCCCAGGCCCTGGATCTCCCGGCGGTATCCCTCCAGGTCCGCAGCCGGGGCCAGGTCGGTCACCGTCACCCGGGCGCCGGCCTGGGCCAGGAAACGGGCCAGAGCCACCCCGGTGCGGGCCAATCCCACCACTAAGATCTTTTTCCCGGTTAGATCCATGTTCATCTGACTACTGTTCATCAAGAAACGGCCATTATCGGCAAACGGTTCTTAAAGTCCCCCTTTGAAAAAGGGGATTTAGGGGGATTTATCAGGGCTGACAAATCCCCCCCAGCCCCCCTTTTTCAAAGGGGGGAGGGTAAGGAGTATGTTAACTAATAATGACTCTGAGTGTGCCGAGTGCGCTGGTCCCCCGACACAGCCTGCCTTCCCGGGGCCGGTTGAGTCCGGCCCGGCCCCGGGAAGGGTTGAGATAAGGTTGGGCGTCCGCAGCCTCACAGTATGCAAGTTAAGGTCCCCCTGGTTACCCAAACGCCCCGGGGCCCACCACAGGCCGGGGGCGATGCTACTTCAACTTCAGGAGAATCACAAAGATCAACCCCAGGATCAGGGAGAGAAGCCAAGCACTGATGCTCATCTTGGGCTCCGGCCAGGGACGGCCAAGGGCCGCCCGAGAGCGCCTGCCTTCCCGGGGCCGGTTGAGTCCGGCCCGGCCCCGGGAAGGGTTGGGATAAGGTTGGGCGTCCGCAGCCTCACAGCAAGCAAGTTAAAGTCCCCCTGGTTACCCAAACGCCCCGGGGCCCCCCACAGGCCGGGGGCGGTGCTACCGCACATTCAGGAATGTCGGGTGGGCACTGTCCACCATCCCTCCGAAAAATTTTGTCCCGGCACAGGCTGGAAAGCCTGTGCTACCGCAGTTTCAGGAAGCTCAAGGAGAGGAGCCCCAGGATCAGGGAGAGGATCCAGAAGCGCACGATCACCTTGGGTTCCGGCCAACCTTTCAACTCGAAATGGTGGTGCAAAGGGGCCATGCGGAAGACCCGCTTACCGTTGGACACCTTGAAAAAACAGACCTGGATGATGACCGACAGGGCCTCCACCACGAAGATGCCGCCCACAATGGCCAGGAGGAATTCCTGCTTGGTGGCCAGGGCCACGGTGCCCAGGACGCCTCCCAGGGCCAGGGCCCCCACGTCCCCCATGAACACCTGGGCGGGGTAGGAATTAAACCAGAGAAAGCCGATCCCCGCGCCCACTATGGCCCCTAAAAAGATGGACAACTCCCCCACACCCCGGATGTAAGGAATCTGGAGATACGCGGCGATGATCTTATTGCCGGCCAGATAGCACAGGATCATGTAAGTACCCGCGGCGATGGTCACCGGGCCGATGGCCAGGCCGTCCAGGCCGTCCGTCAGGTTCACCGCGTTGGCGGCGCCGACGATGATGAACACCGCCAGGGGGAAGAAGCCCCAGCCCAATTCCGGCTGTATGTGCTTGAAAAAGGGTAGGGTCAGGGTGGTGTGGAACCCGGGGATATGGTAGAGCCAGAAGGCCACCACCAGGGCTATCCCCGTCTGGGCCAGGAGCTTGGCCCGGCCGCTGAGACCCCGGTTGTGTTTTTTGATCACTTTCAGGTAATCATCCAGAAAGCCGATGAGGCCGAAGCCTACGGTCACCAGGATTAACAGCCAGATGTAGGGGTTGAACAGGTCGGTCCAGAGCAGCGTGGAAAACAAGGCCGCAAAGATGATCATCAGCCCCCCCATGGTGGGGGTGCCGGCCTTGGAGTGGTGGGATTGAGGGCCGTCTTCCCGGATATATTGGCCGATCTGCATCTCCTGCAGCTTGCGGATGAACCAGGCGCCGATGAACAAGGTAATCAGCAGCGCGGTAAGGACCGCGAAGATACTGCGGAAGGTAATGTAGCGGAAGACGTTAAAGCCGCCGAAAACCGTCTTTAATGGATAAAGGAGATGGTACAGCACTTAAGTTATTTCCCCCCCAGGCAGGTTTTGCCCATCCTGGGCTGCGTTGCTCCCTGCTTCATAAAAGATCGATCAGTCCCTCCATGTGCATGGACCGGGACCCTTTCACCAGGAGCCAGTCTCCGGGCTGGAGAAAATTTTGCAAGGCCCTGGCTCCTTCGGCCCGACTGTCCACGGGCAGAATCTGCTCCGGAGCCAGGCCCCCTTCCTGGGCC
The DNA here is from genome assembly GCA_020060385.1 of Syntrophobacterales bacterium. GTDB lineage: Bacteria > Desulfobacterota > Desulfobaccia > Desulfobaccales > 0-14-0-80-60-11 > SURF-52. The sequence continues at coordinate 19,496 of JAGVAH010000121.1, read as the reverse complement.
CCCGCGGCCACTTCCTGGTTGAAGCGGCCGTAGATCACCAGGAAATCCAGGCCGGTGGCCGCGGCCACCCTTCCTAAGTCCCGGTGGGCCTGGGCCGCGCCGTTTCCCAACTCCAGCATGTCCCCCAGGGCCGCGGCTCCCCGGGCCCCCCGGCGCAGTTCCTTCAAGGTGTTGAGAGCCATGGTCATGGAGCCGGGATTGGCGTTGTAGCAATCATTCAGGAGATGCACCCCGGAAGGCAGGGTCAGCACCTGGGAGCGCCGGTGGATGGCCCGGAAGCCCGCCAACGCCTTTGCCGTCTCCTCGGGGCTCAGACCCAGGACCAGGCCCGCGGCCGTGGCCGCCAGGGCATTGTAGAGTTGGTGCAGACCCGCCACCTCCAGGTTCAGGGTCCAACTCCGCCCCCCATAATGGAGCCGGGCCACCTGGGCGTCCCAGCCCCTAATTTGCCGCCCCCAGGCCCGCAAATCCGCGCCGGGCTGGAGACCGAACCCCAGGGCCCGCCCCGGGAAGTCCCGGGCCAGGGACGAGATGCGGGCATCGTCGGCGTTATAGATCAACACCGCGCTCCCTTCCAGGGCCTCCAGGAGCTCCCCCTTGGCCAGGGCCACGCCCGCCACATCCCCCACGCCTTCGGTGTGGGCCGGATGGACATTGATGAGCATCCCCACTGTGGGCCGGCAGATCTGGGTCAGCCGCCGGATCTCCCCGAAGCGGTTCATGCCCATTTCCACCACCGCGGCCCCATGGCCGTGGTCCAGCCCCAGGAGGGTGGAGGGCAGGCCGATGAGGTTGTTCAGGTTCAGGGTATTTTTTAGCACTTCAAACCGCTGGGCGAGCACCGCCGCGGTCATCTCCTTGGTGGTGGTCTTGCCGCAGCTGCCGGTGATGCCCACCACCGGCATGGGGAAGCGGTCCCGCCAGGCCCGGGCCAGGTCCCCCAGGGCGGTGAGGGTGTCGTTAACGGCCAGGACCGTAATCTCCCGGGGGGGCCGCAGATGGGCGCCGCCTTCCCCCGGATGGCAATGCCGGCCCATCAAGACCCCCCGCACGCCCCGGCGCAGGGCCCCGGGGATGTATTCATGACCGTCGTGATGCTCCCCCTTAAGGGGGATGAAGAGCTGTCCCGCCTGGCAGGTGCGGGAATCGGTGCTGACCCCGCAGAAGGCGGCTCCGGCCCCCCGCTGCACCAGGGCGCCCCGGGTGGCCGCCAGAATCTCGGGAATGGTGAACAGGGCTTGCATCAGCCGTGATACTCCTTCAGGGCCTCTTGCACTTCCTCCCGGTCGTCGAAGTGTAAACGCTGCTCTCCCCGAATCTGATAGTTTTCGTGGCCTTTGCCGGCCACCAGGACCGCGTCGCCGGGCCCGGCCAGCCTAACCGCCAGGCGGATGGCCTCCCGCCGCTCCGGCACCACCAGGTAGCCGGCCTGGCCCTGCTTCGCTGCCGCGACCGTCAGGCGGGGGACAGACATCGCCTTCAACCCCTCTTCAATCTCCCGGATGATGCTCAAGGGCTCTTCGCTCCGGGGGTTGTCGCTGGTGACCACCACCAGGTTGGAGGCCGCGGCCGCAGCCTGTCCCATGAGGGGGCGCTTGCCCCGGTCCCGGTCGCCACCGCAGCCGAAGACGGTGATCATCCGGGAAAAGTCCAGGGCCTGCAAGGCCTTGAGAACCGAGGCCAGGGCCCCGGGGGTATGGGCGTAATCCACGAAGACCGCGGGCCCTTCCGGGGGGCCGAAGCGCTCCAAGCGTCCCGGCGCACCCTTTAAGGCGGCAACGCCCCGGGCTATGTCCTCCGGGGTAAAACCCAGGGCCAGGGCGGTGGCCGTGGCCGCCAGGATGTTGGCCAGGTTAAAGGGCCCCACCAGCCGGGAGTTGATGTCGATTTCCCCTCCGGGGGTGATGAGCCGGGCCTCCAGGCCGTGGCGCCGAAAATGTTTGACCTTGGGGCGCACCTGGCTCCGGGGATGGGCGCCGTAGGTCAGGGCGGGGATGGACACCCGGCGGTGCAATTCCTCGCCCCGGGGGTCATCCAGGTTGATGACCGCGGTTCCCCCGGCGAAACTGCCATTGGCCATAAGTTCCAGAAACAGCCGGGATTTGGCGGCAAAATAGCTCTCCATCTCCCGGTGATAGTCCAGGTGATCCTGGGAGAGGTTAGTGAACACGCCCGCGGTAAAGATGGTGCAGTCCACCCTTTTTAAGTCCAAAGCGTGGGAGGAGACCTCCAGAAAGACATAGTCCGCGCCCTGGCTGTGCATCTCCCGGAGCAGTCTTTGTAAATCCAGGGATTCGGGGGTAGTCACCGCCGCGGGCCAGGACTGTTGACCCACCCGGTAGTTGACGGTCCCCATCACCCCGGCCCGGTGGCCGGCGTGGTCGACAATGGCCTCCAGGAGATAGGAGGTGGTGGTCTTGCCGTTGGTGCCGGTGATGCCCACCAGCATCAGTTCCCGGCTGGGATGGCGGTAGTACGCGGCGCTCAAATGGGCCAGAGCCAAGCGGGCGTCAGGCACCCGCACCACCGTCACTCCCGGGGGCGGAGCCAACTCCTGCTCGGTGACGATCACCCTGGCGCCCCGCTCCAGGGCCGCGGCCAGGAAGCGGTGGCCGTCGGTGCGGTGGCCTTTCAAGGCCACAAAAACGCCCCCCGGAACAACTTCCTGGGAATGGTAGGCCACCGCGGTGACCGGCAGACGGTCATCCCCCGCCACTTGACAGCCCGCCAGGCCGGCCAGGAGTTCTCTTAAGGTTTGGGTGGCGCCGTCCATGCTCCGTACCGGTCCTCGTGCTGTCTGGGAGTGGGTCAGAAGGCCGGGGTGAGATGGCAAGTTTTTCCTGCCCCGGGGCTCTGATTGTTCAGCCTGCTGTCATAACTATCCTAGAAAAACCTACCCTTGGCAAGACGCCCACCCGGCCGCCCCAGGGCCTCAGGACCGGGACCGGAACCTGACCAAACAGGTGGTCCCGGGGCTGATGGATGTCCCGGGAGCCGGCTCCTGGCTGACGGCCAGGCCGCTCCCTTCAAAACGGCAGTGCAGCCCGGAACGATGCAGCAGGTTCAGGACCTGGCGGATAGTCAGGCCGCTCAAATTCGGCATCACCTCCAGGGGCTTTTTCGGAGTGGCCGCCTGCAATTTCAGAACCTTCCGGGGCGTTGTGGTTTTCGGGGCCGGGGTCTTGGCCTCCGGCGCCGGCTGGGCCGCAGCGGGAGTGGGCAGCAATCCCGCCAGGACCGGCATATTTTCCCCTTGGGGATAATGCCCCAGGAAACGCAGGGATTGAGCAGCGATTTCCCGGAAAATGGGCGCGGCCACCACCCCCCCGAAGATCGCGCCCTTGGGTTCATCGACGATAACCGCAATGGCCAGGGCGGGTTTTTGGGCCGGGGTCAGGCCGATGAACAAGGAGGTGTATTTGCTGTGGGAATAAGCCCGGCCCACCAGCTTCTGGGCCGTGCCGGTCTTGCCGGCCACGGTGAAACCCGGGGGCACGGCCTCCAATGCGGTTCCTCCCTGTTTGGTCACGGTTTCCATGATGGCCAGCATCTTCCGGGTGGTGTCCGGGGAAAGCACCCGGCGCAGGGGCCGGGGCTGAAATTGTTTCAGCACCTCGCCCCGGGGACTGACAATCTCCTTGGCCAGCAGGGGTTCCATGAGAACCCCGTCATTGCCAAAGGCCGCCAGGGCCATGGTGAGCTGCAAGGGGGTGACGGAAACACCCTGGCCGAAAGCCAGGGTGGCCCTGTCCAGGGGGGAGCGGGAGGCGCGCACATTTCTCATGATCCCGGGGTTTTCCCCGGGAAAGTGAACGCCCAGGCGGCTGCCGAAGCCAAAGGCCCGGAGATAATGGTCCAGGCGGGCGCTGCCGGTGCGGAAGGCGATTTTGGCGGCGCCGATATTGCTGGACTTTTGAATAACCTGCTGCAGGCTCAGGGTGCCGTAACGATGGACATCGTGGATGACTTCCTTGGCTCCCAGGCGCCAGACACCCATTTCGCAGTTGTAGGTGTCCGTGGACTTGGCCACGTGGGCATCCAAGGCCGCGGCGGCTATGAAGATCTTAAAAGTGGAGCCCGGCTCCAAGGCGCAGGTCACCGGGCGCACCCGGCGGTTCTCTTCGGGAAAGTGGGCAAAGCGGTTGGGATCCACCTGGGGATATTGGGCCATGGCCAGTATCTCCCCGGTCTGGGGCCTGACCACCAGGGTCATGCCGCCCGCGGCCTGCCAATGGGTCACGCCCTTGGTTAATTCCTTTTCCGCGATATATTGCAGGGTGCTGTCCAGGGTCAGGACCAGGTTATTGCCCATGACCTCCGGGTCCCAGGCTTTCTCCCCAGAGACCACAATCCGGCCCCGGGCGTCCAGCATCTTCATGCATTTCTTGGGCTTGCCATAGAGGTACTGGTCATATTGCAGTTCCAAGCCTTCCAATCCCCGGCCGTCGACGTTGCAGAATCCCAGGAGGGAACCGGCCAGGGCGAGTTGGGGGTAATAACGGAAGGCCTCAGGAACGAGGTAGATGGCGTCGATATCCCGCCGTCCCGTTATCTTACTGATTTTTGCGGCTTTCTCCGCCTCGGCCTGCCAGGTCCGGAAGGCTTCTTCTTTTTCCGGAGTCAGGTGGCGCTTTATCCACACAAAGGGACGGGCCCGGGTGAGAATCTGCTGCAGTTCCCGGATATTGAACCCCAGGATGGGGGCTAATTCCCGGCTGAGACGGGCGGCGTCCTGGATTTGGGGGGGGTGGGCCACCAGGGAATAAACCCGGGTGCTGATGGCCAGCTCGTTGCTCCGGCGGTCCAGGATTTGGCCCCGCACCGGCAGAACGGGACAGAGTCTCTGAGCTTCCCGGGTCGCTACCTGTCGCAGTTCGGTTCCCCGGATGATCTGCAGATAGAAGAACCTACAGCAGATCCACAGGCCCAATCCCAGAAGGCCCAAACCCACCAGGACGATACGGAAGCGGGTCCATTTGTCGAGGCCCGGAGTCATGGCAGCTGCACGATCTGGTAAGGCTGCGGCGGGCCCATGCCGAATTGTTCCACCGCCAATTTTTCCAGCCGGGAGATGGAGGTCAGGTTGGAAAGCTCCACCCGGAGACGGCGGTTCAACTCGAAATATTGTTTTTGCGTCTCCTGGGCCTGGGAGATCTGGTAGTTCAGGTTGGTCTGCTGCAGATTGGCCCAGGCCCAGACCAGGGAGGAAATGAAGAACCCGGCCACGAACAGGACCAACACCATGACCCCGACCTTCCCCCACCGGGAAGCCTGCTGGCGGGCCACCTTGCGGTTCCGGGAGGCAAAGAGCTGCTCCACGCTGCTTAGCCGGAGGGTTATGTTGTTCGGCATACCATTTCTCCTTTATTCCCCCACCTTTTCAGCCACGCGCAATTTGGCGCTCCGAGCCCGGGGATTCCGCCGCACTTCTGCGGTGGTGGGTGTCAGAGGCTTCCGGGTAAGGCGGCGCATCAGCCCGGCCTTTTCCCAGGCCAGCAGCCGCTGTTTGACCAGCCGGTCTTCCAGGGAGTGGTAGGAAATGACCACCAGGCGTCCCCCCGGCTCCAGCCAGGCGGGGGCCTCTCCCAGGAAGACCGCCAGCTCTTCCAGTTCCCGGTTCACCGCAATCCTCAAGGCCTGGAAGACCCGGGTGGCGGGATGTCGCTCCCCCGTCCGCCGCCCGGGTCCCTGGGCCTGCTGAACAAGTGTTACCAACTGCTGGGTAAACCGGAAAGGTTGCTGTCGCCTGGCAGCCACCACCAGACGGGCGAAACGCCGGGCGCGCGGCTCTTCGCCATATTCCTTGAAGATCTTTTCCAGGGCTGCCGGGGTGGAGGAGTTGAGGATTTCCGCCGCGGTCTTTCCCGGCCTCAGGGGATTAAAGCGCATATCCAGGGGTTCATGGCCCTGGAAGCTGAAGCCCCGGCCGGAGCGCTGCAATTGATGGAGGGACAGCCCCAGGTCCAGGAGGATGCCGGCCACTGCCGGCATCCCTGCTTCTGCCAGAATCTCCCCCAATTGGGCATAAGAGTTATGAAACAGACGAAATCTGGAGGTGTAGGGGGCCAGCCGGGCCGCTGCGGCTTTCAGGACCACCGGGTCTTGATCGAGCCCCAGGAGCCGCCCGTCCGGCGCGCAATGGTCCAGGATGGCCGTGGCATGCCCCCCCTCTCCCACGGTGCCATCCACGTACACGCGAGCTGGCCGGCAATTGAGGCCCACCAACACCTCCTCTACCATCACCGGTTCATGCACCGGGTTGTGGTCTTGGTTCAGATCAGCAATTCGTGGAGTACCTCTTCGTTAACCGAAGCCTCTAATTCTTGGCGATGGGCCTCATAAGTAGCCCGGTCCCAGATTTCAAAACAGCGGACCGCACCCACCAGGGCCACCTCCCGGGAGAGCTTGGCGTAATCCCGGAGATAAGGGCCGATGAGAATGCGTCCCTGGCGGTCCAGGGGACACTCCTGGACGCCGGAGATGAGGAACCGCTGGAAGGCCCGCACATCCTTTCGAAAGATGGCCTGCTCCGCCAGCTTGGCTTCCACCTTGAGCCACTCGGATTGGGGAAAGGCGAGGATATAGCCGTCAAAATTGGTGAGGACGAGGAGGCGGTCCTGGCGTTCTTGCAGGATTTCCCGGTAGCGCGGGGAAATACTGACCCTGCCTTTGTTATCCAGGAGATGAAAGTAGCTACCAGTGAACATATGACCCCATCATTCCCCACTTCATACCACTTTTTCCCACCCGCAATCAAAATACGCCCCTTTTTAGGGAGATGTCAAGTAAAAAAAATTAAAAAAAAGAATATAAGAATTTTTTCACAAAACGGCAGCGGCCTTGATCATATCAAGGTGCGCAAGCCGGGAGGGGTATTTTTATTTGGAGAGGTTACGGTATTCCAGGTAGGATTGCAGGATGAGGACCGCGGCCACCTGATCCACCACCTGCCGCCGGCGCCGCCGGCTCAGGTCCGCCCGCACCAGGACACGCTCGGCTTCCACGGTGGTGAGCCGCTCATCCCAGGAAGTCACCGGCACCCCCAGGGTCTCTCCCAGGGACCGGGCCAGGGCCAAAATAGCCTCGGCCTGCTGGCCCGGACGGCCGTCCAGGTGGCGGGGCAGTCCCACCAGGATTTCCTGGACCTGATACTGACGGGCCACTTCCAGGAGCCGGGCCAGGTCGGTTGGGGGGTCCTTACGGGTAAGGACCTCCAGTCCCTGGGCGGTGATGCCTAACGGATCGCTCACCGCCAGGCCGATACGTTTCTCGCCCACGTCCAGGGCCAGGATGCGGATCTCCCGGGGCCGTGCCTGGTCAGTTTTTTGGGGGGTCATTTCTTCCTTTTTGGGAATAGATATTCTTGCCGCTTTTTTATTTTATCCCAAATCCGTCGGGGAAGCTCATTTGGTTTCATAAAAAGTTTCGCAATTATGTGGGGGATAAAACTGGATGACAGGCATTAGTTTGCTTCTGCCTAACTCTGGTCACCCCTCCCTTTCCTATTGCCGGCCGGAGACTGCTTCACCATCTCCCACCCAATTCTTTGAATTTATTGATTAAGGCTTGTCAGGGTAAGTCCCCTGGGTTTCTGCCAGATAACCCCATTTCCGGGTTAACTTTCACCCCGACCTTCCCGTTCAGGAGCCATGGGGCCCTATTTGGACAGGAGCCACATGGCTGCCAGGGCCAGGGCCACTCCCCCCACATGCCTGGGGGTGATGGCCTCCTGTAGCACCACCGCGCTGAGAATCACGGTCACCAGGGGATAAAGCGCGGTGAGGGGCACCACTACGGAGGCGGCGCCCCCGGCCAGGGCCTTGAAGAAGCAAAGGAGGCCGAAGGCCATGCACACTCCCGCGGCCAGAGCCGCGGCCAGACCCCAGGGGTGCCAGGGGATGGCCAGGCCGCCGCTTAGGCATAAGTAACCCAGAACCACGCCGTGGCCGCAGAGGGCCAGGAGATAAACGGCCTGGGTGGGCAACTGCTGGGTGGCCACCTTGCTCAAGAAACCCCACACCCCCCACAAAACCGTGGCCATCAGGGAAAACGCCAGCCAACTCACTTCCATCTCCTCCCGCCTTGCCAGTTTTCTCCTATTCTTCTAATATATGTACACCACTACAGGGGAATTTTAAGGATATTCTTTTTAACTTTATACATAGGCAACCTAAATAGATGGCTATGAGTTTGAATCTTGTGCTTCTTTATCCTCAATAGCCATCTCGTAACCAAATAAGATTCTTTCAGGGGTCTGTAGAGGGAGAGATGAGGGCCAGCGGCGCAGGCGTCGCCGCCGAGGCAGCCTTTATTCCTTTTTTCCCTGGGGGAGGTTAAATGGTGAACATCGTGGGCCATCGGGGCGCGGCCGCGGAGGAGCCGGAGAACACCCTGCGGGGTTTTCAACGGGGCCTGGACGCGGGGGTGGCCGGGATGGAGCTGGATGTGCAACTGACCAAGGACGGCCGCCTGGCCGTGATCCACGATCAGACCGTGGACCGCACCACCAACGGCCGGGGCTGGGTCCGGGATTTCACCCTGGGGGAGCTGCAAAAGCTGGATGCCGGCACAGGTGAACGCATCCCCGAACTGGCGGAAGTGGCGGACCTGGTCCGGGGACGGGCCTTTCTGCTGGTGGAACTGAAGCATCCGGAAGCCGCCCCCGCGCTGCTGCGCTTCTGCCAGGAGCGCCGGTTGTTTGAGGGCGTGCGCATCATTTCCTTCTGGCATCCGGTTATAAAAACCCTCAAAGAGCAGGAACCCCGGCTGCAAACCGGCGCCCTCATGGTGGGCTGCCCCGGGGACCCCGGGGGCCTGGCCCGGGCCGCGGGGGCCGACACCCTGGTCCTGAATTATCAATACGTCAACCGGGAACTGGTGGACGCCGCCCATCGGCAAGGGTTGCAGGTGGTCGCCTGGAATATCGACACCCCGGAGGTCCTTAAACCCTACTTGGAGATGAACCCGGACGCCATTTGCACCAACCGGCCCGGGGAGATTCTGCAATATTTGCGAGGGGGACGGGGGCGGGCCAGTGGTCAGTGATCAGTGGTCGGTGGTCAGAAAACCTTTGTAAGATACTAACCCAACGGCCACTGATTACTGATTACTGACCACTGATAACTTACAGCCCTTAGCTTCTTTACCCAGGGGACTTCGAAAAATTATGGACGACGCCGCCCAAACCTTGACCGGCCTCTTGGCCCAAGTAACCCGGGAAGCTGCTGATGAAGTCTGTATCCTCCACCGGGAAGGGGAGGGGGTGTGGGAGTACACCTACGGCCAGCTTTACCGGGGCAGCCTGGCCGTGGCCCAATGGCTTAGGTCCCAGGGGGTGCAACCCGGGGACCGGGTGGCCCTCCTCCTGGAGAACCGGCCTGAGTGGCCCCTGAGCTATTTCGGAACCCTCTTGGCCGGCGGGGTGGCCGTGCCCCTGGACCCGGTCTCCCGCTGGGATATTTTGTCCTATGCCCTGGAGCAGACCCAGACCCAGGTTATTTTCACCTTTCCCCAGGCCCCCCTGTCCCAGTTACAGGCCCTGCCGTTCCTGAAAAAGATCGTGGTGGTGGGGGAGGCCGGGGCAGGGGAGGGGAAGATCGTTAATTTCGGGGAGGCCGCGGCCACCTCTGCCAGGGAAGCGGAGCTGCCCCAGGCCAGGCCTGACGATCTGGCTTCCATCATCTTTACCTCGGGCACCACCGGCCTGCCCAAGGGAGTGATGCTCACCCACCGGAATTTCTGGGCCAATTACCGGGAGATCGCCAGGCTTAACGCCATCCGGCCGGAGGACAATTTTCTCTCCATCCTGCCCCTGCATCATGCCTTTCCCTTTACCGGCACCCTGCTGCTGCCCCTCTTTTCCCGGGCCAGGATCACCTACCTGGACACCCTCCAGGCCGAGGCCATCCTCAGGTGTATCAAGGAACAGAAAATCACCATCCTGGTGGTCACCCCCCAGGTGCTGCAACACTTTTTCCAGGGGATGGAGCGGCGCTTACAAAAAATTCCCTGGCCCCTGCGGCCCTTGTTGGTGGCCTATCTGCATTATTCCTGGCGTGTGTCTCGGTTTTTGGGAATAAATCCTGCGGGGCCGCTGCTGCGGAAATTCCGCAGCGCCTTAGGGGAGCAGTTCCGGTTTTTTGTCAGCGGCGGGGCCAAATTGCCGGCAGACCTGGCGGAGGGCTTTGGCCGCCTGGGATTCACCGTCCTGGAAGGCTACGGCCTTACGGAGACCGCGCCGGTGGTGACCATCAACTGGCCCCCGCCCACCCGTCTCGGCTCCGCGGGCCGGCCCCTGGAAGGGGTGGAGGTGAGGATCCTTAACCCCGATGCCGACGGGGTGGGGGAGGTCCTCATCCGGGGCGACAACGTCATGGCCGGGTATTACCAGAATGAGGCCGCCACCCGGGAGGTCTTGCAAGACGGCTGGTTTGCCAGCGGCGACCTGGGTTACCTCGACCGGGATGGTTATCTCTATATTCAGGGCCGGATCAAGGACCTCATCGTCCTGGCCTCCGGCAAGAACGTTTCCAGTGAGGAGGTGGCCCGGCATTATCTCCAGGCCCCCTCCGTCAAAGAGATTTTCATCACCACCGATGCCCGGGCCGAGAAGCTGGCCGCGCTGGTGGTGCCGGACCTGGAGTTCTTCCGGGAGAGGGGGGAGACGGACATCCACGGCAAGGTGAAGTGGGACCTGGAAGTGCTCTCCCAGAACCTGGAGTCTTACAAGCGGGTTAGGGAACTCGTCCTCAGCCCCGAGGAACTCCCCAAGACCCGCTTGGGCAAGGTCAAGAGATACGAGGCCCAGCGCCTTTACCAGGAGCGGGCCGGCAAGAGGTATGAGAAGAAAAAGCTGGCCGCGGCCGCAGGGTTGTCCCCGGTGGGGCAAACGGTGGTGGAGGTTTTGGCCCGGCAAACCGGGGAGGCCAGTATCTCCCTGGACGACCACCTGGAGCTGGACCTGGGAATGGACTCCCTGGGCCTGGTGGAGTTGCTGGCGGCCCTGGAAGGACGGTTCCACGTGAAGATCCGGGATGGGGAATTCACCGGCATCCTCACGGTTAGAGAGCTCATCAGCCTCATCGAGGAGAAAAATCCCGGGGCCGCCGGGGAGCCAGAGGAGGGAACAGTGGCCTGGGACACTATCTTAAGGGCCGATCCACCCCCGGCCTTGATCCGGCAAACCGGTATGGACGGGGGGCTCGCCTCCCGCCTGGTCACCAAGGGGCTGACCGCGGTGCTGGGCTTTTGGTTCAGAAAGAGTTTCGATATTCAGGTGAGCGGCCAGGAGGGGCTGAAAAGCCAGGGGTATATTTTATGCCCCAATCACACCAGTTTTCTGGACGGCTTCCTCATTGCTTACGCGGTGGGTCCCCGGCGCCATCACCTTTTCTCCCTGGGCTACAGCCGCTATTTCGATCTGCCCGTGGTCCGTATCCTCAGCAAGATGATCCGCATCATCCCGGTGGATTCTGCCCGGCACGTAGTGGCCGCCATGCAGGTGGCGTCTTACATATTGAGGAACGGCCAGGCTTTGTGCGTCTTCCCCGAGGGCTCCCGGAGCCCCGGCGGCGAACTGGGCCGCTTCAAAAAAGGCGCGGCCATCCTGGCCAAAGAGCTGGAGGTGAAACTGCTCCCGGTTTATATTCAAGGCTCCTATGAGGCCTGGCCCACCGGCGCCGCCTGGCCCCGGCCCCATCCCATCCGGGTGGTCTTCGGCCGGGAGCATTCCTGGGAGGAGCTGAAAAAAAGGGGCCTGGAGATCGACCCGGCCGCAGGCGACTACGACGCCATCAGCCTGGGTCTGCGGGACGAGGTGTTGAGACTGAAGGAGGGATTAGGGACCAGGGGACAGGGATCAGAGTTCAGGGGACAGAAGATAGTGATCAGTGATCAGTGATCAAAAAACAATTAAGGCCCTGGTTAAATTGGTTTTTTCTGTCATTCTGAGGGAGCGGAGCGACCGATGAATCTCTTATTACTCGGGACACCAAATAAAATGCTTTTTTGTCACCCTGAGCAAAGCGAAGGGGCTAGATTTTTCGGCCCCTTCGGGGCCTCAGAATGACAGCAAAGGCAAATGACTTCTTGCTCCGAGTAATCAATACGAGATCCTTCGCTTAGCTCAGGATGACAAGAAGGTTTTCAGCTGAAAACCGAAAACCGAGCACTGGCCACTGACCGCTCAAGAAACTATAAATTTCCAGGTAAGGAAAGAATTATGGCCAAAACCATCGTCGAGCAAATCATGGCCGCGCATCTGGTATCCGGGGAGTTGGTCCCCGGCGCGGAGGTGGCCCTGAAGATTGATCAAACCTTGACCCAGGACGCCACCGGCACCCTGGCCTATCTGGAGTTCGAGGCCATGGGGGTGGAGCGGGTGCAGACCGAGTTATCGGTGAGTTATGTGGACCACAACCTCTTGCAGACGGATTACCGCAATGCCGACGACCACCGCTTTTTGAAGACCATTGCCGCCAAATACGGCCTGTATTTTTCGCCGCCGGGGAACGGCATCTGCCATCAGGTGCACCTGGAGCGTTTTTCTGCGCCCGGCAAGACCCTCATCGGCTCGGACAGCCACACCCCCACCGCCGGGGGCGCGGGCATGCTTTCCTTCGGGGCCGGGGGGCTGGACGTGGCCTTGGCCATGGCCGGGCAGCCCTTCTACCTGGTGATGCCGGAGGTCATCGGCGTCCGCCTGGAGGGGCGCTTCCAGCCCTGGGTCTCGGCCAAGGACGTGATCTTGGAACTACTACGGCGTCTTTCAGTGAAAGGCGGCCGGGGCAAGATCCTGGAATTTTTCGGCCCGGGCCTCCGTTATTTAACGGTGCCGGAGCGGGCCTCCATCACCAACATGGGCACGGAACTGGGGGCCACCACCTCCGTCTTCCCCGGGGACGCCCAGACCCGGCGCTTTTTGAGCCTCCAGGGGCGGGCCGAGGATTACCGGCCACTGAAGGCCCAGGGGCGGCCTGCCTACGCCGCGGTGGAGACGATTGATCTGGGGAGCTTAGAGCCCCTCATGGCCGGGCCCGGCTCCCCGGACCACGTGACCCGGGTACAGGAAGTGGCGGGGACCCCGGTGGACCAGGTGCTCATCGGCTCCTGCGCCAACTCTTCCTTTAGGGACCTGATGGTCATCGCCCGGGCCCTTAAGGACCGGCGGGTGCATCCCCGGGTCTCCATGGAGGTCAATCCCGGGTCGCTGCAGGTCCTGGAGAACCTGGACCTCTCCGGCGCGCTGTTGACGCTGCTGCAGGCCGGGGTGCGGGTGATGCCCCCGGGCTGCTGGGGCTGCATCGGCATGGGCCAGGCCCCGGCCACCGGCGCGGTGAGCGTGCGCACCTTTACCCGGAATTTTCCTGGACGCAGCGGCACCAAGGGCGATCAGGTCTATCTGGCCAGCCCGGAGACCGCGGTGGCCGCGGCCATTGCCGGGGAGATCATCGACCCCCGGAAATTGGGGGATTATCCCCGGGTGGCCCCGCCTCGCTACTTCCTGGTGAACGGCCGCAGCCTCACGGCCCCCCTGCCCCCGGCGGAGAGCCGGCAGGTGGAGGTGCTCCGGGGCCCCAACATCGTGGCCTTTCCCCAACTTTCCGGTTTGCCGGAGTCCTGGCGGGGCGAGGTCTGGCTGAAAACTGGCGACAATGTCACCACTGATGACATCCTGCCCGCGGGCAGCCAGATTTTGCCGCTCAGGAGCAATCTCCCGGCCATCAGCCAGTTTGCCTTTACCCGGCTGGACCGGGATTTCCCCCAACGGGTCCAGGGCATGGGGGAAGGGGCCATCATCGGCGGCGAAAATTACGGCCAGGGGTCGTCCCGGGAGCACGCGGCCCTGGCCCCCCGCCACCTGGGGGTGCGGGTGAAATTGGTGAAGAGCTTTGCCCGCATTCATCTGGCGAATCTCATCAACTTCGGCATTCTGCCCCTGACCTTCGAAAACCCGGAGGATTACGACCTCTTGAGCCTGGGGAAGACCCTGGACCTGCCCGGAGTGCGCCAACTTCTCCTGGAGGGCGCGGAGCGCCTACCCCTGCAGGTGGAGGGCCAGCAAATCTGGGTGCGGGTGGACCTCTCAGAGCGGCAGCGGCGGATGCTAGCGGTGGGCGGGGCGCTGAATCTAGCCCGGAAAAGCTGAAGAGGTCTCACGTAAAGACGCAAAGCAATTATGAAACTTTGCGTCTCTCCGTGAGAAGAAGAAGGGAATAATTCCTCTTTTTGACTAACCTTAAAACAGGAGGTGTCTCATGGTCAAAGTTCTGCCCGGCAGTGACGGCAACACCCTGGGGATTCAGGTTTCCGGCAATCTCACCAGCAAGGACTATGAGGAGGTCATGATTCCGAAGCTGGAGGAGTTGATCAATAAGCATGGCAAGGCCCGGTTCCTTTGCTACCTGGACGAGGATTTTTCCGGGATGGAAATGGGCGCCATGGTGGACGACGCCAAGTTTTTCCTGAAGCACAAAGACGATCTGGAGAAAACGGCGGTGGTGGGGGCAGCCTTTTGGATCGAGATGCTGACCACTATGTTCGCCCACGTCATGCAAGGGGAGGTCAAGACCTTTCCCGGGGAGCAACTGGACGCGGCCTGGGAGTGGATCAAGGCTTAAAAACCCAGGATAGGCAGGGGAGGGAGCTACCCAGTTAAGGGCCCAAGGGATTCCGCCTCCTGGGGCCAAGGTTTTTATAGAAAACAACTCCCGGGGAAAATTACAAGAGGGACCTCCCAGGCCTTGACCCGGCGGTCCCCCCATTTTTTCAGCCCACGGCAGGTGTAGAACTATTAACCTACGCCAGGCACCGCGGAATAAACTTCCTTCATCAAGGGCGGTTTGATCTCGATCACCCTGAAGAGCAACACCGGCACGGTGGCATGGGAAACCACCTTTTCCGCGGTACTCCCCAGGACCCAGGCCACTTCGCCCCTGCCGTGGGTGGCCATGGCGATGAGATCCATATTGTTTTTGTCCGCATAAGCGATGATTTCCCGGGCGGGCACTCCTTCCAGGCATTCAGACTTGACATCCACTCCCTGGGCCTGGAGATCGCCGGCGACTTTCCCCAGAAAAGTGGCGCACCACTTATCCTCAGCCGCGGCCGCGGCTTTCATGGTCCCAGGGGTGGTTTCGCCGATGGCGGGAGTGTAGCAAACATGAACCACAGTCACCTGGGCTTTGAAGGTCTTGGCCAGTTCTATGACTTGGGGGAGGACCTTGGCAGCCAGTTCAGAACCATCCAACGGTACCAAAATTTTGGAAAACATATTGCCCTCCTTTGTGGAATAGCTTGCGCGGGCCAGCCCTTAATACCGCGTGCAGCCTCGCCTTGTACTTAAAATTACAATAAGACTGATTTCGGGGATGTCAAGGTCCTAAGGGGGGGAAATCTTAGTTATTTTTCGGATTTTGCCGGGGGCGCTTCTTCTTCTTCCAGACGCTCTCCCCCCTTGTAGAGGCCCCGCTGCAGGACCCGGTGGTAACTGGTGAAATCGCCCGGGGTGTTATCGCTCTCCAGGTGCATGTCCATCATCTTCAGTTTGGCGTCCAGATCATCCAGATAATAGACCAGCATGGCTTCCCGGGTCTTGGGGGGGACGGGGGAGCCGAATTCCTGGCTGCCGTGGTGGGAGAGGACGATGTGCTCCAGTTCCAGGAGCAAGGCCCCGTCGGGGAAGTCTTGGGCCCGGGCCTCCTCCCGCACCATTTCCCAGCCCAGGACGATGTGGCCAAGGAGCGCGCCGGGGACGGTGATCTCCGGGGCCTGGGGGTTGGCCAGTTCCTTGACCTTCCCCAGGTCATGGAGGATGGCCCCGGCCAGGACCAGGTCGGCATTCAGGTCGGGATAAATGGTGAGAAACAGGCGGGCCAGGCGGGCCACGGACCAGGTGTGCTCCAGGAGCCCCCCCAGGTAGGGGTGGTGATAGACCCGGGCCGCGGGGCAGACCAGGAGTTCTTCCTGGTTTTTTTTAAGCAGGGCCAACACCAGGTCTTTTAAAGGGGGCTGAAGGTGGGCCTCCGCCAGTTCCCAGAGCTCCCGCCATAATTCCTGGCGGTCATAAGGAGTGGCCCGGTGCAGGAGGTCCGGGTCGCAATCCTTGGGTTCCCGGCCCATCTGCCGCAGGGCCTCCAGGGTATTGATGTACTGGATGGTGAGCTGCATCTCCCCCTGGTAGCTGCTCACCTGGGCCTTGACGCCCACGTAATCGCCGGCTGCGAAGGGACCGGGACACTTGGCCAGGACATCACTCCAGACCCGGGCCGGGATCTCTCCGGTCTTATCCCCCAGGACCATGGCCAGGAAGGGTTTGCCGGCTTTATCGGTGCGGGTCTCCACCCGGCGGACCAGAAAACACTGTTGGAGGGTCTCCCCTTCCGTAAGGTCGGTAATGAAGTGGTGGGCCACGGCCTTCCCCCCAAAATGGCTGGAACCATGATACTCCGGGGCGGGGCCGGGGGTCAAGAGTTGTGTGGGGGCTCCCTTGACAAGGTCACAAGGCGTAATTATATTCAAATCATTGAAAAAATTGCCGATAGAACCTGCAGGAGATCGGTTATTGAGAAAAAATAAATTAACATTTTTTCTTGACAACAATCTAAGCAAGGGTAAAATAGAAGTTTAAATTTTGGCCAGAAGCCATAGGAACAAGATTTCAATGGAAAAAGAATACTTTAAAAAAATCCTTAACTTTGGCGGGGGGAATGATCAGATCATTCCCTATGACCAGTTCCATCTGCTCATCCCTGAAGAGGAGGATGAATCGTTAGGCTTCCCGGAAAACTACGAGGTTTTGCCGGAAGACGGTCTGGAAGGGGAACTGTCTCCGAGCCCCCTGAACCTGGGGGAAGAAGCGGAGGAGGACCTGGATGACAGCCTGGAAGCCCAGGAGATCCCTGAACATGAGGGCCTGGTAGCCGCCTATTTCCGGGAAATGCTGCGGTATTCCATCCTTTCTCCGGAAGAAGAACGCAACCTGGGCCGCATTATCAAGGAAGGCCAGGAGGCCATTTTCAAACTGGTCTCCGCGGTGGAGTCCGAACTGGAAGAGATCGGTTACCTGCAAAAGAAGATCTACGACTGGTTCCAGGCCCCGGAAAAGAGCGCGCAGGCCAAGGAAAAGCTCTTTAAGGATATCCATAAAAAGCTGTTTTGGATTGAAAAGCATCATCCCGAGGCCACGGAAATCAAGGAACTGGCCCACAGCATCCAAGACCTGGAATCCGAAGTGACCCGGGCCCGGGATCAGATGATCAAGGCGAATCTGCGCCTGGTGGTGTCCATCGCCAAAAAGTACCTGCACCGGGGTTTGAGTTTTTCCGACCTCATCCAGGAAGGCAACTTGGGGCTGATGAAGGCCGTGACCCGGTATGATTATACCACCGGCTACCGCCTGAGCACCTTTGCGTCCTGGTGGATCCGGCAGACCATCACCCGGGCCATCTATGACAAGACCCGGACTATCCGCATCCCCGTGCATCTCCAGGAGATCCGCAACCGCTGCTACCGGGCCTTTTATGACCTGTTGAAGGAATTGGGCCGGGAACCGAATCTCAAGGAGATCGCCGCGCGTTCCGGGGTGCCCGAGGACAAGATCCTCATGGTCACCAACCTGTCCGATGAACTGATTTCCCTGGAGACCCCGGTGGGAGACGAAGGGGACCGGCTGGGGGACTTTATCCGCAATGACAAGGCGACCTCCCCCTACGAAGCCATTTTGGAGTCGCAACTCACGGAAAAGACCGGCACCATCCTCACCACTCTGACCCAACGGGAAGAGAAGATCATGAAGATGCGCTTCGGTGTCGGGGAGGAAGTGGAGCATACCCTGGAGGAGATCGGGCGGGCCTTTAAGGTCTCCCGGGAGCGCATCCGCCAGATCGAGAAAAAAGCCCTGAAACGTCTCAAACACCCCACCCGCAAAGCGGCTCTGGAGGATTTCCTGGAATAATACCTGGGCCGAGCCCAGCCCTGTAACCCTGAAGATGATTCAGGGGGAGGATGAAGAATGGCAGGACTGAGTGCCGAAAGACAAGCAGAAGTAAAAGACCGGCTGGTGGCTCGGAAACAGCGCCTCTGGCAGGAGGTGAAACAGCAGCTCAAGAGCAGCATCGGCGATGGTTATCAGGAGATGCTGGCCACCGCCCGGGATGAGGAGGATCAGGCCTCCGTCAGCCTGTTGGCGGAAACGCAGCTCTCTCTTTTAGGGCCCAAACGCCAGGAACTGGAGGCCATTGAAGAGGCCTTACTAAGACTGGAAAGCGGCAACTACGGCCTCTGCGAAAACTGCGGCCTGGCCATTGAGCCCCGGCGGCTGGAAATTATGCCGGAAACCCCGTTATGCCGCAACTGTCAGCAGATGCGGGAAAAGCTGGCCAAAGCCACCGCCCGTTAACCGAACCTTACACCGACCTTAAAGAGGCGGGAGGATCTTCCTCCCGCCTTTTTTATGCCCGCGCTTCAGGAAGACAACTGTCGATTATCAAATCATGCTTGGATTTTTCCCGGGCAGGTGTCAAGGGAGATGGTGGGCAAGCTGGAAGCGCCTGGTGGCCGTTTCGCGAATTAACAGGGAAGGCGGCCACCTGACCGCCTTTCCCGGTGAGTTAAGGTTTAGCGCCGTCTCTGACCGGCCCAGAGCGGGATGCCGGATTGATCCCTTAATTTCAGGACCTTATCTCCTTTTTTCACTTCCCCGGCAATGATGGTTGGCTTACCTGCAAAAGACACTCTGGAGCCGGTGACTTCCACTTTATCCTTGACCCCAATTTGAAAGTTTTGCTTATCCATGTACCAACTGGGCCCGAGGTGGACAGGAATCGTCTCCTTATCGGTCTTCAGCGTCAAATGGACCCCAGATGACCTTCCTCCTCCCTGTCCCGGGATGGACTCCACGCTCACCACTTCGCCAGTGAGGGTCTCCACGGTTTGGGGATTATACATCCGGCCACTTCCTGCCCCCATGCCGCGGCCAGCCCCTCTACCTTGCTGGGCCCAAGATACGTTTATGAGCATGAGACTCAGGATGGCGACCACACCAATCAACATGTAGAACTTTCTCATGATCCTTTTTTCCTTTATTTATTTATTCAAGCTGTTCCACCGGAATCCAGCCCTTATTAATAAAACCTGAAAAGGTCCCAAACCCGGCGCGCAGTTAATAATTTTTTTAGCAAGGTAAAAGATTCGCCTCGATGCGGCGGCCAAGCTTAGTGATCGTCCTCCACGTAAAATCAGGCCGCGGCCTGAGGCCTGCGGCTACTCCCCAATGCTTCTGATCGTCACCCTACCTTACCCTCCTGCCGGTGGCGTGCTGGAGTCGGCACCCCCGCCCAGCACGGCATAGAGGCGCACCTGATTGGCCAGCTTCGCCAGGCGGATGGCGATGAGTCCCTGCTGGGCGGAGTAGAGGGAGCGTTGGGCATCCAGCACATTCAGGTAGATGTCGATTCCCTTCTCATACCGGGAATTGGAGAGCTTATAGGTTTTGGCGG
>JAGVAH010000113.1 GCA_020060385.1 Syntrophobacterales bacterium | reverse complement strand
GCCGGCTCCAGGGCAAGGATAGGCTTGCCGTCCGCGTCCTTCTGATAGTTAAATAGGTAACTACGATATATTTTATTGTTGGCTTCGCTGTATTGCCTCAAGGCTTCAACGAAATCTTCCGGACTATTGAATGCCAAGATGTTGTGCAGGTTATCATAGATATTTTTATGGTCATCAATTAATGTTTGACCATTCAAACAGGAAAAAATTCGTTCAAAGAGCCCGGAGCCTTTAGCCAGTTTGGTGTTAAGAAAATTAATTTTTAATTTATAGCCTTCAAAAATATACCTGTCCAAAGTCTTATAAAAATCATCCTCATCGGCATAAGGAAGAGTGATGGCCTCTTTATCCTTATTTTGATAGATACGGCATTGTTGCAACCATAACTCGGGATCCATGGACATATCCTGCTGCCTCCAACTTGTGACCGATCTTCTGGTTGCCAGGCTTGTGCTTGGGAACCTAACTAGGGAAAAAAGCTCCTGCCTTTCCTGGGCACTGATCTTCTCGGGCCGCAGGGGTTTCGCAGCCAATGGCGTTCCCCAGCAGGGGCTGGGGAACGGATAAATAGACCTTCTTTTTATGGGGGAAGGGGAATATGGAAGTGACAAGATTAGCCTGGCCGTGCACCCGTCTTCGAATCCGCCTCATCCGGAGGGACCGCCCGGGGGTTCAAGGATTAGCAGCCGCCGCGACACAGACCGCCTGATTTACCGCTGCTTCCTTCCGGACCTGACGGGGTTCACCAGCGTCTGTTGCGTGGGGTCCAATCCGCCGTCCGGGACAGCCGTCTCCGGATGCGCTGCAACCCTCGGAAAGGACTTCAACCCCGCATAAGCGGCTTTCGGGTCACAGGGCACCGCTAGCTCCCCGTCTAGCACGGCCAGGTTACCAAAAACTCAGCGATCGACGCGTTCCCGCAGCTCTTTGCCCACCTTAAAGAAGGGCAATTTCTTGCCCTCCACTTCGATGAGGTCCCCGGTCTTGGGGTTACGGCCTTTGTAGCCATTGTAGAATTTGACTTTAAAGCTGCCAAAGCCGCGAATCTCGATGCGTTCCTTCTGCACCAGGGCTTCCGCCATGTTCTCGAACATGGCGTTGACCACCATTTCCGCTTTCTTTAAAGTAAGATTCTCCGCTTTGGCCAGGGCCTCGATGAGCTGCGATTTATTCATCCCGGGATACTCCTTGGAGTGGGCCGCCTTTCCCCGCCGCTTTGTGGCGAGCTTAGGCCGCCAATGGGCTAATTGACGTAAATAATAAATAAAATCGGTTTGAAGGTAAAGAAAAAAATGGGGCGGGGCGAAAATGAGTTCAGCAGCCCTAAAAATAAAAAGAGGATAACCTCCCAAGCTCCCCTTGCGTTGAATTTTATCCATGATTTTTATTTTGGCAAGACCCATAGTGAAAATTGTTGACCAAGGGGCTTATACCAAGTTGCGGTCAAACGAGTAATTTTGCCATTCTGAGTGCAGCGAAGAATCTCAAAATACGAGATTCTTCACTCCGCTGTGCTCCGTTCAGAATGACAGCTAAAAATTACTTCTTTGATGGCAACTTGGGATTAATGGTGGGCCTGGTGATTTTCCGGGTCAGGCCGGAGGGGCCCGGGAAAGAAAAAGCATTTTTCTGCCTTGGGTCCGAAGGCATTGGTGACGCCCATACTGCCAGGCCTTAACGCCCAGGGCTGTCAGCGGCCATTGTCTTTTGGCCCGGCCTGAACTATATTGATGCAGTCAACTTCTAAGCGGGCTTCGGCCCCGGCTCACTGTGCATAAGTAAATATCAAAGGAGTGCGCCCATGTGGGAATATACGGATAAGGTCAAAGAGCATTTCTTGAATCCCCGGAACGTGGGAGAGGTGGAGAATCCCGACGGCGCGGCCACCGTGGGTTCCCTGGCCTGCGGCGACGCGCTGAAGCTGACCTTCAAGCTGGATGAAAACGGCCGCATAAAGGACGCCCGCTTCAAGACCTTCGGCTGCGCCAGCGCCATTGCTTCGGCCTCCGCGCTCACCGAGATGATCAAGGGCAAGACGGTGGAAGAGGCCGCCAAGATCACCAACCAGGACATCGCCAATTATTTGGGGGGGCTCCCCGAGGAAAAGATGCACTGCTCGGTGATGGGCCGGGAGGCCCTGGAGGCCGCCATCGCCCACTACCGGGGGGAACCCGCGCCCACGGAAGAAGGACAGATCATCTGCGAGTGTTTCGGGGTCACGGAAGAGGAGATCGCCCGGGTGGTTAAGGAAAACAACCTCAGGACCATCGAGGAAGTGACCAACTACACCAAGGCCGGGGGCGGCTGCGGCAACTGCCACGAAGCCATCCAGGAGATCATCGACCGGGTGCGCTCCCAGGGCAAGGTGGTGACCCGGCCCAAGCTCTCCAATATCCAGAAGATCAAGATGATCGAAGAGACCATCGACCGGGAGATCAGGCCGGCGCTGCAGCAGGACGGGGGCGACCTGGAGCTCATCGACGTGGTGGGCAACCGGGTGCTGGTGGCCACCCGGGGGGCCTGCGCCTCCTGCGCCGCCTCCCACCTCACCCTGAAACAGGTGGTGGAGGCCAAACTCCGGGAACTGGTCTGGCCGGAGCTGGAGGTGGAGGAGGTGACCTCGTGAAGACCATCTACCTGGACAACAACGCCACCACCCGGGTGGCCCCGGAAGTCCTGGAGGCCATGCTCCCTTATCTCCAGGATTATTACGGCAATCCCTCCAGCATGCACACCTTTGGGGGCCAGGTGGGCCGCCGGGTGCGCCAGGCCCGGGAGCAGGTGGCCAAAATCATCGGCGCCCAGCCGGAGGAGATCATCTTCACCAGTTGCGGCACGGAGAGCGACAATACGGCCATCCGCTCGGCCCTGGCCACCAATCCCGGGAAGCGCCACCTCGTCACCACCCGGGTGGAGCACCCCGCGGTCCACTCCCTGGCGGCCCGCCTGGCCCAGGAAGGCTACCGCCTCACCGAGCTGCCGGTGGACAGCGAAGGACGCCTCAACCTGGAGCAGTACGCCAGGAGCCTGACCCCGGATACGGCCATCGTCAGCATGATGTGGGCCAACAATGAAACCGGGGTGATCTTCCCGGTGGAGGAGGCCGCCACCCTGGCCCATAACCGGGGCATCCTCTTCCACACGGACGCGGTGCAGGCCGTGGGCAAGATTCCCATTGATATGCGGGCCAATTGCATTGACATGCTGTCGCTGTCCGGCCACAAGCTGCACGCGCCCAAGGGGGTGGGCGCGCTCTACTTGCGCAAAGGCACCCGATTTTCCCCCTTCCTCATCGGCGGCCACCAGGAAAAGGGGCGCCGGGGGGGCACGGAAAACGTTCCCAGCATCATTGCCCTGGGCCTGGCCTGCGACCTGGCGGCCCAGAAGCTGACCACGGAGAACACGGTGGTCAAGGAATTGCGGGACAAATTGGAAAATGCACTCCTGGACCGGGTGCCCCGCTGCCGGGTGAACGGCGACCGGGTGCAGCGCCTCCCCAACACCAGCAATATCAGCTTCGAATTCGTGGAGGGGGAGGCCATCCTCCTGCGGCTGGATGAATACGGCATCTGCGCTTCTTCCGGCTCCGCCTGCACCTCCGGGTCCCTGCAGCCCTCCCACGTGCTGAGGGCCATGGGCGTGCCCTTCACCATGGCCCACGGCTCCATCCGCTTCAGCCTCAGCATCTATAACACGGAGGAGGAGATCGACTTCGTCAGCGACACCCTGCCGGGCATCATCGAGGACCTCCGGGCCCTGTCCCCTTATTGGGAAGCGGGGGACGCCCTCTGCGCCCGGGGGGAGGGGTGAGGAGGGATGAGATTTTTAGGGTTCTTAATCCCGGCCCCGACCTGTTAAATCCCGCAAAATATTTTGGGCCTCAAGGTCATTAGGCTGGAGCTCCACTGCTTTGGTCAGCATCTCCCTGGCTTCCCGTTTCTTCCCCTGGCAGGCCAGGGTCAGACCCAGATTTTTATAGCCCGGGACGAAATTAGGGTCCAGGGCGATGGTCTTCTGAAACATGGCCAGGGCCCGGTCCATCTCCCCCTGGCGGGCATAAGCCAGCCCTAGGTTGTTGTAGGCGGCCACGAAATCGGGTTTGAGCCTGACCGCGGCCTGGAACCTGGCAATACCCGCCGCCACTTGGCCCCGGGCCACCAGTTCTTCCCCCCGCTTATTCTGGGCCCGGGCATTATAGGGGTTGAGGCGCAAGGCCTGGTAGAAGTGGCGGGCCGCCTCCTCCCCCTTTCCCTCTTTGGCCAGGGCCACCCCCAGGTCATGATGGATCACGTAGTTGTCCGTGGTGACCTCCAGAGTATGTACAAAAAGGGTCATGGAGTCCCGCCAGTAGCGGACCTGGACCAAAGTTAAGATGAGCAAGGCGGTGAGAATAATGCCGGCCCCCACGGGACGGATGACCCTGGCCCCCGGCAGGTCCGCGGTCAGATCCCGGACGCCCCAGGCCCCCATGATAAAGAGGCCGATGAGGGGCACATAGGTGTAGCGGTCCGCCCAGGCCTGGTTGCCCACCTGCACCAGGCCGATGACCGGCAGCAGAGTAACCAGATACCAGAGCCAGCCCACCGGCAAGTAAGGAGAACGCCGGGCTCCCCAAACCACCAGGAAGGAGACGAGGATCAGGATGAAGCATGCTCCCAGAGGCTGCCAGAGGGGGAGGGCCTCCACCGGATGGGGATAGAGCACGGCCAGGCCCGTGGGCCAAAACATCTTCAGGGGATACCAGATATAGGCCACCAACGCGGTGGCCACCCGGCTGCCCAGGGAAATCTCCCCCACCGGGGCCACGGCGCCCACTGCCTGTTGGGCATAGAGAGCGACCAGGCCAAAAAACGCAGATAGCACCAGGAGGGGCAATTTCTCCAGGATCAAACTCTTGTGGGTTATGTCTCCGGACCCCCAACGGCCCAGGGGCCAATAATCCAGCAAGAGGAGGACCAAGGGCAAGGTCACCAGCATGGGTTTGGCCAGCAGCCCCAGGAGGAAGCAGAGGAACACCAGGGTGTATCTGCCCCCGCCCGGGCGTTCCCCGTACCTGAGATAGGCCCACAAAGTGAGGAGCCAGAAAAAGGTGCTGAGGACGTCTTTCCGGGCCGCGGCCCAGGCCACCGGCTCCACGTGCAGGGGATGCCAGGCAAAGAGGGCGGCCGCCAGGAAGGCGGGCCCCAAAGACCGGGTGGCCCGGAGCAGCCAGAGGAATAACAGCAGGGTGTTGGCCACATGGAAGGCTAAGCTGGTGAGGTGATGCCCCCCGGGGCGCAGCCCGAAGAGCTGGACGTCCAGCAGGTGGGAGAGCCAGGTCAGGGGGATCCAGTTGCCGGCCCGGGTGGTGGCCAGGGCCCAAGTGAGGCTTTTCAGGGTGAGGCCATCCTGGATCGCGGGGTTTTCCGTGAGGTAATAAAGGTCGTCAAACTGAATGAACTGATGGTTGACTACCCCCCCAAACCCGGCCAAGGTGGCCAGAACCAGGGCGATACAGGCTATTAGTTGCCAGTGGCGCGGCGTCATCCGGAGAAACCCAAAATACCAGGTTGGGGAGAGAGGCCAGGGTCCCGGGTGCGGGCTGGAACTCTGGCTCTAAAGCCCTTTTGCGCGCACCCCATTTGGTTATAAAAATTTTCAATAGAGCAGATACTTGGACCGCAGGCGGCAGAAGGCGTTGAGCCCGGGCTGCCATTTCCGTTTAATCTCCCGGGGGTCTTGGCCGTTCTTGATCTCCTGGAGGACCCGCCGCGAGCCCACCATGCCCAGGGTCCGGTCGATTTGGAACTTGCCGGGAAAGAGATGGTACAGGGCGGCCGCCAATTCGATGCCCGCTGCCGGCGCATCCAGGGCGGCCCGGTCCTCCAGGCGCAGGCGCACCCCGCCGCATCTCTGCCCCCGGTAGGGGCTGGCCGCAGGCACAAAGGTCACCGGTTCAAAGGTGACTCCGGCGATTTGCCGCTGGTTCAGGTAACGGGCCAGCCGGGCCCCGGAAATCCAGGGCGCGCCCACTATTTCAAAGGGCATGGCCGTGCCTCGGCCCACGCTGACGTTGGCGGATTCCACCAGGCCCACCCCGGCGTAAAGGATCGCCTGGGCCAGGGAGCGGATATTGGGGGAGGGATTGATCCAGGGCAATCCGGTCTCATCGAACCAGGCCCCCCGCTGGTAGCCCGCCATCTTTACCACCTGCAACCGGGCGCCGATATGTCTCTCCCGGTTAAAGAGCTGGGCCAGCTCCCCCACGGTCATGCCATAACGCACCGGCAACGGGAAATAACCGATATAGGAGCGCAGATCCGGGTCCAGGACCGGCCCCTGGACGCTGGCCGCGGTCAGGGGGTCGGGCCGGTCCAACACGTAAAAATCCAGGCCCGCGGCGGCCGCGGCCTCCATGGCATAGGCCATGGTGGTTATATAGGTATAGTAACGGGCGCCCACGTCCTGGATATCATAGACTAGGGCGTCCAGTCCCTTAAGCATCCCGGGCGTGGGCTTCATGACCTTGCCATAGAGGCTGTAGACCGGCAGCCCGGTGGCCCCGTCCCTGCCGGAGGCGATCTTCTCATCCAGCTTGCCGGAGAGCCCGTGCTCCGGGCTGAAGATGGCCTTGACCTTCATTCCCGGGGCCTGGAGCAGCAGTCTGAGGGTGGAGCGCCTGGCCCCGTCCACCCCCGTGTGATTGGTGATTACCCCGATATTCTTGCCCTTGAGGGGGGCGAAGCCGGAGGCCGCCAGGACTTCCAGGCCGCTCCGCACTTTATCCGGGGAATCGCTGGCGCCGTGGCCCTCCATTACCGGCTCCGCTCCCCCCAAGGCGGCCCTGGCCGGTTTTCCCAAATGCATGATCTGGGCTACGGCCGTGGAGATGCGGGCTCGCAGGGCCTTGACCTGCCCCCGGCCGTGGGGATGCAGGCGGTTGGTGAGGATGATCACGAAGGTCTTGGACTTGGGATCGACCCACAGGGAGGTGCCGGTATAGCCGGTGTGCCCGAAGGAGCCCATGGGGAAGGCGGCGTTGAAGACCCGGCTGTAGGGGGAGCAGATATCCCAGCCCAGGCCCCGGCGGGTGGCGTTCCCCGGGATTTGGCAGGGTTTGGTCATGGCGGCCACTGCCTGGGGGCTGAGAATCTGCCGGCCCCGGCTGACGCCGCCGTCCAGCAGCATTTGCACAAAAACGGCCAGGTCGTCCGCGGTGGAGAAGACCCCGGCGTTACCGGCCACCCCGCCCAGGCGATGGGCCGTGGGATCATGCACCTTGCCCCAGCGCAGGTCCGTGGGGGCGATGCGGTTTTTCTGGCTGCCCTTGGGCCTGAAAGTCGTATCCCTGAGGCCCAGGGGCCTGAAGATCTCCCGGGTGCAGTAGACGTCCAGAGGCAGGCCCGAGACCCGGTGCACGATCTCCCCTAGGACGATGAAATTGGCGTCGCTGTAACGGAAATGGGTGCCCGGGGGATTGACGGGGTGGTCGGCGACAATGGCCGCCATGCCTCCTTGGTAGTCATGCCAGGGGGGCCGGGACCGCACCTCCGCCCGCAGACCGGAGGTGTGGGTCAGGAGGTGGCGGATGGTGATGCGACTCTTGCCGTTGGCCGCGAATTCCGGCCAGTATTTGGACACGGGATCTTTCAACCGCACCCGGCCCTCATCCACCAGCTGCATGATGGCGGTGGTGGTGGCCACCACCTTGGTGAGGGAGGCCAGATCAAAGATAGTGTCTTCGGTCATGGCCTGGAAATATGGCTCCACGGTGCGCTGGCCCAAGGCCCGGTGATAGACGATCTCGCCCTGGTGGCCCACAAAAATGACGGCCCCGGGGACCTGCCCGGCGGCCAGCTCCTGCCGGGCCACGCCATCCAGGCGGGCAAAGCGGGGGTCCTGGACCTTGGGCAGGCCGGCTGCGGGTTTCGGGGGTGGCGGGGGCGGGAGCTCCACCTCCGGCGGCGGTGCCGCTGGCGGCAGGGCCGGCGCGCAGCCAGCCAGAAAGGCGAGGATCGCCAAAGCAGTTATTAATTTTAATAAATGAAGATACTTACGGAAAGGTATGAAAGGGATACTAAAAGATGTCTGGAGCATGGGGAGATTGTAGCACAAAGGGGGGACCTGTCGAGGAATTAAAGAGGTGGAAGAAGGTTTTGATAAGTACCAAGTATTCTTAGGAAATATACTGTTTCATGAGACAATGCTTTTCTCCATTTGCAAAAATGACACTTCGCAAATATTGGCCTGCACTTTGGCGTGTTCGATGGTCATGCTTACCAGATTGCCTTGCTGATCCAAATCAATATAGAGGTTCTCTGTGATTTCCCTGGTTTCCACCACTGGTGCAGAGGAGAACTCAATCAGCGCCGTATCTGAATCGGCAAGATAACGAATTCCCATATCTTTTCCTCCCTGAAGCCCAACCTTTGGAAGATTATGAAGAAAGATGGCAAAATGATTAGGTTGAGCACCAGGCGCATACTCCGATTGTAGCACCAAGACCGGCCTGTCGAGGCATTAAAAAAAGGGCAGGTCAAGCAATTGACCTGCCCTATGGCAAATGAAAACTGCAGCCCGAAAACCGACTGTTAAGCCGGCACGCCCTCCCAAAGGGGCGCGGCGGCCCAGTGGGGCTGGGCGTACCTCTCCCGGGCGGAAGGCACCCAGAGGCGCCAGGCGTCTTCCCGGGCCACCAGGGCCTCCAAGAAGCGGAGGTGCAGGGCGTGGCTGCCCCGGGTCACCTCCAGGCGTCCCAGCAGGGGGAGGCCCAGGAGGGCCAGGTCCCCCACCGCGTCCAGAATCTTGTGGCGCACGCACTCCTCTGGAAATCTCAGGCCTCCGGCATTTAAGACCCTGGTGTCGTCCAGGACCACGGCGTTGTCCAGGGACCCTCCCAGGGCCAGGCCGTGGGCCTTGAGGTACTCCACCTCTTTTAAAAAGCCGAAGGTGCGGGCCGGAGCGATCTCCCGGCGGAAGGCTCCGGGTTTCATGGGGACGGTAAAGCGCTGGCGGCGGATTAAAGGATGAGGAAAGTCAATGGTATAAGTGATGCGGGGGTCTCCAGGGCTCACCCGCATGCATTGGTCTCCTACCCGCAGCTCCACGGGCCTCTCAATCAGGAGATGGGGCCGGGGCCAGGGCAGGGAGCGGAGACCCGTCTCCGTCAGGAGCCGGGCAAAGGGGGCAGCGCTGCCGTCCATGATGGGGAGTTCGGGGCCTGCCACGTGGATCAGGGCGTTGTCCACCCCCAGCCCCCGCAAGGCGGCCAGGAGGTGTTCCACCGTGGACAGGGTGCAGTCTCCCTCCCCCAAGGTAGTGGCCCGGGTGGTATCCACCACCCGGGAGTAATGGGCCAGGATCTGGGGGCGTCCGGGAAGATCGGTGCGTATGAACCGCAGCCCCTGATTAGCCTGGGCCGGATGCATGGTCACTGCTACCGGCCGGCCCCCGTGGAGGCCGATGCCGGCAAATTTTAATGGACGCGCCAGGGTCTTTTGCCAGAACATGACCTCTTAGGGTGCAATCCCTATACCAGGGGCCGGCAAATACAATCCTGGGGCGCAGTTGAGGGTTAACGGCCTGAAGAAACGCGGAAAATCCGAAACTCCAGAGGGCTTGAGAGGCAAGCCCGCCCTTTCTTGTTTGTGGCAAAAAAGCCACAATCGTTTAGCTTTGGTGGCAAAAAACCCACGGTAGGCGTCACCTCTTCAGAAATCAATGCTCCCTGCTCTGAAAGTGCTGCTTGCACAGGCTTTCCAGCCTGTGCAATGTGCATTCAGGGCAGTTGCTCATGGGCCATTGGCCCACCCATAAAGCCTGAAAAGGGTGGGGCGGGCCTCCGTGCCCGCCATGCGTCAAGCGGCCAGGGACGGCCGCCCCACCGAGTCACTGTTGGTTTATTAATTTTTCGGACAGTAAAAAAGTATTTTCAACCGGGGGGCAGCGCCGGCGGAAGCCTGCGGCTATCATACTTTGAACTTTGAACCTGGCACTTTGAACTTTTACTCCGGGGGATATTGCAGCTTGGCCCACCACTGGGGGTCGATATCCGGGAAAACGGCGTCCCGCTCCCGGCAGAGTTGCAGGAAGTTCCAATCTTCCGGGGACAGGTCCCGGTCCCCAGCATACTGCCGGGTCATGGCCGCCAGGCGCCGGAAATCGTCATGATGCATCACCAGCCGCAACTCCGCATAATCCCTGGCCGCGAAGGTGCTGATGAGAAACTGCCAGTCCGAGGCCTCCAGGAGAAAGAGGCTGCGGCCGCATTGCCTTAACAGATCCTGCAGCCGGGGGTCAGGGTCGTCGGCCCACTTCTGGGCCAGCTCTTCCATCTCCTGCTCCGCGGGGTAGATGTGGCGCCAGGTCCAGTCATTCATCTCATTGAGCCAGATCCAGTGATAGCCGCCCTCCCCCCAGGAGCCTTCCGGCAGGGAGATGATGGCCTGGGGCGCGGCCTCTTCCAGGAAGCTGCCCGCGGAGGTCAGGCGCACCCGGTTGCTTTTTTGCAGCCGTATCAAGACCTGGTAGAGCCATTCCGGGCCTTCGAACCACCAGTGGCCGAAAAGCTCGGTGTCGTAGGGAGAAACGATAATGCCGGGCTGATTATGGATGGCCCGGAATTCCCCCAGGAGGTCGTGGATCAGGGAGACAAAGTGATCGGCCTGTTCGTGGATGCGGCCCGTGACCCATTCCGGATGGTAGGGGCCTTTGTCCGCCAGATCGGCCTTGGCGCTGGTCACCCGCCAGTAACGCAGGCCGCCGGGGAACCGTTTCTTATGAAAATCCAGGTAATTGCCGTCTCCGGGGTAACCCCATTCGCCGCTCCAGACCTGAAGACCGGTCTTGGGGTCCCGGGTGAAGATGGCTTCCGGTTGTTTGGGGTCCGGGACGGAACTCACCAGGTAGGGGAGGTAAGGGGACTTTTCCTGGTCTTCCGGCCGTTCCTGGTATTGGGCCGCGAACCGCTCCCAGAGACGCTCCAGGGCCTCAAAGCGGTCCTTGTACACGCCGATGGCCTTCCCCCCCTTGAGGAGGTGGGAATCGATGAGGAAATAGCGGAGGCCGTTTTCCGAGAGAAACTCCTCCACTCCCTTGCGCAGCACCGGCTCGGTGGTGATCCCCGGCAGGGGGGGCAACCATTCGTAGCGGGGCCGGTAGGCGCATTCCGGCAGCCAGAAACCCCGGGGCTCCCGGCCGAAGTGGCGCCGGTAGGCGGCCACCCCTTGTTTCACCTGGGCCTGGACCGCGGTGTCCCGTCCCAAGAGGGGCAAATAGCCGTGGGTGGCCGCGGAGGTGATCACTTCCAGATGGCCTTGATCCATCAGCCGCCGGCAGACCCCCAGGAGGTCTTCCTTAAAGTCTTCGCAAAAGACCCGTTTCAATTCCCCGTAATGGGTCTCCCACATCTGGGCCACGGAGGCGAAATGCTTCTCCCCCAGCCGCTGGAACGCGGCCAGGTCTTCCCGGGCCGCGTCCACCTTGTTATCCAGGTAATCCTTGAACTCCACCCGGAAGGCATCGGAGGCCAGCATCTCCGCCAGGATGGGAGTGACGCCCAGGGTCACCCCGGAGGGTCCCCCTGCCCCGGCCAGACGGTTAAAGACCTGGAGCAGAGGGATATAGGATTCCGCGGCGGCTTCGTTGAGCCAGTCCATGCCGTGGGGCCAGCGGCCGTGACCGATAACATAGGGCAGATGGGAATGGAGCACGAAAGTAAAAAATCCCCAATTTTCAGGCATTATCTCCTCCGAGGGGCCAGACTTTTTTCATTTTTGTCTGGTTAATTGTCCATATTTTACATTGTTACCGAGTTTCTCCCGGCCGCTCCCTGTCCCCGGCTTTAACTGTCTTTATTATCATTTCCTAAAAAACAGGCATTCGAAAACCGAAAACTTTCTCTAATTGATAATGTCCGCCTTGATGAGATTGGTGCTGCCCTGGGTGCCGATGGGGGTGCCGGCGGTGATTACCACCCGCTCTCCGGGTTTGAGCCAGCCGGCCTTCAGGGCCTCCTCTTTCACCACCTGCAGCATGTGATCGGTATTCTCAATTTGAGGAGTCAAGAGTGGAAAAACCCCCCATACCAGACTGAGGCGGCGCCAGGTCTCCGGCTGGGGGGTGACGGCAATGATGGGAGTGCGGGGCCGAAAGCGGCTGATCAGGCGGGCGGTGCCCCCCTGGTCCGTACTGGTGAGAATGGCCCCCGGCTCCAGGTCCAGGGCCATTTCGCAGGCCGCGTAGCTGATGGCCTCGGAGATGTCCTGACGGCTGCGGAAGGCCCGCTCCCGGAGCCACTGCACGTAAGGGAAGTGGGCCTCCGTGACCAGGCTCACCTGATCCAGGAAATTGACCGCGTCCACCGGATATTGGCCCGTGGCCGTCTCCTCCGAGAGCATCACCGCGTCGGTGCCGTCCAGGATGGCGTTAGCCACGTCCGTGGCCTCGGCCCGGCTGGGACGGGCATGGGTCACCATGGACAACAACATCTGGGTGGCGGTGATCACCGGCTTGGCCGCGTGGTTGGCCGCGGCGATGAGCTCTTTTTGGAGCACCGGCACCCGTTCCAGGGGAACCTCCAGCCCCAGATCCCCCCGGGCCACCATCAGACCGTCGGCCGCCTTCAGGATGCCGTCCAGGTGCTCCAGGGCTTCATGTCTTTCGATCTTGGCAATAATGGGAAGGTGGGCGCCCAGGGAGCGAATCAGGTCCCGGGCCTCCAGCAGGTCCAGGGGAGAACGTACAAAGGAGAGGGCCACGTAATCCACCCCCATCTTTACACCAAAGCGGAGGTCCTCCCTATCCTTGGCAGTAAGGGCAGGGATTGACAGGGAATGGGAGGGGAAATTAACCCCCGCATGGGAACGTAATACCCCACCCCCTAAAACCCGGCACAGGAGGGCGTCTGCGGATTTGCTCTCCACCCGCAGCTCGATCTGCCCATCGGCCAGGAGGACCCGGGCCCCCGGGGGGATCTCGGTGATCATTTCCGGGAAACCCACCCCTACCCCGGAGGCGTCGCCCCTCTGGATGGTGGTGCTCAAGGTGAAGGATTGCCCTGCTTGCAGCGTCACCTGTCCCTCAGTAAAGAGGCCGACACGCAACTTGGGCCCGGCCAGGTCCTGGAGAATGGCCACCGGATGATCCACTGCGGCCGCGGCCTCCCGGACTTGGCGAATCCAGGCCTCGTGTTCCTCCAGGGTGCCGTGGGAGAAGTTGAGGCGGGCCACGTTCATCCCGGCCTTGATCAATCTCAGAAGGACCTCGCCCCGGCAAGACGGCCCCAGGGTGCAGACGATTTTTGTGCGTCTTTTATGTTTTAAAACAGACACTTAGCCTCCTTAGTAGACTGACCGGGATTCCCGGATAATGGGGTGAATATACCAACGTCCATGATGCAAAAAGTAACACATGTCAATTAACCCCCACACCTCTGCGGTCTTTAGCAGCAGTCAGATGAATCTCATTGTGACGCTATTTGCCTAAAATATCTACAAAAAAATATTTGCCCCCCTTGACTCTAATATTGGGCATGATTATTGCTATTTTAAAAGGCATAGCAAAGGGGGAGAGTTTATGCCGATCTACGATTATCAATGCGTCGACTGTAGAAGTCGGGACCAAAGGGTGGCCGGTTTGGATGACCATACGGCTCTCTGCACCCAGTGCGGCAGTCTGATGCTCCGCCTGGATGAAGATGTCTTTAAGCCGTATTTTGAGAAAGAATCACCACCGGCCTGGCCTGCCAAGGCGTCATTATAAACCGCAAATGCATTGGGAAAGCCCCCCTGGGAAGTGGGGGCTTTTTTATGCCTGCGGCTTGTGAATCTTTTCATTAGCGCCCCGCCAGCAGGGGACCTGGCCGCGGGGTTTTTGTCTATTATTTGACTCCCGGGCTTCATCCTTAGAAGTGGGGGACACCGCCGCCAAACCGGTTATGGGGCGCTAAGGTGGCCCAGGACGACCATCCTCCCTCATCCCCTTCTTGGGGAACCCCGGGGAATTTCTTCCCTTCCCAGGCCTGCCGCCCTCCCCCGCCCAGGGCTTTAAGGTTTACTCCTGGAAGATGGCTTGATTTATAAGTAAGCATCATTTTCTCACCGTCCAGGGGGCCCGGGGAATTTCACCAGGGGTCGCGATTCTGGCATCCCCCCGCCTTTTGTGATAAGTTGACAACCCATGGAAGTGATCGCCGACCTGCATCTCCATTCCCGCTTTTCCATCGCCACCGGGAAAGCCGCGGACCTGGAGCACCTGGATCTCTGGGGCCGTTATAAAGGGGTGCAGGTGGTGGGCACCGGGGATTGCACCCACCCGGAGTGGCTGAAGGAGTTGGCCGCCAAGTTGGCGCCGGTGGCCCCCGGGACTTACGAGCTGCGGCCGGATTTGACCCTGCCCCTGCAACTTAAGGGTCCCCTTTGGGAGGGGGTGCCGGCGGTGCGTTTTATCATTAGCGGCGAGGTGAGCTGCATCTATAAAAAGGGGGGGCAGGTCCGCAAGGTGCACCTGTTGCTGCTGCTTCCCAGCCTGGAAGCGGCCCAGAAGTTTTCGGCCCGCCTGGGGCGACTGGGGAACATCACCGCGGACGGGCGCCCCATCCTGGGCCTGGACGCCAAATACATCCTGGAATTGGCCCTGGAGATCGATCCCACAACTTTGGTGATCCCCGCGCACATCTGGACCCCCTGGTTTTCCGTGCTGGGGGCCAAGAGCGGCTTCGATTCCCTGGAAGAATGCTTTGAGGAGCATACTTCCCAGATCTACGCCCTGGAGACCGGGCTTTCCTCCGATCCGGC
Organism: Syntrophobacterales bacterium; assembly: GCA_020060385.1. GTDB lineage: Bacteria > Desulfobacterota > Desulfobaccia > Desulfobaccales > 0-14-0-80-60-11 > SURF-52. Next base: position 28,711 of record JAGVAH010000113.1, on the reverse strand, counting down.
CATGAATTGGCGGGTGAGCAGCCTGGACCGCTTTGCCCTGGTCTCCAACTCCGACGCTCACTCCCCCCAGAAACTGGCCCGGGAGGCCAATATTTTCCAGGTCCCCCCCGCCTTTCCGGACCTGGCCCGGGCCTTGCGCACCCAGGCCGGCTTTGCCGGCACCATCGAATTTTTCCCCCAGGAAGGCAAGTACCACCTGGACGGCCACCGGGCCTGCGGCCTGCGGGCCAGTCCGGAAGAGAGCGCAGCCTGGGGGGGCAAATGTCCCCATTGCCGCAAACCCTTGACCTACGGGGTGATGCACCGGGTCCTGGACCTGGCGGACCGGCGGATAGGTGAGCCGCCGCCCCAGGCCCGGCCCTTCGAGTCCCTGATTCCCCTGCCCGAGGTGCTGGGCCAGGTGCTGGAGGCCAACCCCGGCACCAAAAAGGTGAACCAACTATATTTCCGCCTCCTGGAAAAACTGGGGCCGGAGTTGGAGATTCTGCGCCGCGCCGCCCTTCCTGACCTGGCCCGGGAGGGGGGCAGCCTGCTGGCCTACGGCATCGACAAGATGCGCCAGGGCCGGGTGCACATTGCTGGGGGTTTTGACGGGGTCTATGGGGAGATTCGCCTCTTCACCCCGGAGGAACGCCGGGAAGTTTTGGGGCAAGGGGCCCTCTGGAGCCCTCCGGCCCCTGATCTCGCGCCCGGCCCTGCTGCCTCCGCCTCCCCGCCGCCAAAGGCGGAGGAGGCCCCCAGTCACCGGGTGGCGGAGCCCGCTGCGGCAACCCCGGCCGACCCTTTGCTGGCGGGACTGAACCCGGCCCAAAGGCAAGCCGTGCTCCATAAGGGGCAGCCCCTCATCGTCCAGGCCGGTCCGGGCACCGGCAAGACCCGGGCCCTGACCCATCGCCTGGCCCACTTGCTGGCCCGTCGCCGCGTGCCTCCCCGGGAGATTCTGGCCCTCACCTTCACCCGCCAGGCCGCGGGGGAGATGGAGGCCCGCATTCAAGCCTTGCTCCCGGATTTTCCGGGCCTGGAGCGCCTGACCATCAAGACCTTCCATGCCTTGGGCCACCAGATCCTGACCGCCCAGGAGGACCCGGCCCGGGAGGTGGCAGATGAAGAGCAGCGGCGCCAGATGCTCCGTCTGGCTGCCAAGAAATGTAAGGTTTCCGTCCCCCTTTTGGACGACTGCATCATTAAGTGGAAGCAGGACCTGAAATACCCGGAAGACCTGGGGGCGGGTGACGCACCGGAGGCGGCGGCCTTCAAAGATTATGAGGCCCAACTGCTCCGGGAGGGACTTTGGGACTACGAGGACCTGATCGCCCGGCCCACCCTGCTCCTCACCCGGCAGCCGGGCCTACAGGAAACCTACCGGCGGCGCTACCGCCATTTGCTGGTGGATGAATACCAGGACCTGAATGCCGCCCAATACCGTTTTTTTCGAGCCCTGGCCGGGCCTGAGGCGGAGATCATGGTCATCGGCGACCCGGATCAGGCCATCTATGGTTTCCGGGGGGCTTCGCCCCGGTATTTCACCCATTTCCGCCAGGATTGGCCGGACGCGGTGACCCTCAATTTTGGGGAGACCTATCGCCTGCCGCCCCCGGTTTTGGAGGCCGCCCGCCAAGTCCAGACCAGGGCCGGGGCGGCCATCGGCCCCCTGATAACCCATCAGGACGGGGCGCAGCCGGTGCTCCTTCTGGAGCGGGCCACTGCGGCCGCGGAAGCCCGGGCCATTGCCAGAGAAATTGAAAGGCTGGTGGGGGGCCTGAGCCACCTTGCCCTGGAGGACGCGGCCGTGCGGCACCGGACCCCCGAGGAGAAGGCCGGGTTCCGGGACGTGGCGGTGCTCTACCGTCTCCATGCCCTGGGCCCGGAGTTGGAGCGGCGCCTCACCGCCCAGGGCATCCCCTGCCAGCTCCCCCGGGAGGGTGTGGGTCCGGAATTGGACGGTTTGGACCTGGCCGCGGAAAAGGTGAAGCTCCTCACCCTGCACGGGGCCAAGGGCCTGGAATTTCCCTATGTCTTTATTGCCGGCTGTGAGGCGGGCCTGCTCCCCTGGGAACCGGAAGGCGACGGCCATCAGGACCCGGAGGAGGAGAACCGCCTCTTTTACGTGGGCCTCACCCGGGCTTCCCGGCAGGTCTTCCTGACCCGGGCCCGGACCCGGAGCCTCTGGGGGAAAAAACGGCGCACCCTTCTTTCTCCCTTGGTGCAGGCCCTCACCCCGGATATACTGGAGCGCCGGGAAGAGTCCCCGGCTGTCTCCGGCCGGAAGACGCGGCAGCCCCAATTGTTTCCAGAGATCGGACCCCGCCGCAAACAGTCGGGCTAGGGGGGACATAGCGGTCAGATGCCTGGCTACTGGTTCCTGGGGAAAAAAAGGATGTTGGGGGGAATAGGGACAGGCCGTCTTCCCCGGAACCGGCCGCGGTTGCTTATTCTCCCTGGAATCCTCGCTCTGGCGGCCTTCATCTTGCTGGCCGCCGCCGGTAACCTCTGGGCCAAGGCCCCGGGCCCCCCCGAGAATCCCGTCACCCTCCGCTCCCTGAAAATCACCGGCGCCAAGGCCGTGCCCAAGCAAGATATCCAGGAGGAATTAATCACTCCCCTGCCTTCCTTCTGGCCCTGGAAAAAGCCCCCGGTGTTTAAACCCCAAGAACTGAAAGACGACCTGGAGCGCCTCAAGGGCCTCTACCGCCGCCATGGGTTCTATCACGCCCGCATCACCTCCCAGGTGGAGATCAAGGACCGGCACGCGAAAGTGCAGATTAACATCGTCGAGGGCCCCCCGGTGCTGGTGACCGGGGTGGAGGTGGACACCGGGGCCGTCTTCCCGCCCTGGGCACTGGCCGACTTGCAGTCCAAAACCCCGGTGAAAGTGGGGGAGCGATTCACTGAAGAAAAATATGAGGCCCTGAAGCGCCTGTACCTGAACTACCTGTTGGATCACGGTTATCCTCGGGGTCAGGTCCAGGGCCGGGTGCTGCTGGACCCGGAGAAAAACACCGCCCAGGTGGAGGTGACCACCGAAGCCGGCCCCTTGTGCCACTTCGGCCCGGTCACGGTCAAGGGCCAGCCGGAAACCCCCAAACGGGTGATCCTCCATAAGATTACCTTTAAGAAGGGCGAGCCCTTCTCCTTTAAGGAACTCTACGACAGCCAACAGCGCATCTACGGCCTGGACCTGTTTAAGAGCGTCAACCTGACCCCTGAGGAGGTGCCGGATACGGCGCGCCATATCCCGGTCACCGTGGAGGTCCAGGAAAAGAAAAAGCGCTCTCTGAAGGTGGGGCTGGGCTATGGGGATGAGGACCAGTTCCGGGCCCGCCTGGCCGTGCGCTTCCGCAACCTGGCCGGGGGCGGCCGCATGCTGGACGTGGACACCAAGTTCTCCCGCCTGGAATACAGGGTGGAGGGTACCTTCCTCAACCCCCTGGTCTTCGGCAGCAATTTCGATTTCGTCTATCAGACCGGCTGGGTGCGGCGCTACTTGCCGGGATTCACCGATAAGGCCTATTTTTCCCAGGTCCGCCTGGAACGGGACCTGCCCTGGAAGTTCCGGGGCTATGTGGGCCACGGATTGGAGTTCACCCGGCCCTTCAATATTTCCGAGGATACCCTGGCCCTCTTGAGCCAAACCACCCAGGCCGGGAAGCTCTACCGGGCCTCCATGGCCCTCCTGGGGGTGCGCCAGGAAACCATGGACAACGTCGCCGACCCCCACCGGGGGGGCCAGCTCTTTCTGAACCAGGAATTCGCCCCCACCTTCCTGGGCTCCCAGATTCAATTTTTCCGCACCATCGCCGAAATCCGGCGTTACCAGAGCCTGGGGAAGACGGACTACATCATGGCGGGCAAGCTCAAATGCGGCATCATCGATCCCATTCAAGCCACCTCGGATATCCCCATTTACCGGCGCTTTTTCGCGGGCGGCTATAACAGCGTCCGGGGCTATCGCCTGGATTACCTGGGCCCCCGGGACGCCAGCGGCAACCCCATCGGCGGGCAAGCCCTCCTGGAAGGGAGCCTGGAGGCCCGCATCCCCATCTATAAGGAATTCCGGGCCGTGGCCTTCCTGGATTTCGGCAATGTCTACCTGGAGATCAAGGACCTGGATCCGGGCCAGTTGAAATACAGTTCCGGAGTGGGCCTGCGCTATCAAACCGCCATCGGCCCCATCGGCGTGGACGTGGGCTTTCCGTTGAACCCCATCGACCCCAGCCGGGACAAGTACCGCTTCCATTTCACCATCGGCCAGGCTTTTTGAATTGTAGGGCGGGAAAGCGCAGCGCATATCGCCTGCGGCCATAATTCGACCCCCAGGGCTCGCAGACGGTCCCCAGTTCGTCCCCGGGGCCACTGCTCTCACCCCAGAGTGGGGCGTGGATTGGCTCCTTACCAAACCTTTATCCAGAAGTCACAATGTGATAGAATAAACTATGCGGCGTCTCCGGTATCTCCTCCTGGCCCTGGCGGCGGTGATCATCGTGGGGGCCCTGGCCCTCTGGCCGCTTTTGCAGACCGACGCGGTCTGGACCTGGGGGGGCCACCGCCTGGTGGACTTCGCCCAAAGCCGCATCTACGGGGAGATCGAAGTCCAGGAGGTGCGGGGCAACTACCTCACCGGCCTCCATTTCCGGGGGGTGACCATACGGGGCCGCCAGGGGGAGGTGCTCCGGGCTGCGGGGCTGGATATCCGCTTTTCTCTCCTCTCCTTTATCAAACTGCAGCCGGTGATCGCCAACCTGGCCATTTACGAGCCGCACCTCACCCTCACCGCAGACCGGGAAGGCCGCTGGAACGTCAGCAACTTCTTCCGCCCCAAGCCTCCTCCTCCTTTCCACACCCTCGATTTTCCCCGGATCACCATCAAGCGCGGAGAGGTTACCCTGACCCGGGCCGGGACCACCCAAAATTACCGGGACCTGGACTTGCAACTGATTCTCACCGTGCTGCATCCCAAACGGCCCGATCAAGCCATCCTGGTGCGCCGGGCCTCCATCAGCGGCGAGACCCCCTGGGGGCGGCTGGGCCTGCAAACCCGCCTCACTTATGGCTCCAATCTCCTTAATTTGTTGTCCTTGTCGGTAACCGCGGCCAACCACCCCCTGGTGTCCCTGGCCGGGGAAGTGCGTTTTAATGAGGCCGAGCCCCAATGCAAGCTCCTGGGGGAGGTGGGCCCCCTCCCCGGGGCAGAGATGCGCCGGGTCTGGCGGCATTGGCCCGCCTCCCTTTCTCTGGGGGGGAAGTTTCAACTCACCGGCACTCCTTCCCTCTTGGACATCAGCGGCGAAGGTCCCCTGACCCCAGGGGGATTCTCTTTTAAAAGTCAGGTGCAACACCGGGCCGGGGAGTGGCATTATGCGGTGGACCTGGACCTCAACGGCCTGCGGCCCCAAATCTTGGCCGTGGGTGAAGGCAGCTGGGCTGCCAGGCTGAAAAAACTGCCGCCCCTGGGCTTGCAGCTCCGGGTGCAAGGCGCAGGTCTGTCCTGGCCCCCCCGGAACCTGGAGTGCACCCTCCAAGGCCGCCCTTTCACCTGCCAGACGGCCAAAGTGGAGCACCTGCGGCTGACCTTGAAGGCCGATGGCCGGGAGCAGCGGCTCCAGGGAGACTTGCGGGGCAACTTCGGGGTCTTGAGCGCCACCCTGTCCGGCCCCTTGCTCTCTTCCCGGGCCGGGGAGGTGAAGATTCAGGCTGAAGGCTTCCGGCCCGAACTCTGGGGTCTAACCGCAACCGCCAACAGCCTTCTCAGTGGTAAATTTTCCGGAAAATGCCAATTGCCGGGCGCTCTCCCGGCCGCTCCCTTGGCGCTGGCCGGGGACCTGGAAGCCCGGGGCCAGTGGGGGCAGCAGCCCTTGAAGGATCTGCGGGCCCGCCTCTCTTTAAAGGGCTCCAGGCTGGAGATTGCCCAGGCCCAGGTCAAATTGGGGACCCTGGCCGCGGACCTGAAAGGTGCGGTGGATCCCCAGGGAGTGGATCTGCAAGGCAAAGGGAGCCTGACCCTGGACGGCACCTGGCCGCTTCTGCCCAAGTCCTTGGGGGGGCGGGTGGCCGGGGAAGGCGCGTGGAAAGGCCCCTGGGCCGCCCCCCAATTCACCTGCCAGGCCCAAGGCCAGAGGCTTTCCTGGCACGATTTCGCCTGGGAAAAGGTCGCCCTCAAGGCCGGGGGCCGGGGCTGGCCGCCCTCTGCCGGCAGCCTGGAGATTCAAGGCCAGGGTCTAAAGACCCCGGTGGGGGTCTTTGCCCAGGCAGCCGGCCACAGCCAGGGGGATGGGGGGAAGTGGCGGCTCCGTTTCACCGCCTCCTCCCCCCAGGGACTGCGGGCGGAGATCCAGGGAAGGGCCGATCTGCTGGCGCAACCCCGGGTCCTCACCTTTGAGCGCTGCAGTCTGGACACTCCCAGAGTTTCGGCCATGAACACCAGCCCCATCCACCTCCGTTTCCAGCCCGGCCTGGAATTGGGGCCGGCCACCTGGCGCGTCAATGCTGGCCGCCTCACCCTCAGGGCCCAATCCCAGGGCGAGGGGCTGGCCGCCCGCCTGGAGGCTGTGGACCTCCCCGCCAGTCTCCTGGAGTTCAAAGGGGCGTCGCTGGCAGGGAAGATCCAGGGCCAGTTGGATCTCACCGGCAGTCTGCGGCATCCCGCCATGGAAGGCCAGTTTACCTGGGGACCCGGTAAATGGGGGGACTTTCCTTTCCGCTCTCTGCAAACCTCTTTAAACTACCGGGAAGGGAACCTGATTTTAAAGGGAAGCGTGGAAGAAAAACCTTCAGGGCCGCGTCTGGTCTGGGACGGCAGGATTCCCCTGAAGTTGTCCTTCAGCCCCCTGGGATGGGACTGGGGGGAGCGGGACCTGGATTTTCGAGTCCAGGGTGAAAACGCCAATCTGGCTTTGCTTACCGCCCTGACTCCGGGGGTGCAGAGCGCCAGCGGGGCCCTTAATATTAAGGCCCAGTGGCAGGGGGATCCACGTCACCCCCGGGTATCCGGCACCATCCGCTGGGGGGAGGGAACGCTGCAGCTCCGGGTGGCGGGCCCGCCCTTTAAGCTCCTGCCGGGGGAAGCCTCCCTGCAAGGGGAAAAGCTGGTCATCCCCGATATCGCCCTGGAGAGCGGCGGTACCGCCCACATCCACGGTTCCATCACCATGGCCGCGTTTTGGCCGCAAAAGTTTGATGTCCGGGCCCAGCTCCAGGATTTTCATGGCCTGGGGCGAGGGGGCGCCGAGGCCTTCGGCAGCGGCAGCGTTGCCTTAACCGGCCCCAGTTCCGCCCCCCTTCTGAAGGGGCGGCTGGTGGTCTCCAAGTCCTCTTTTCACCCGGGCTTCTTCCAGACCGGCATTCATCAGGACATCGTTTTGAAAAAGCCCCCATCGCCCCCCGGGGCCAAGGCCCCTAAGGCCGGGGAACCGGCCCTGTGGAAAAATATGCGGATGGATATCACCCTGGACGCGCCTGGCGACGCCTGGATCATTGACAAACGCCTGCGGGTGGAGTTGGCCGGGACCATCAAGGCCCGGAAACGGCCAGGTGAGCCCACTTACATGTCCGGGACGCTGCGGGCCTTGAAGGGCACCTATGAATTGCAGAGGCGCCCTTTTAAAATAGAACGGGCCGAGATCCGCTTCCCGGGAAAACCCCAGGGGGAGGCGACCCTCGAAGGCCGGGCCACCTACGAGATAGCCGATATCACCTTGATCCTGACCGCCTCCGGTCCCGCCAACAAACCCCAGGTGAAGATGGAGAGCATTCCCCCCTTATCTCCCCCGGATATGCTGGCCTACCTGATGTTCGGCCGCCCCGCCCAGACCCTCACCCGGGAAGAATATCTCACCGTGGGCCAACAGGCCTTGGGCATCCTGGGGGGGTCACCGCCCAGAAGATCCAGGAGATTTTGGGGAAGGATTTCCCCCTGGTGGGTAATGTTTCTTTACAAAGCGGCCAATCTGAAGGACGGCAAACCATGGGCATCGCCAAGCCCATTACCAAAGACCTCACCGTTACCTTTGAACGCAAGACCAGTCCCCTCTACCGGGACGATACGAACCAGGTGCGCCTGGAATATAAAGTGAACAAGTACTTCAGTGTGGAATCCCAGGTGGGCCGGCGCAACTCCGGGGGCGACGTCCTGTTTAATTTGGATTTTTAAGCCTTTTCGAGGGAAGGGGGCAGGGCCCCGGCTCCTGCCCTCTGGCGGAGAATATTTTGGCCAATAATGTCAATTACCTGCGCCTTTCCATTACCGACCGCTGCAATCTCCGCTGTTTTTATTGCATCCCGGGGGGCAAGTGGGAGAAGCTGCCGGCGACGGAGATCCTCCGTTACGAGGAGATGCTGCACCTGGCCAGGGTGGCGGTGGCCCAAGGCCTCCGCAAGATCCGGGTCACCGGGGGCGAGCCCCTGGTGCGCCGGGGGGTGGTGGACTTCATCCACGGGCTGCACCAGGTGCCAGGACTCCAGGAAGTCTGCCTCACCACCAATGGGGTGCTCCTGGGAGATCTGGCCCCGGCCCTCTACGCCGCGGGCCTGCGGCACCTCAACCTGAGCCTGGATACCATGAAGCGGGCGCGTTACCGGGAACTCACGGGCAGTGATAATTTCCAGGAAGTGAGGGCCAGCCTGGAGAAGGCTGCATCCCTGGGGTTTTCACCCATAAAGATCAATTGCGTGGTGTTGAAGGACTTAAACGACGGCGAGCTGTGGGATTTTGTCCGTCTGGCCCGGGAGCGACCCTTCCAGGTGCGGTTCATTGAATTCATGCCCGCGGTGGACCGGGGCAAATGGACCCGCCATTTTCTCCCCATGGCCGAGGTGCGCCGGCGGCTGGCCGGCCTGGGGCCGGGGGAGCCCGTGGCCCCGGCGGCTGATGCCGGTCCGGCCCGGATTTTCCGCTTCCCCGGTTTCCTGGGGGAGCTGGGTTTTATCAGCACCATCAGCGAGCATCACTGCCACGCTTGCAATCGCCTCCGTCTCACCGCCGCGGGTTACCTGCGTCCCTGTCTTTTCGGGGCGGAGGCCCTGGACCTGAAGGGGCCGCTCCGGCGGGGGGCCACCGATGCCGCCCTGGGGGAGATTTTTCAAGAAGCCAGGCGCCGGAAGGTGGCGGTCAGGGACGATTTTCTCCCCGGCTGGTCCATGGTCAGCATCGGCGGCTGATCCCTGAGAAAAAATCTAACCATTTCTCTTAATTAAGCTCTATAATGAAAAGATTAATCTTGGCGACCTTGGCCTACGGAAGCGGGGATTTTTCCCCTCCAAAAGCCGAGGCGCAGGATCTAGGAGCGATCTGGCCTATATGAAGCTGAGCATTGTCATTCCGGTGTACAACGAGAAAGACACCCTGGAGGAGATTTTCCGGCTGGTTCAGGAGACCCCGTACGATAAAGAAATTATCGCCGTGGATGACGCCTCCACGGACGGCTCCCGGGACATCCTGGCGCGGTTGGTGGAAGAGTATGATAATGTCCGGGCCTTTTTTCACGAACGCAATCAGGGCAAGGGCGCGGCCCTGCGCACCGGCTTTGCCCAGGTGAGCGGCGAGGTGGTGATTATTCAGGATGCGGACCTGGAATACCGCCCCGTGGATTACCCGGCCCTCCTGGCGCCCATCGAAGAAGACGTGGCGGACGTGGTCTACGGCAGCCGCCTCATCGGCGGACGTCCGCACCGGGTCCTGTTCTTCTGGCACTACATGGGCAACAAGATGGTCACCACTCTCTCCAACATGTTCACTAATCTCAATCTCTCGGACATGGAGGTGGGCTATAAGGTCTTTAAGGCGGAAGTCTTGAAGGATATTACCATCAAATGCAACCGCTTCGGGGTGGAACCGGAGCTCACCGCCAAGATCGCCAAGAAGCGCTGCCGCATCTACGAGGTGCCCATCCAGTATCACGGCCGGGATTACGCGCACGGGAAAAAGATCACCTGGAGAGACGGGGTCGCCGCGGTCTTTCACATCATCCGCTTCAGCTTTTGGGATTGACAAATGGGAAGAGGGTTAAAAGGGGAAAAGGTTAAAAGGGAAAGGAAATGAAAAATTATCAATTTTCTGTCCTTTCTTCTATTCTGCGCTTTCCTTTTTCCCCTCTTCCCCTTTTCCCCTTTTCCCCTTCTCATCCACGATGAAACTCTCCCAAACCTGGCGTCGCTGGCTGATTCGGCTTTTTTTGGGCCTCTGGGGTTTGCAAATAATCTGGCTGGGCTGGTTCTTCGCCCCTGAGGTCCAGGACCTGGCCTGGAGGCTGGCAAGCCACCGCATCGGCGCCGCCATCCGCCAGGAAGACCCCTTTTACCGGTGGCTGCTGGTTCTGGCGGATAAAATTCCCCCCCAGGCCACCTACGTCTTTTTAGATAATTACGAGGCCGGTAAAGAGATCGAGGCCCGCTACCATCTCACGCCCAGGCGCCATGTGCTGCTGCCGCCTGCGGTCCCCCCTGATTTTCTCTTTTATGCCCTACGCCAGGAAAGGGCCTCCTATCTGATTATCCGGGAGGGGGACAAATCCTGGGACAGTCAGGAGGCAGTGGCCCAATCCCCGGCCTTCCGGGCGGTGCCGGTCCCCGGCCCGGGGCTGCTCTTCCGGGTGGACTATGCCCGGCTCCTGGGACGATTCTATGATTGACCCGGCCCTGCTGGTCTGCCGCCTGCTGCTGGGCCTGGGGGCCGTCTTGCTCCTGGGTTACGGCTGGTTGGCCCTGTTGGTTCCCCGCCCCCTGGATTTCCGGGGGCTGGAGAAGGTGGCCCTCTCCTGGGGCAGCGGCGCCACCCTGCTCACCCTGTGGATGCTGGTCCTCACCTGGCTGGGCCATAATTTCAGTCTGCCCCTGATTATCATCCCGCCCCTGGCCCTGACCGGGGTGGCGCTATCGGTCAAAAAGATGGTCAGCGGCGGGAGCCGGGGGCTTTCTCCAGACGAAACGCCGCTGACCCCTGCCCCCCCCAGCCCCTTTACGGATTGGGATTGGCTCTTTGTTGGTTTATTAGCCGCTCTTTTCCTTTTCGCCACTTTCCGGGCCGCGCTTTACCCCATGTGGGCCTGGGACACTATTGCCACCTGGGGCTGCAAGGCCAAGGTCTTTTACCAGAGCCGGGGGGTGGATCTGGCCTGCATCGAGGCCCACAACTACTACCCCAATCTGGTGCCCTTGCTTTTGAGTTATCTCTACTTCTGTCTGGGCCGGGTGAACGACCACCTGGCCCAGGGTCTCTTCCCCCTGTGGGGCGCCCTGCTTCTGACTCTGCTCCATTCTTTGCTCCGGAGAATGGGTCTGAATCGCACCCAGGCTTTGGGGGTCACCACCTTCCTGGCGTTAAACGGCACGGTCTTCGTGGTGCATCTCTACATCGCCTATGCCGACCTGCCCCTGGCTTACTTTACCCTGGCCGCGGCCGGGCTCCTTTACCTGTGGCTCATGGACAAGGCTCCCCGGGGCGGTCTGGCCCTGGCGGCCTCTTTTTTTGCGGGCCTGGCCTGGTGCAAATATGAAGGCCCGCCCCTGGCGGGGACCGTGCTCCTGGCCGCGGCCCTGACCCTGGCCTGGCTGCGCCCCCCGGACCTCAAGAGCCGTTTTATAAACCTGGGCCTGCCCCTCCTGGGCCTGGGGGCAGGCTACCTCCCCTGGCGCTTGTTCTCCGCCTGGCGCCATATAGAGATAGGCGCGGACCATGTCCACAGCCTCTATCCCCAGCAGTTCCTGCAAGCCTTCTCCTACCTCGGCGCCGCCCTGGTGGACCCTTTCTACTTCGGGTTCTTGTGGCCCGGGCTGGTTCTGGCCTTGATCTTCTGCGGCCGCTCTTTGTGGCGTTCTCCCCGGCTTTTTCTGGCCTTATTCCTGGGGGGCAACCTCCTGGCCATCCTGGTGGCCTACGGCGTGGCTCCCACTTCCGCCGAGGAATTCCCCAGCTACATCCGCAACACCCTGGACCGGCTGCTGCTGCATATCACGCCGGTGGCCGCGCTGTTGCTGGGGGAGGGGGTGAAGGAATTGGGGGGAGGGCCAGGGACCTGAGGTCCTTGCCCTCCCTCCACCCCGTCCCAACCCACGGACGTTCAAAAAAAATGAGGGCCGACAGCCTGCTGCCGGCCCTCATTTTTCTTATAAGGGATTGGGGGAGGGGTTTGGGGAGGGGGTAAGGGCCTGTGGCCCTTAGCCCCCTCCCCAGATTCTTTACTCTTCTCTTCTCTACGCCGCCAGCTTCTCCACTTTCACGGCGCAGGCTTTATATTCCGGGATCTTGGCCGTGGGGTCGTAGGCCGGGTTGGTGAGCATATTGGCCGCGGCCTCCGCGAAGTGGAAGGGGATGAAGACCACGCCCCGGTTCACCTTGCGGCTGATTTTGGCCTTGATCTGGATCTCCCCCCGGCGGGAGCTGACCTTGATGCGTTCCCCGTTCTTGATGCCCAAGTTTCTGGCGTCCGTGGGGCTGATCTCCACGTAGCCGGTCTCCATTTCCCGGTGCAGGGTGGGGGAGACCCGGGTCATGGTGCCGGAGTGGTAGTGCACGAAGGCCCGGCCGGTGGTCAGGAACATGGGGTAATCCGCGTCCGGCTCTTCTGCGGGCGGCTTGTAATCAATGGCGTGGAGCATGCCCTGGCCCCGGCTGAAGCGGTCTTTGTGCAGGAAGACGGTGCCGGGGTGGTCCGCGGTGGGACAGGGCCACTGCAGGCCCTTCTCTTCCAGGCGCTTGTAGCTCATGCCCGCGTAACTGGGAGTGAGTTTTTTGATTTCCTCGAAAATTTCTTCCGGTGAGTCGTATTGCATGGGATAGCCCACCCGGGTGGAAAGATCGGCGGTGATTTGCCAATCGGGGCGGGATTCACCCACCGGCTTGATGGCCTGGCGCACCGGCAGCACCCGGCGCTCGGTATTGGAAAAGGTCCCGTCCTTTTCCGCGAAGGAGGTGCCGGGGAGGACGATGTGGGCCAGTTTGGCGGTCTGGGTGAGGAAGACGTCCTGGACGATGAAGCACTCCAGTTTGGAGAGCGCGGCTTCCACGTGGTGCAGGTCCGGATCGGTGACCATGGGGTTTTCCCCCACCACATACAGGGCCTTGATCTTTCCCTCATCGATGCCGTTGAACATCTCCAGGATGGTGAGGCCGGGCTTGTTGGGCAGGGGTTTGCCCCAGGCCTCGGAGAATTTTTTGTTGGCCGCTTCGTCCGCCACTGGCTGATAACCGGTAAAGACGTTGGGCAGGCCCCCCATGTCGCAGGCCCCCTGGACGTTGTTCTGGCCCCGCAAGGGGTTGACCCCCCCGGAGGCGACGCCCACGTTGCCGGTGATCATGGCCAAATTCGCCAGGGATTTGACGTTGTCCACCCCGGTGGTGTGCTGGGTGATGCCCATGCAGTAGACGATGGACGCGGGTTTGTTCTTGGCGTAGATTTCCGCCATCTGCCGCAGGGTTTCCGCCGGAATGCCGGTGATTTGGGCCACCTTGTCCGGGGGATATTCCTCCACCTTGGCTTTCAGGGCCTCGAAGTTCTCGCAGCGCGCATCGATGTAGGCCTGGTCCTGCCAGCCTTCCTTGAGGATGATGTGCATCAGGCCGTTGATCAGGGCCACGTCCGAGCCCAGGCGCTGCTGCACGGCGATCTCCGCCAGGTCCGACATCTGGATCCAGCGGGGGTCGGCGACGATGATCTTGGCCCCTTTCTCTCTGGCCCGCATGATCCACTTGGCGGCAATGGGGTGGTTTTCCGTGGTGTTGGAGCCGATGATAAAAATTACTTTGGCGTCCGCCAACTCCGGGACGGAGTTAGTCATGGCGCCGGAACCAAAAGCCGCGGCCAGACCGACCACGGTGGAGCTGTGTCAGAGGCGGGCGCAATGGTCCACGTTGTTGGTGCCGATGGCTGCCCGGGTGAATTTCTGGATGAGGTAATTCTCCTCATTGGTCACCTTGGCGGAGGCCAGGACCGCCACCGCGTCCGGGCCATATTTCTCCACCACATTTTTCAGGCCAGCGGCCGCGGCGGTCATGGCCTCTTCCCAACTCACGGGTTGGAGTTCGCCGTTTTTCCGGAGGAGGGGCCGCTTTAACCTCTGGTCGCTGCCGATAAATTCGTGGATATTCCAGCCCTTGATGCACAGGCTGCCTTCGGAGACCGGGTGGGTCTTCACCGGCAAAGAGCCAATGACCTCTTCGTCCAGCACCTCCAGCAAGATACCGCAGCCGCAGCCGCAATAGGAACAGGTGGTATTGACGGTGCGAAAATCCATAGATAGCTCCTGAATGGTTATATTAGCAATAAAATAGCGATATTACCTGACTATGTTCATCTTAGCACAAATAAAAAAGTAAGGGAAGAAATCTGGTCATTTTCACTTCCATAATTGGGGAGGGGGAAAGATTTATCAGAACTCATTGATATCATAATGTCTTTTTGGTGAATTCGTTTTTTGATAGAATTTGCCGGGGGCTGAGGCCGGGGTGGACCCAGCCTAAGGTATGCGGCTGTCAGGTATTACTGTTTCTCCGGGAGTTTAGGCTTGCGCCTCTCCGGGAAGAAAATCCCTAAGGACCCCAATAATATGCTATCATTCTTGCACCCATGAAAGACCAGGAAAACCTGCAGGCGCTTTTCGCCCCCGGGGGAGACCCCGGTCAATGGCTGACCGGCTATCTGCGCACCCGCGCGCACCTGGCCTCCCAGGGGTCTGATTTTCACTGCGATCCGGCCTGCACCCGGCCGGGGTGCAAGAATCCGGAGATGCTGGTCCCCGTGAGCATCGTCGATCTCCTGGGCGCTGCCGGACAGTTGGGGGAGCCGGTAGCCACGGTTTACCGGCGTTACTATTCCCTGGGAGTGTTCCCCAACGAGAGGAACGATTGGATCAGGGTGGTGGCCCTGAGGCTCCAGAAACCCTGCACTTTTCTGAAGAATGATCTCTGCGGCATTTATTCGGTGCGGCCCTTGCCCTGCATCCTTTTTCCCGAATATCTGGCGGCGGAGGGAAAATTCGAGGCCGAGGCCCGGAAAGAGCATTTCCGGGATTATCTCTGTTTTCAGGCCCCCCTGCTGCTCTCCCCGGAGCGGGCCGGGATCATGGTTCGACTCAAACAGATGTGGACCCGGGAAACCCTCATCAGCAGTTTCTACCTCTTTGGCCACGGCCCCTGCTACCTTGACTTCAGCAATCTGGCCCCGGAACTGCAGCAACGGGCTCAAGAGCTGAGAGGCCCGGAAGCAGCAGAAAGTCTGGCGCCTAATGTCATACCCCAATCCGTGCTGGAGGGCTTCTTTCTGGAGCATCTGGCCCGGCTGCAGCCCTTTGCCGGGGTGGAGGAAAAGATCGCGCCTCTCCAAGACCGGAGGGGAGAGGCAGAGTTTCTAAGGCTTCTGCAAGACGACCGCCTGCTGCGGCGACTCCAGCAAGGAGAGGGCGACCGGGCTATTGTCTTCCGTTTCGCCAAGGGCAAACTTAAAGCCAAGCGGCAGAGCCTCCTTCCCGCCGAATACAAATACTATTGATACTGAGCCCGTTAGAGGGGCGCCCCTGCTGGCAGATCTGCATTTTTTGGCCGATCCTGGAAATTATTCCGCCGCTGGATTTCTAACCTTCCGTTTGGCCTCGATTCTGGTATATTCCCATAAAGTTTTTTGGCCCAGGAGCAAGTGGAGCAACCGCGGATTGCCCCCTTACCCCGGCAACAATTTTCCATGCCCCAAAGGAAGCCTTAAATGATCCGAGTGCTTGCCGCTCTTCTCTGGGTGGCCGTGTCTTTCTGCGGCCCTGTGGCCCTGGCCGCCGAGCCCGTCGGCGTGCCGGTGCTGTGCTACCATCGTTTCGGCCCCGCCGTGACCGACGGCATGACCGTGAAGACCCAGGTCTTTGCAGCCCAGCTTAAGTGGCTGAAGGACAACGGCTACACCGTTATTCCCTTGCGGACCCTGGTGGATTACCTGTTGGGCAAGGGCCCTGCGCCCCCTGCCAAATCGGTGGTGATCACCGCGGACGACGCCCATCAGACGGTCTATTCCGACATGCTCCCCCTGGTGAAGAAATACAACATTCCCGTAACCTTATTCGCCTATCCTTCCTGCGTTTCCAGGGTTTCCTCCGTTAAATGCATGACCTGGGAGCAGTTAATAGAATTGCAGCAAACCGGCCTCTTCGATATCCAGTCCCACACCTTCTGGCATCCCAATTTCAAGAAGGACAAGAAAAAGATGAAGCCCGGGGAATATGAAAAGTCGGTGCATACCCAATTGAGTAAGTCCAAGGCCGCACTGGAAAAAAGGTTGGGGACCAAGGTGGACCTGCTGGCCTGGCCCTTCGGCATCTACGACGACTACCTGGAGAAGGAAGCCGCCAAGGCGGGCTACGTGGCGGCCTTCAGCATCGATCGCCGTTTTGCCAATAAGTCCGAAAAGATGATGGCCCAGCCCCGGTACCTGATGACCAACGGCGACGGCATCAAAAACTTTGCCGCCATCGTCAGCGGCAAGATTCAGGAGAAGGGACACAAGACTTATTAAGATTGGGGTTAGGGATCAGGGGCCGGGGGTCAGCCGTTAGTCAAAAAAATCTTAATCTTTTTATTGATCATTGATTATTGATCACTTTTTGAAATGGAGCCTGCATGCAAAGGTTGATCACCTGTTTTCTGATCCTGGCGGTGGTGGCGGGAACCACGCCTGCCAGGGGAGAAAAGACACCGGCCGCCCCGGCTAGCACCGAAGCTGCAGCGGCAACTCCGGCCAAGACTGAAGCAGCGCCCCCCGCCCCCACTGGGAAAGAAGCGGCGCCCGCCACTCCCGCCAAGATCGGAGGGACGCCGGTCACCCCCGCAAAAACCGCAACGACACCGGTGGTCCCGGTCAAGAAAGAAGCAGCGCCAGCCGTCCCCCCGAAGACAGAAGGGGCGCCCCCGTCACCGGGCATTGCCGGCAAGGTCATTGACGCCAAAACCAAGAGGCCCATTGAGGCTGCGGCGGTCACCCTGGGGGAGAAAGCGGTGCGCACCGACAAGGAGGGGGCCTTCCGTCTGGAGGGAAAAGGAGAGACCCTGAAACTGCGGGCCCCGGGCTATGCCAAGCGGGAGATCCCCATCGCCCAGTTAACCGGGGCTAATCCGGAGATTCCCCTCACCCCCTTCAAGGTCAAGGGGCTCTATCTCACCAGTTACGGGGTCACCAGCAAGAAGTTGCGGACCGCGGTGCTGGAGGCCGTGAAGGTAAATAACCTGAATGCCCTGGTCATCGACGTCAAGGGCGATAAAGGGTTTATTCCTTTCAAGGTGGATCTCCCCCTGGCTGAAGAGATCGGCGCCAATAAGCCCATCCTCATCAAGGACATCAAGGAGCTCATGGACCGTCTGAAGGGACTGGGGCTTTATCTCATCGCCCGCATCGTCGTTTTTAAAGACGATCCCCTGGCCGCGGGCAAACCGGAGTGGGCCGTCAAGGCCAAGGGGGGCGGCGTCTTCCGGGACCGGGAGAAATTGCGCTGGGTCGATCCTTTCATCCGCGAGGTCTGGGATTACAACATCGCCATCGCCAAGATCGCCGCGCAAGTGGGCTTCGATGAGGTGCAGTTCGATTACGTCCGTTTCCCCGATAACCGGGGCACCGGCTTCTCCCAGCCCGCCAACGAGGACACCCGCACGGAGGCCATCACCGGTTTCCTGAAGGCGGCCTACAAGGCCCTGGAACCCTACAACGTGATGGTGGCCGCCGATATCTTCGGCTACGTCTACTGGAACACCAATGATACGGACATCGGCCAGAAGATCCAGCCGGCCATCGACGCGGTGGACGTGGTCTGCCCCATGGTCTATCCTTCCGGTTACCACTTGGGGATTCCCAACTATCGCAATCCGGTGCAGCATCCCTATAAGATCGTTTACCTCTCCCTGAAGAAGGCCCAGGAGCGCACCCAGGCCTCACCCCTGCGCTTCCGTCCCTGGCTCCAGGCCTTCCGGGATTACGCCTTCGGCAGAAAGATCTTCGCGGAAGCGGAGATGCGCATCCAGATCAAGGCCGTGGACGATTTCGGCTCCAGCGGCTGGATGTTCTGGAACCCCCGCAACGTCTACCCACCAACCGGCTACAAGCAATGACGGAGGAGTAGGAGAAGGGCCAGTGAGGCAGAGCAGGCGGCCGCGCCTGCTCCGGAACAGCCGGGCGCGGCTCTCCCACCTTCCCTGCTCCTCGCCCCTGCCCTCTGCACCTCCAGCAGAGGTTTGCGGAAGCCCCTGGCCCCTTTGCCGCCTGCAAAAAATTATCCTCCCCCGCCGTAAATAGCGATTTCCAGTGTTATAATTAAGTGAAACCATACCCAAGAGCTAGGGGAAGAAGGTCAGGGGCGGGACAGGCGTCCGTTTTTCAGGCTGTTTCGGCAGGATAAAGCCCCGATTGCCGGCAACGGTTATGGCGCCCCACCCGGCTCATGGCAAGGATAAGCGCATGTGGCGAAACTTCCTGGATAAACTGATACTGACTCTCAAAGAGCGTTCCCCCAAACAGAAGGCCCTGATTGCCTTGGCGGCGGTGTTGGCGCTGGTCCTGTCTTTTTGGTTCTGGCACCGGAACCATAATGATGGCAGCGGCTTTCGCACCGCGCCCATAACCCGGGGCGATCTTTTGGCCACCATCAGCGCCACCGGTACGGTGGAGCCGGAAGAGGTGGTGGATATCGGCGCCCAGGTGGCCGGGAAGATAGTCTCCTTCGGTAAAGACCGGGACGGCAAGACCGTGGATTATGGCTCCCAGGTGGAAGCGGGGACGGTCCTGGCCCGGATCGATGACGCGCTTTACGCCGCGGACGTCTCCCAGTCCCGGGCCGCGGTGGCCCAGTCCCAGGCCAACCTGAAGCGGGCCGAAGCCGACCTGGGGCAGCTCAAGGCCAAACTCTTCCAGGCGGACCGGGAATGGATGCGAGCCAAGAAGCTGGGTCCTTCCGACGCCCTGTCCCAAAGCGACTTCGACGCGGCCCAGGCTGCCTATGAGGTGGCCAAGGCCAACGTCAACGTGGGGCAAGCGGCCATCGTCCAGGCGAAAGACGCGGTGGCTCAGGCCCAGGCCACTCTGAGAAGAAACTTACAGAACCTGGATTATTGCACCATCAGATCTCCGGTCAGGGGCGTCATCATTGACCGCCGGGTGAATATCGGCCAGACGGTGGTGGCCAGCCTTAACGCCCCCAGTCTCTTCCTCCTGGCCAAGGACTTGAGACGCTTGCAGGTCTGGGCCTCGGTCAACGAAGCGGATATCGGCAGTATCCGCCCGGGGCAGCCGGTGACCTTCACCGTGGATGCCTATCCCGGGATCACCTTCCAAGGGGAGGTGGGCAAGATCCGGCTCAACGCCACCATGACCCAGAACGTGGTGACCTATACGGTGGAGGTCAATACCGATAACCGCGATGGCAAGCTCATTCCTTACCTGACCGCCAATCTGCAGTTCAAAGTGGCGGAGCATAAAGACGTCCTCCTGGTCCCCAACGCCGCCCTGCGCTGGGGCCCCCAGCCAGGCCAGATCGACCCCGCCTGGCGCCATCAGTCCAAGGCCAAAGGCCAGCCCCGCGCCCACCAGCCGGGCACGGCCAAGGCCGAGGATAAGCATGACAAGTCAGGACAGGGAACTCTGTGGCTTCCCCAGGGCGCTTACGTCCAACCGCTGAAGGTGCGCCTCGGGCCCAGTGACGGAGCCATGACGGAAGTTCAGGGCCCCGGACTGAAAGCAGGGATGCAGGTGGTGGTGGCCCAGGCGGAGAAGGGGGCCGATCGTTCCGCCTCCTCCAGCCCCTTTACCCCGCAAATCTTTAAGGGCCGTAGCTCATCGCCGCCGCGGCCGTCACATTGAGATAATCGATAACCGTGGGCCTGAGTCACGCCAGATGAAACTCATCGAACTCATAGACCTGCATAAAACCTACCACTTGGGCGAGATCGACGTGCCGGTGCTCAGGGGCGTCTCCCTCACCGTCTCCCAAGGGGAATTCGTGGCCCTCATGGGAACTTCGGGCTCCGGCAAGACCACCCTGATGAACATCCTCGGGTGCCTGGACCGTCCCTCCTCCGGCCAGTATTGGCTGGAGGGGCAGGACGTGACCGCCCTCTCCCCGGATGAGAGGGCGCAGTTGCGGAACCAGAAGCTGGGCTTTGTCTTCCAAATCTTTAATCTCCTGCCCCGCACCAGCGCCCTGGAAAACGTAGTCATGCCGCTGTCTTACAACGGCGTCAACCTTTCCGACCAGGAGGCGCAACACCAGGCGGAAGAGTTGTTGCAGCGGGTGGGACTGGGGGACCGGCTCGACCACGAACCCTCCCAACTCTCCGGGGGCCAGCAACAGCGGGTGGCCATTGCCCGGGCCCTGGTCAATCATCCTTCGGTCCTCTTCGCGGATGAACCCACCGGCAATTTAGACTCCAAGACCAGCGAAGAGATGCTGGCCCTGTTTCAGCAACTCAACGCCGAAGGGGTGACCATCATCCTGGTCACCCATGACGAGCAGGTGGCCCGCAGCGCCAGGCGGATCGTCCGCATCCGTGATGGGGTGGTGGAGGCCGACGAAGCCCCGCCCGCACCGCCGGCAGCCGCGTCCCCCGTCCCGGAAGAGAAAAGCGAAGCCGCGCAGCGGGCCATCTGGAGCCTGCCCCGGCTCCGGTGGATGCTCCGCACCGCCCTGCACGGCCTGCGCCGCAACGTCCTGCGAGCCGCGCTCACCACCCTGGGCATCATTATCGGGGTGGCCGCAGTCATTGCCATGATGGAGATCGGCCGGGGCTCTTCCAGCAGCATCCAGCGGACCATCGCCAGCATGGGGGCCAATGTCATGCTCATCAGACCCGGGACCGCGTCCAGCGGCGGCGTCAGCCATGGGATGGGCAGCGTCATGACCCTTACCCCCCAGGATGCCGAGGCCATCTTGAAGGAGTGTCCCGCGGTCAGGGCGGTGGCTCCCATAGTCCGGGCCCGCACCCAGGTGGTCTTCGGCAACCGCAACTGGGTGCCTTTCTTCATCCAGGGGAGCGCCCCGGCCTACCTGGAGGTGCGGGAATGGCCCCTGGCCGCAGGGGAGATGTTCTCCGATCAGGACGTCCGCAATGCCAGCAAGGTCTGCGTGCTGGGCCAACGCCTGGTCAACGAGCTCTTCCAAGGGGAAGATCCCCTGGGCAAGGAAGTGCGGGTAAACAATGTGGCCTTCAAGGTCATCGGCATCCTCAGCCCCAAAGGGGCCAATATGGTGGGCATGGACCAGGACGACATCCTGCTGGCGCCCTGGACCACCATCAAATACCGGGTCACCGGCTCCTCCCTGTCCGTCACCAATCAAAGCTCCCAGAGTTCCACCAGCTCCAGTACTTCCGATAAAGTCAACACCTTGAGCCAGATTTATCCCAGCACCAAGTTGCAACTCTATCCGGAGCAATCCACCACCCAGGCCGCGGACACCCCCCAACCCAGAAGGTTCGCCAATGTGGACGAGATCCTGACTGCGGCCCGCTCCGCCCCGGAGATTCCCGATGCCATCCGGCAGATTACCGAACTGCTGCGGGAGCGGCACCGCATCCGGCCCGGCGAACCGGAAGACTTTTATATCCGGGACATGACGGAGATGACCAAGGCTCTAAGTTCCACCGCCACCACCATGACCAAATTGCTGCTGGCCGTGGCCCTGATCTCCCTGCTGGTGGGGGGCGTGGGCATCATGAACATCATGCTGGTGTCAGTCACCGAACGGACCCGGGAGATCGGCTTGCGTATGGCGGTGGGGGCCTGGAGCCGGGACATCCTCCAGCAGTTCCTGGTGGAAGCCGTGTTGCTCTGCTTCTGCGGCGGCATTGCCGGCATCCTGGCGGGCCGGGGGATTTCCTTTTTAATCACTGCCCTGCTCCACTGGCCCACGGAGATGTCCCTGGACGCCATCCTGGCGGCCTTTGCCGTGTCGGTGAGCGTGGGTGTTATCTTCGGCTACTACCCGGCCTGGAAGGCCTCGAGGCTGGACCCCATCAATGCGCTAAGGTATGAATGATAGTTGTGTCTGGTGGTGACCGGAGCAATCTCGGCTTACCTCCAACCTTATTGCCCTTTACAATGTCCTGGTCTGAGGTGGGAAAAAGGTGAAAGTCTTCCGGAGGAAGCGGGACAATGATCACTGACAATGCACCTGAAAAGATAGACTGTTATAATCGATTTTGCGTTTATTACAATCTCGTTGCGAATGGGGTTTATAAGGCTCATAGTTCGTCGCATAATCTTTTCGGTATTGACTTCATTCCCTATTTAGTTGCTGCGCTTATTTCATTTGATCTGGGTCGCATGATGGGTCAAGGTCTTATTAACAGATATGACCTTCAAGCGGGAGGGTTTGCCAGGAGACTTCAAATAAAACTTGAGGCTATCGAGCCAAAAATCAAACATCTATGCGGGATTAAGTTGTGTGATGCCGATTTTTCGATAGAAAGAGCAAACATCAAAGATGCTTATAATAGACTGGCCCTGGGGGAAGAAGGTGGTTTACACCAACAGGGCAAAGAATTTCATGTCGGAGCCACCAAGATTTTTCATTTTATTAATCCAGATTTGTTTTTAATAATTGACAGTAATGCCGCGAGGGCATTTAGAAATAGTCATAACATTAATTTCCGCAACTCTACACAACCAGGATATTCAGCTGAGAAATACCTGGACTGCTTGGAATTTGCCCAGAGAGATATAAATAATTTTGGAGTTAATAATTTTTCCTCTCTTGAGAGAGGCTCCCCCATGTCCAGTATTTACGATAAACTATCTTTTGTTACCGGAAATAATTGGACTGTAAATTCTTAATGAGCCATACTGCGTTCTAACTACTGAAACTATTGAGGCACAGCCTGGAAAGGCTGTGCCACCAAGAATAATGGACACTTTAAGTTGACACGCAATATGGGAGACAAAGAAAAAACTCAAAAATCTGGTGGCGCAGGCTTTCCAGCCTGCGCAAAAGAGGATGAATTATCAATTAGACGGCGGGATTTGCCCCACTGGCAATTGCCTGCCAGCACTTATTTTGTAACTTTTCGCCTTAAATCAGGGATTCTTTCTGAGGTTGAAAGGAGAATCGTATTAGATGCGACAAAGCATTTTCATGCAATCAGATATTGGATTACCGTAGCCATAGTAATGCCAGATCATGTACACCTGTTGCTGAAACCTGTCGTCTTCGAATCTGATGATGATTTTTCCCTAAGCAAGATTTTGCAGGGCATCAAAGGCTTCAGCGCCCGGGAAATCAATAAATCCAGGGGAAGAAAAGGCGCGCTGTGGCTGGATGAAAGTTATGACCGCATCATCAGAGATTATGATGAATACCTGGAGAAATGGAATTATATCCGAGACAATCCTGTGCGGGCTGAATTATGCCAAGCTCCGGAAGAATATGAATTCCTTTGGGAACCTGGAGAACTTCCAGAACCATCAAGCTAAAGGGGCGCAGGCTGGAAAGCCTGCGCCACCAATGAAAGATATTTGTCCATGATAGCTGATGTCATTATAAAACGAAAAATATTGTTGTTGATAGTAATGATTCCTCTTGGCTTAATGGCCGCTGCCGGCTGCGCGGTGGGCCCGGATTACCGGCCGCCGGAGGTGAAGGTCCCGGAAAATTGGAACGGCCAGGAGGTGGTCACCAAGGAGCAGCCCAGCAAGACCATCCCCGATCCGGTGACCCTGGTGGAATGGTGGCAGGCTTTTAACGATCCCGGGCTCAGCGCCCTGGTGGAAATGGCCCTCCGGGCCAACCTCAATCTGCGCCAGGCCGAAGCCCGCATCCTCCAGGCCCGGTCCGCCCGGGGAGTGGCGGGCGCGCCTTTATTGCCCCAGGCGGATGCCTCGGCCCTTTACCAAAAGAGTCAAGGCTCCAGCGAAGCTGCGGGTGGCGGGGCCATCGCCACTGTGGGGGGAGTCAGGGAATTATTCCAGGTGGGCCTGGACGCGTCCTGGGAAATCGACATCTTCGGGGGCACCCGGCGCAGCATCGAAGCCGCCACCGCCGATCTCCGGGCCGCGGTGGAGGACCGCCGGGACGTCCTGATCACCCTGGTGGGGGACGTGGGCACCAACTATCTGAACCTCCGGGGCTTCCAGCAGCAGATCGCCATCGCCCGGAAGAACCTGGAGGCCCAGAAAAAGACGGCCCGCATTACCCACCGGCGCTTTGAGGCCGGGTTTGTCAGCCGCCTGGACGTGGCCAACGCCGACGCCCAGGTGGCCACCACCGCCGCCCAGATTCCCTTGCTGGAGTCCTCGGCCCGGGCCGCGATTTACAGCTTGGGGGTGCTCCTGGGACGGCCGCCTGCAGCCCTGGAAAAAGACCTGATTAAGGCCTCTCCCATTCCCCCCACTCCCCCGGAGATTCCCGTGGGCCTGCCCTCGGACCTGATGCGGCGGCGCCCGGATATCCGCCGGGCCGAAGCGAAACTCCATGCCGCCACCGCCCGCATCGGCGTGGCCACCGCGGACCTGTTCCCCAAGTTCAACCTGACCGGGAGTGTGGGCATTTCCGCGGATGACCTGACCCGGATCAGCAAAGTGAGCACCAGCAAGTTCTGGTCCTTCAGCCCCTCCGTCACCTGGCCGATCTTTGCCGGGGGCCGCATCCGCTGGAATATCAAACTCCAGGACGCTATCCAGCAAGAAGCCCTGGCCGCGTATGAACAGGTCGTGCTCACCGCTCTGAAGGACGTGGAGACGGCCCTGGTGGCCTACGCCAAGGAACAGGAGCGCCGCCGCTCTCTGTCTGAGGCCGTGGTCAGCAACCGCCAGGCCGTGGACCTGTCCATGCGGCTCTACCTGGCCGGGAAGACGGACTTTCTCAACGTGCTCACGGCCCAGCGCGCGCTGTTCGTCACCGAAGACGCCCTGACCCAGAGCACCCGCACCCTGGGCACCAACCTCATCGCCTTATACAAAGCCTTGGGTGGCGGCTGGGAAAAAAACTCTTATCTTCCAGCGGGGGGATGAGGTTGACCAGGGTGGGGTTTCCGGGTTAAGGCCTTTCTCCCCTGATCCAGCATTATGCTGATCTTCCACGGTCCTCCTTGACAACGGTAACCCATAGTCTATGATATATAGCCGCCTGTCAAAAATGGCGGAGGGGGGCTTAACAGCAGCAGGTTATCCAGAGATTTGGAGGGCATGATGGCAAACGGTTGGCAAGCCAAGCTGGGCGGGGCGTTGGTAATAGTCTTTTGTATCATGTTGTCGAGCGGGTGCGCCGGTGTTGACAGGGTTGGCACCGGTGACAACATAGCCGGCCTTACCGGCCGGCCGACCCTCGATCAGATGGTCGTCTCGATATATATTCTAGAGCAGGCCGGATTCCAAAAGTGGCCTATTAACGATCAGACCCCCAAACGGGCGGCGCTGGCTGACAGTGTGCCCATAGGGCAAATTACGACCTTTGAAATGAATGGCAAGGTTTACCACGTGTATAACGACCAAAACCACAATGCCTTATACGTTGGAGACCAGGCTGCCTATGAAAGATATCTGGCCCTGGCCCGGGGCAAAAATGTCTGCCGCAGGGTGCATGGCACCGATAACGCCCAATTTTGGTCATGTTATCAAGAGTATGAAATTCGCCAAAAATAAGCCGGGATTATGCGGCAACCTTGGCCGCCGTTGTCCATAAACGGTCTTACGACCTCGTGAGCTGGTTGCCGCACCCCTTTTGATCTTGCTGGCTCTCTGGTTGAACGCCTGCGCCGGGTTGGAAACCACCCATCACCTCGAGGTGACGGAATATTTCCTTGAAAAAAGCAGGATTACAGGATTTGGTGGTCAATGGCACTACTCCCAAGAGCGGGTGGTGGGGCCAGACTCCGAGAAATTCTGGTCCTGCGATGATGATTTCCAAAAATCCGGGAGATAGGAACACATAGGGACGCTTCCAAAGTTTCGCGGCCGCCATTCACCTCTCCAGGATCATCGGCGCGCTCCAAGATTCCCCCAACGGCTATTGCGGGGGGCTGCTGGTGAGCGCCCTGTTCATGGCCGGCGGGGCGATCCTGGTGGTAGCCACCAGGTTCAAGGCCCCGGCTCCCGCACCGGACATCAAGCTGGTGCAAACCTGAAGTGCACCTGATTTACCCGATGATCTCCCCCACCAGGGCCTCCCCCCGCACCTCCTGGAAGCGCACCGGCAGAATGCGGTTTTGCAAGGACAAGGAACCGGGGACTAATACCCGCAGGTAATGGTCGCTGAGACCTCGGAGGAGGCCAGCTTGCGGCGCAGAGGCTTCCACCAGGACCTCCCCGGTCTTTCCCATCTGCGCCTCCAAAAATTCTCTCTTTTTGGCCTGTCCCAACTCCCGCATGACTTGGGCCCGCTGTTGGACCTCTTGGGCCGGTACCCGGGGCAGCCGGGCCGCAGGGGTGCCGGGCCGGGGGGAAAAGGGAAAGACGTGGAGATAGGTCACCGGCAGGGACGCCACCAGGGAGCGGGTGGCCTCGAAGTCGGCCCCGGTTTCGCCGGGAAAGCCCACCAGGATGTCCAGGCCCAGACCCGGGCCGGGAAAACAGCGGCAGATTTCCTGGACCAAATCGTGAAATTCGGAGGGGGTGTAATCCCGGCCCATGGCCGCCAGGACCGGGGCCGCGCCGCTTTGCAGGGGCAGATGGAAATGGGGGCAGAAACCGGGAAACGCGGCCAGTTCCCGGAGCAGCGGGGTGGTCACCTCCTGGGGCTCCAGGGAGCTGAGGCGCAGCCGGGGCGGACGGGGCCGGGAGCGGACTGCCCCCAGCAGGGCCGCTAGAGTTAGCGGCGGCGCCAGGTCCAGGCCGTATTGCCCCAGGTTGACCCCGGTGAGCACCACTTCCTGGTAGCCCCCGGCGGCCAGCTGCTCCAGGGCCGCGGCCACCTCCCCGGGGGGGAGGCTGCGCCGGGGGCCCCGCACCTGGGGGACGATGCAATAAGTGCAGTGATGTTCGCAGCCGTCCTGGATTTTCAGCCGGGGCCGGGTGTGGCCGGGGGAGATGGGGGCCGGCAGGGTCTGAAATTCTTCGCAGGGAACAAAGGACCCCACTTGCAGTCGGGGCTGCTGGTCTTCCTGAAGTTGCGCCAGATAAGAGGTCAGCCTAGCCTTTTCCCGGTTCCCCAGGACCGCCTGCACTCCGGGGAGCGCGGCCAGCTCCCCCGGGGCCCGCTGGGCGTAACAGCCGGTGACCCAGAGGGGCACCCCCGGATAGTCCCGGGCCAGGCGGCGCAGGGCCTGGCGGGCCTGCTGGTCCGCCCGGGCGGTGACCGTGCAGGTGTTCACCAGGATCAAGTCCGGGGCCGCTCCCGAGGGCGCGGCCTCCCAGCCCTGGGCCGCCAGTTCCTGGGCCAGGCCCACGGAATCGCACTGGTTCACCTTGCAGCCGAAGGTAATGATGCGGAAAAGCCTGTTTTTCGCTTTTCGTTTTTCGTTTTTCGTTGCCATTTGGGGATATTAGCTTGGCGGACACGGAGGCCCGCCCCACCAATACTTTTTAATGGTGGCAGGCGAAGACGCCCGCCCTATTATATCCTCTCCTCAATCCAGCCGCCGCCCAGGAGCCGGTCCCCCTGGTAGAAGGCCACGGCCTGGCCGGGGGCCACCGCGGACTGGGGTTTGGCAAAAACCACCCTTACTTCTCCAGGATTTTCCAGGTAGAGCTGGGCCGCCACCCCGGGGTGGCGGTAGCGGATCACCGACCGGGCCGTCATCTCGGGGCCGGGAGGGTCGATGAGCCAGTTCACCCCGGTGGCCAAAAGGCCCGGGGAGAAGAGTTCCTCCCGGTGCCCCAGCACCACCTGGTTGGTCTGCGGCCGGATCTCCACCACATAGTAGGCCGCGGCCGCGGGCACCCCCAGGCCCCGGCGCTGGCCCACGGTGTAATACTCCAGGCCCTTATGCCGGCCCAGGACCCGGCCCCGGCAGTCCACCAAGTCCCCGGGGGGGCCCAAGCTCCCCAGTCGCTCCAGGAGAAACTCTTGATAGCGGCCCTGGGGGATGAAACAGAGTTCCTGGCTCTCCCGGTAATCACCGGCCAGGGGCAAGCCCAGGTCCAGGTAGCGCCGGCGCACTTCCTTCTTGGCCATCTCCCCCAGGGGAAAAAGGAGCCGGGGCAGTAGTTCCCGGGGGAGGCGTTGCAGAAAATAGGACTGGTCCTTGGTGCGGTCCGCGCCCCGGTGCAGCTCCAGGGTCCCATTGGCACCCGGTTGCAGCCGGGCGTAATGGCCGGTGGCCAGATAAGGGACGCCGGCCTCTTGCAGCAACTCCCAGACCCGGCCGAACTTGATGGCGGCATTGCAGCGGACGCAAGGGTTGGGGGTGCGCCCCCGGGCATACTCCCCGGTAAAATAATCCAATACCTCCAGGGAGAAATCCTCCTGAAGCTGCACTTCACACCAGGAAAGGCCCAGACCTTGGGCCAGGGCTGAGAGGTGCTCCGCTGCCGGGCCCCCGGCCGCCAGGCGCAGATGCACCCCCACCACCTTCATGCCTCGCTCTTGGAGCAAGGCTGCGGCCACCGCGCTGTCCACGCCGCCGCTTAGAGCCACCGCCACCTGGGTGCCTGCCAGAAAATCCTTAAGACCCATATATGCCATTACCATCATTTATTCCCAGGATGGTGGTGATTATCCCGGGAGATGCCAATTATAGCGATTGCCAAAAGTTTTTTCCGATAAAGCCTTAAGAAAATTTACGCGACATTTGGTGAAAAATATGCTTTCCTGGATGCGTGCCCAGACGAGT
>JAGVAH010000067.1 GCA_020060385.1 Syntrophobacterales bacterium | reverse complement strand
TTGCCAAAAGTTCTTTCCTCTTATCCCCTCTCCCCCCAGCGGGGGGAGAGGGTTAGGGTGAGGGGGGGCGGAAAAAACTTTTGGCAACCAGTATAAATATGAGGAAATACGTTAAATGATATAAAAAAGCTGGAAAATTTATGGGTGAGAGGAAGGGAAAGGATCAAAAATCAAACAAAGTGTTGGCTGAAGCAAATGTAAAAATGAAGATACAAAAAGCGGAAGGCAAGCCAGGTGTCTGGCCGCAGATGGAGCAGCGCTTGGGGTAGAAGGGGATGGCCAGGAGCCACCAGCCGAGGGTGAGGATGATGGCGAAGAGGGTTCCGAAGCCCAGTTTTCGCTGGTGGCCGGTGGGCTTCTCACAGACGGGGCAATATAAGACCTTCATATTAATATCCTTCTATTTAGCCCATTTGTTTTCTCCAGCTAGTGTCGTGTCCCAGAAATACTTTTCATAATCAAGGCAGTCTTTTCTCCCTCCCCCTTGAGGGGGGAGGGTCGGGGTGGGGGTGGCGTCTTTTGGTCTGATTACAGGCACTTGCCCAAAGTCGCCCCCCTACCCCCAACCCCCTCTCCCCGTGGGGAAGGGGAGTTTTAAGTGTAGATATTTTGTAACTTATTTCTGGGACGCGATACTAGATCACATAATCCGGATCTTTTTGGGCTGCTCCGGCTCCCCGGAGGGAGGCGCAGGCTTCTCTTTCGGCGGCGCGGGTTTCTTTACCGGCGGCTCCGGCTTCTCCGGAGGCGGAGCAGGCTTTTCCTTTACGGGCGCAGGTTTTTCCTTAGGAGGCGCGGGCTTCTCCGGCGGGGGCGCCGGTTTGGGAGCAGGTTTGACAGCAGGCTCCCCGGGTTTGGCCGGCTTGGCCGGTTTGCCCTCTTCCGGTTTCCTCTTGATGGCCGGAGGCGCTTCCCCGGGCTTAGGCTTCTCCACTGCCGGAGGCTTGGCTGGGGGCTTCGGCTTTTCCAGCGGCGGCGGGGCCGGGGCTATACGGGGAGGTGGCGGCGGCGCCACTTCAGGGGGTGGCGGCGCTTCCACGGCCGGGGTGACGGGCTCTGGGGAGAGATAGCGGGAGTCGACCCAACCCCGGCTGCCGTCCCGCTTGACCATCACTTCGTACCATTCGTCCATCTGCCCCAGTTTTTCCACCACTTCATTCTGTTCCAGCAAGGAGATTTTGGGACAATCCATGCCCGCACAGGCCCGGAGATTGAGACGCTTGGCCGCGACGTAGAAAACCTGGCGGCTCACTGGAGCGGGCGGCGCCGGCTTAGCCGGCAGCGGGGGCGGGACATAGGGAGTCTCAAAAATTTTGGGAGCGCAGCCGGCCAGCCACAGAGCCAGGCAGCATCCCGCCAGCCGCATCCAGCTAAGTTTTTCTATAGCCGTGGTTTTCACCTTAAGAAGGTCCCCCTCCCTCTTCCCGGCTATCCCGGATTTTCCAGGTACCGTCGGTTTTTTCCAACATTATCTTATAACTGGGCCGGAGCAGGGTATAGTCATGGGTGCGGTGGTCCCAAACCTGGATATTCCACACCAGATCGGCGCTGGCTTGGCGGTCGTTCTGCCGCTGCACATTAGTGATGCGGTAAGATACCTCCCGGACATCGTAGTTTTTCCACAATTCCAGGATCTGGCTTTCCAGGCGGCCCAGATGGGGATAGGAAGAATGGTAGCAGCCGAGCCACTTGTTGATGTCTTTATTGAGATGCGCAGAGCGGATCTTTTCCGCCAGCCTTTCCACTTCCCGGTGCATATCTTCCTGGGGAGTGGAGACCACGGGAATGCGGGGCGTGGTCAAGGCCCGGGGCAGACGGGCCCACATATAGATGCCACCCAGGATCAGCAAAATGATGCCCAGGAAATAGAGGGCCATCTTGGGCCGTCTTTTGGGGCGGCGGTTGCGGGGATCGGCGTTGCGGGGATAAAATAACGGAGGCTTGGCGGCAGGCGGCTCATCTTCCATGACTACCCGGGCTACCCGCAAAGGCAGGCCGCAGTCAGTGCAAAATTTCTGCCCGGGATAGGTCAGGGTCCCGCAACGGGTGCAGGATCTGGCCCCAGCCTGGGAGGTCTTCAATAATTGCCCACAACGTTGGCAGAACCGGTGTTCTTCACCATGGATTAATTGACATTGTTTACAATAAGGCATCTTTCTCCCTATTTGCCCTAGTTTCAAAAAATCTTCTACCACATTCCCAGGATAAAGCAAAGAATAATCAAACATGTACCTGTAGACGAAGCCCGGCCATGGCTATTGGAGAAACAAGGTTCATTTGGTAAACTAGCTGCGAGCGGTTAAAATCCTGTCCCCAACCCTTGACAACTAGATTAGTCACAGATATAAATATACGGTTATTAATCAGGAGAATGTTCCCCATGAAAAGCTATATGGCCCGGAAAATGGAAGTCCCCCGGCAGTGGTATCTGGTGGATGCCCAGGGCAAGGTCTTGGGTCGCCTGGCCAGTCGGGTGGCCATGGTTCTCCGGGGTAAGAACAAAGCCAATTTCACTCCCCATACTGACGCCGGGGATTTTGTGGTGGTGGTGAACGCCGCCCAGGTAAGGTTCACTGGCCGGAAGCTGGATCAGAAATGTTACTATCGGCATTCCGGTTACCCCGGGGGTTTGAAGACCACCACGGCCCGCCAGCTGCTACAGCGGAAACCGGAGGAGATCCTGCGCCACGCGGTGCGGGGCATGCTGCCGAAAAACAGCCTGGGCCGGAGTCTGCTGAAAAAGTTGAAAATCTATGCCGGGGGCGAGCATCCCCATCAGGCCCAGCAGCCTGTTTCTTTAACTTGGGAGGATTGATGAGCGCAGCTACCAGCATCCAGGCCACCGGCAAACGCAAATCCGCGGTGGCCCGGGTCTATCTCCGGCCCGGCAACGGACGCATCGTCGTCAACCGCAGGGCCTTTGAAGAATATTTCCCCATGGAGACCACCCGCAACCTGGTGCGGCAACCGCTAAACTTGGTCAACGCCGGTCCGGAACTGGATATTCTCATCAATGTCCTGGGCGGAGGGTTGGAGGGCCAGGCCGGCGCCATTCGCCACGGTCTCAGCCGGGCCCTGGTGGAACTCAACCCGGAATTTCGCGGCCCTTTGAAAAAGGCCGGTCTTCTCACCCGGGACCCCCGGATCAAAGAGCGGAAAAAATACGGACGCCGGGGCGCCCGCCGCGGCTGCCAGTACTCCAAACGGTAAGTTACTTCCGCGGTCAACCAGGGTCTTTGCCCTTTTAGGATTAATAAGGGGAAAAGGCGAAAAGGGGAAAGGGGTTATCCCTTGCTTTCACCCTTTTTTTCCTTTTCCCCTTTTAGCCTTGTATCCCCAGCGATTCTTGTAGGGGCGCACCCGTGTGTGCGCCCACCCGAGGGCGGACACGCGGATCGCCCCTACAGGGCTAGGAGCACTTAATGAACAAGTTCAAAGTCGCCATCATCGGCGCGTCCGGCTATGCCGGGCTGGAATTGGTGCGGCTTTTGGCCCGGCATCCGGGCTGTGACCTGGTGGCCCTCACCTCCCTGGAGTACCCCGGGCTTTCCTTTGACCAGGTCTTTCCGGCCCTGGCCGGCATGGTCCAGCTTCCTTTCAGCGATGCCGGCCCGGCAGAAATCGGGGCCCAGGCCGAGGTGGTCTTCACCGCGGTGCCCCACCAGGCGGCCATGGGTATGATCCCCGCCTTCCTGGAGCAGGGGTGCAAGGTGGTGGATCTGAGCGCGGACTTTCGCTTCCAGGACGCAGCCATATACGAGAAGTGGTATCAACCCCATACCGCTACGGCCTTGCTGGCGGAGACGGTCTACGGCCTGCCGGAACTGCACCGGGAGGAGGTGCGCCGCACGCGGCTGGTGGGCAACCCCGGCTGCTACCCCACCTGCGTCATCCTGGGGCTGGCCCCCCTGGCCCAGGCCGGTCTGCTCCGGGTAGATTCTGTGATCGCCGATTGCAAGTCCGGGGTGAGCGGCGCCGGCCGCCAGCCCCTGTTGGGCATCACCTTCTGCGAAGTCAACGACGGCTTCCGGGCTTATAAGGTGCTGGAGCACCGGCATACCCCGGAGATGGAGCAGGAGTTGAGCAAACTTGCGGGCACCCCGGTAAAGGTCACCTTTACCCCCCATCTGGTGCCCATGAGCCGGGGCATCCTGGGGACGCTTTACGCCACCCTGACCGAGTCCCGGTCGGAAGAGGAACTCCGGGACCTCTACCAGCGCTTTTACCAGGGCCACCCCTTTGTGCGCCTCCACCCCCCGGGCAGGCTGCCGGACACCCGGGACGTGCGGGGCGCCAATTTTTGCGACCTGGCCCTGCGGGTGGACCCAGAATCCCGGCGGGTCATCGTGCTTTCGGTCATCGACAACCTGACCAAGGGGGCCGCGGGCCAGGCGGTGCAGAACTTCAACCTGATGCTGGGCTTCCCGGAGACCATGGGACTGGACGTCCCGCCCTTTGTGCCCTAATAGCTATCAGCTAGCAGCGGTCAGCTAGCAGCCAAAAAAATTGATAAGTTACGGAAGGGGCGACGCCAGCGTCGCCCCTTTTGTGTGCCGAGCATGCACCGCAGCTTGGGGTTGAAAGTCCTCTACCCAACCTGATGGAGGTGAAGGGTTAGCAAAGCGCAAGGGCGTCGTCGTGAGGCGGGGTCTGAAGGAAGCGTGGAGCAAAGCCGTG